>NZ_JACHLY010000001.1:0-348125 GCF_014204715.1 Streptomonospora salina
GACACCACCGCCTCCGCCCAACGCGACGCCGCACGCTCCAACCGCACCTACACCACCCTGCGCGACCTCACCCAGACACCCCCCACACCGACCTGACCCCGCCCCACCGACCGATTGACTACGCTTACCGACGTGCCCACGACGATCACCACCGTCAACGTCAACGGCCTCCGCGCAGCAGCACGCAAAGGAATCCTGGACTGGCTCGACACCACCGACGCCGACATCGTCTGCCTCCAAGAAACCCGCGCACGCCACGACCAACTGCCCACCACCCTCACCCACCACCCCCGCTACCACCTCCTCCTCGCCCCCGCCGACCAACCCGGACGCTCCGGCGTGGCCATCTACACCCGAACCCCGCCCACCACCCACCGCATCGGCTTCCACACCCCCGAATTCGACACCGCCGGCCGCTACATCGAAGCCGACATCGGCGACCTCACCCTCGCCAGCATCTACCTGCCCTCCGGCGACGTCGGCACCTCCCGCCAAGACACCAAACACCGCTTCATGGACGCCTTCCTGACCTACCTCACCCACCGCACCCGCGACACCACCGCCCACGGCCGCCACTTCCTCCTCTGCGGCGACCTCAACATCGCCCACCACACCCCCGACCTCAAAAACTGGCGCAACAACCGCACCCACTCCGGATTCCTCGACCACGAACGCGCCTGGCTCACCCGACTCCTCGACCACACCCGCACCACCGACGTCATCCGCCACCTCCACCCCCACCAAAACGGTCCCTACACCTGGTGGTCCTACCGCGGCCGCGCCTTCGACAACGACGCCGGATGGCGCATCGACTACCACCTCGCCACTCCCGAACTCGCCGCCACCGCAACCCGCCCCCGCGTCGAACGCGCCCCCACCCACGACACCCGCTGGTCCGACCACGCACCCGTCACCGTCACCTACACCCCATGACCACCCACCCACCCGCCCACCGACCCGAAGGGCCGCCCATGAGCCTGCCGATCGTCCTGGTCCACGGCCTCCGCCTCTCCAGCAGCATGTGGCAGCCCCAACTCGACCTCCTCACCGACCAAGGACGCCACACCCTCGCCTGCGACCTGCCCGGACACGGCAGCCGCCGCGGCGAAGACTTCACCCTCGACGCCGCCGTCCGCACCGTCCACGACGCCATCGACACCCTCGGCGGCCGCGCCCTCGTCGTCGGACTCAGCCTCGGCGGCTTCGTCGCCATCGCCACCGCCGCCGCCCACCCCCACAAAACCGCCGGACTCGTCGCCGCCGGATGCACCGCCCGCCCCGTCCAAACCCTCGCGCAGGTCTACCGGATCCCCACCGCCCTCCTCGACCGCCTCCCCGACAAAGGCCACGCCGTCAACGAACGCTTCCACCGCCTCACCCTCGGCCACGGCGCCAAAGCCGCCCTCGACGGAGGCCTGGCCATGGAAGCCGCCCGCGCCGTCATCGACGAAGTCGCCGACATGGACGTCCTCACCGCCCTCGGCACCTACCCCGGCCCCGTCTGGCTCATCAACGGAGCCCGCGACCACTTCCGCATCCACGAAAAACGCTTCTTCGACGCCTGCACCGACGCCCGCCTGCTCAACGTCCCCCGCGCCGGCCACCTCGTCAGCCTCGACCAACCCGACAACTTCACCCGCATCATCGTCGACGCCGCCGACGTCGCCTCCCTACGCCACCCCAACCCCCCGCCCCGACACCCCACCGCCACCCCCATGCTCGACGACCGCACCCGCCACGACCCCGCTCCCTGACCGCACCACCCCGACATGACCCGCCCAACATCCGCACACACGCACACACCACCGCCCCCGCCACCTAGACTCACCACCGTGATGATCAGTGCACAGGCGCTCCTGTTCGACATGGACGGCACCCTCGTCGACTCCGGCCCCGCCATCCAGCAATGCTGGGACCAATGGGTCGACGAATACGACATCGACCGCACCCGCTTCGACCAGGTGATCGGCCACGGAATCCCCGCCCGCCAAATCGCCGCCCAGCTCCTGCCCGCCGACACCGTCGCCGCGGCCACCGACCGCCTCGAACAACTCGAAATCGACCGCGCCCCCGACCTGCGCGTCCTGCCCGGCACCCGCGAACTCCTCGCCAGCCTCCCCGACGACGCCTGGGCCGTCGTCACCTCCTGCACCCGCCCCCTCGCCGAAGCCCGCATCAAAGCCGTCGGCATCGACCCCCCACTGCTCATCACCGCCGACGACGTCACCACCGGCAAACCCGCCCCCGAGCCCTACCTCACCGCCGCCCGCCGCCTCGGCGCCGACCCCGCCCACACCATCGCGTTCGAAGACGCCCCCGCCGGACTCGCCTCGGCCCGCGCCGCCGGAACCCGCACCGTCGCCGTCACCACCACCACCGCCGCAGACCAGCTCCACGGCCACGCCGACACCGTCGTCACCGACCTCAGCCACGTCGAATGCGCCCCCGCCCTCGAACCGCCCGTCGAGATCCACATCCACACCACCTGAGCCAGCCCCCGACCGGCACCGCCCCGCACCGGACACGCTCAGCGCACGCTCTGCCACCGGTGATTCACCGAGGCGAAAGAGCCGACACGGAGCCGACGTCCCGCCCCTCAGGGCGCTACGGGAGACGCTGGCCCCTACGGATCCACAACCGCCGCCGCCCGGCACCCGGACACACCGGACGCGAACACCGGCGGCCGACGGCGTCCGTGCGGGTCTCAGCCGCGACCGCGCGCACAGCGGAAGCGAGCGAAGGGGCACCACGACACGAGACCGGGCTGACCCCGTCGTCTCGCTGCGGAGGCTGGCACAGCAGACCGGTGCGGGGGGCGAGGAGGATTACTACAGGATTTAGCGGTAGCCCTCCGGCCGCTCACCGGTCAACGGTGAGCGCGTCCAGGGCGGCCGTCTTGTCGGCCTCGCTGGGCAGGGTGTAGCGGCGAGTGGTGTCGAGGTCGGAATGCCCCATCAGCTCGGCGACCAGGACCACGTCGACCGGTGCGGAGGCAAGGTCGCCGCGGCCGCGCACGAGGTCGGTGCCGAAGGTATGGCGCAGCACGTGCGGGCCGAACGCTTCGCCGTCGTCGGCCGGACCGATCCCGGCCGCGGCACCGAGCGCGCACACCGCGGTGTTCGCGGCCCGGGTGGACAGCGCCCCGCCGTCGCGGTTGCGGATCAGCGGCCCCGCGGCGGGCCGGCCAAGCTCGTCCAGCAGCTCTTCCAGGGAGGCACGGGCCTGGGCGTGCAGAGGCACGGCGCGGTCCTTTCCAGAAGTACGACGCTATGCCGCAGGGCGACCGTGTCCTGAGCGCCGGATCCCACTCGCAGGAACCTCAACCCCCGATCTCCGTGGACGGCCGATCGCCCCTGCTCCTCAGAACAGGCCAGTGGCGTGGCACCCCTGGGCGATCAGGCGCGATCCAGTCGGGCCTGGTGACCCAACTTGTGTGGTGCAGGCATACCTGTGTCTGGTCGGGGCGGCTAACAGCGATGCCTGGCTCTCAGTGGCCCTTGGTGACGTCCAGGTCCTTGGGCGTCAGGGCGAAGACCACGATGACCGAGACCAGCATGGCCACGGCCCCGATCCCGCCGACGAGCATCAGCCCGTGGGTGAAGGCCGCCTGAGCCTGGGCGACGGCCTCGATCCCGGAGGAGCCCAGGCCGGACAGGACGTGCAGGGCGCCGCCCAGGGATTCCTGGGCCACCCCCACCTGGGCCGGTTCCAGTCCGGCTGCGGCCAGGTCGGCGGACGATAGTTCGGCGCGGTACAGGGCTGACGCGATGCTGCCCAGGACGGCGATTCCCAGGACCGCGCCCAGTTCGTAGGCGGTCTCCTCGATGGCGGCGGCGCTGCCCGCGTGTTCGGCCGGGGTGCCCGACATGATGACCGCCGAGGCGATGGCCAGTGATCCCATGCCCGCACCGAGCAGGGTGAGGCAGATGGCGATCGGTGTGTAGGTGAGCGGTTCGGGGGCCAGAGCCAGGGCGGCGAAACCCGCGCCGGACAGGGCCAGGCCGCCCACCAGGACGGTGCGGGCACCGATGCGCTGGGCCAGGATCGGGGCCAGCGGCGAGAACACCGCGGCCGCGACGGCCATCGGCACCAGAGCGAAGCCGGCTTGCAGGGGCGACATCCCCTGCACGAGCTGGAGCCACTGCGCCGTGAGCAGCAGGGATGCGCCCATGGCGAACGTGGCGAACAGCGCCGCCACGGTTCCGGCGGTGAAGGAGGACGAGGCGAACAGGCGCACCCGCAGCAGCGGCGAGTCACTGTTCAGGCAGCGCACCACGAACCAGACCAGCAGGGCCAGCGCCACCCCCACCGCCGCGAGCGCCAAGGCGTCGGTGGGGCCTTCCTTGGCGACGCGCTTGATACCCCAGATCAGGGCGGCCATGCCCGTGATGGACAGAACGGTGGCCAGAGCGTCCCAGCGGCCCGGATCGGGGTTACGGGCCTCGGGGAGCAGGAGCACACCGGCCAGCAGTGCCGCGCCCATCAGTGGCACGTTGACCAGGAACGCGGCATGCCAGGTGAAGTGCTCCAGCAGCAGCCCGCCCACGATGGGGCCCACGGCCGCACCCATGGAGGCGACCGCCGCCCAGATGCCCAGGGCTCGGGCGCGCTCGCCCGGGTCGGAGAACAGGCTGCGGATCATCGACAGCGTGGCGGGCATGATCATCGCCCCGCCCACACCCAACAGGGCGCGCACCGCGATCACCATGGGTGCCGACTGGGCCACCACGATCAGCATGGAGGCTCCGCCGAAGATCGCGAAGCCGATCAGGAGCATGCGCTTGCGGCCCCACCGGTCGCCGAGTGTGCTCATGGTGACCAGGAGCCCGGCCAGGACCAGCGCGTAGATGTCCACGATCCACAGCTGCTGGGCCGCGGTCGGGGAGAGCGCTCTGGAGATCTCGGGGAGCGCGACGTTGAGGATGGTCATGTCCATGACCACCACGAGCAGGCTCGCTGCGAGCACGGCCAGGGCGGCCCAGCGGCGGCCAGGCGAGAGGTGTGCGGCGGTGGCGCTCGGGGTGTCGGAAGCGCGTGGGGTGGTCACGGGTTCTCCTGCGGGGATGCGTTCGTCGGCGCGGCGGTGCCTCCGGGCCGCACGTCCCGGGTTCTGGTGACCTGGGCGATTTGGCACGGGTCGGCCGTGGGTGTTGGGGTCATCGTGGTCACTGTCCGTCGTTGCGGTGATGGGTCGTGCCCGTGAGCACCATGGAGGTGACCATCGGGGTGAAGTCCTGTTGGGCGCACCGGCCGCTCTGGATGGCCCAGGCCGCTCCCGCGACCAGGCTGTAGAGGGCTTCGGACATCCAGGCAGCGCTCAGGAGCGGCGTGAACTCGCCGCTGGCCTGGCCGCGTTCGAACAGGCTGGTGACGGCCTGGTCGATGTCATCCCACACCGGGTCTTCCAGGTCCGGGTCGAGGTCCTGGCTCAGCGTGTGGAGCAGCGCCAGGTAGGGAGCGTTGTCCTCCAAAGCCGCCACCAAGCGGCGCACGGCCGAGACGCAGTCGCCCTGGTCGAGTGCGGAGGTCTCGACCGCCGCGTACATCTTCTGACCGGCCATGTCCGAGACCGCCTGCACGAGGGCGGCCCGCCCGGGGAAGTGGCGGTGCAGCGTCGCCCGCCCCACGCCCACTGCCTTGGCGATCTCGTCCTGGTTGGCGTTGGGGCGCCGCCCCAAGAAGTCGGCTGCCGCGAGCAGCATGTCCTCTCGTTCGTTCTTCATGAGTCAAAAGTACCCCACATGAGACTATAATGTCTCATTCATGGAAGGTGATCTGCCCTACCCGGCATCCACGCACCGTGAAACGGAGGACCCATGAGCGAGACCGACCACGTACTCATCGCTGGAGCGGGGGTCGCGGGCCTGACCGCGGCCCTGTGCCTGAACAAGGCCGGCATCGACGCCACCGTCTACGAGGCCCAGCCCGAACACGCCGGCGCCAGCTTCTTCATCTGGGAGCACAGGGCCAGCGGGTCCTGGACCTGATGGGACTGCTCCCTCAGGTCGTGGAACGCAGCCTGCCGATGCCCGACCGGTTCTTCACCCTCGGGGGTGACACCGGACGGGAGATCGTCCACGTGCCCTTCGACCTGGAGAAGAGCAACTCCGCCGGGGCGCGGTGCATCGACCGCTCCACCTTCATGAACATCCTGTTGGACCAGATCCACGAGCAGGGTGTGGAACTCGTGTACGGCAAGCGCCTGCACACGCTGGAACAGACGCCCAAGGCGGTGGAGGTGACCTTCACCGACGGCACCAAGGCTCGGGGCGATGTCCTGATCGGCGCGGAGGGCCGCAGGTCGCCCACCCGATCCCACCTGTTCCCTCAGAGGGCGTTTCGTGGGTTGATGTCCCCTTCTCCGCAGGGATTGGACAAGGCCGGCTGGTCTGGCGGCCGCTGGTGGGCTATGGGCGGTGCTGGGAGAACAATCCCGGCTTGGTCTCGACGAGGATGCCGCGGCTGACCAGGCGTTTGAGCTTGGAGCGCGTGTTCTCGACGTTCTTGGACACGATGGGCAGGTCCAGGCTCTGACACAGGTCCCGCGCGCGCAGCGGCCGGACGAGGTCGGCGAACGCATCCATGATCTGTCGGTAGGCCGGATGGTCGGGCAGCACGGCAGGCGGCTCCGCTGGATCGGCGCCGTCCTCGCCGACCAGGGAGAGCAGGGTCGTGCGGGTGATCCGCAGATGCGCGATCGCCTCGTCGATTTCTGCTGGCGTCGCGGTGAGCTCCTCGATACGGGCCCGGGTCTGCTCGGCCTCGCGGCACAGCGCCCGCTCGCGCGCATCGACGGCCGCCAGCAGCGGTTTCGCCTCGCGGCCGCTCATGCGCCGCGCCAAGAGGGGCTGGAGGTGTGGCGTCGGGCCATCACGTCGCTCATCGCCCAGTACACGCGCGACTCGGAACTGGCGGGCCGGTGCTCGTAGTCGCGGACCGGGCGCCGGTGCGGGGCCAGGGTGCCGTAGGTCTGCTCGATGACCCACCGCTTGGGCTGGGGAACGAACCCCCGGTCGGCCGGGTTGCGTTGCACGATGTCCACGCCGATGCCCAACGCGGCGCCGTGGTCCACGACGGCGCTCTTGAAGCCCTGGTCGACCAGGGCGGTTTCCACGGTGTCGGTCCGGGCGGTGACGCGTTAGCCCGCGTCGTTGCCGGCGGTGTCGGAGGGGACGGCGGCCGCGGCGCGGATGCTCCGGGTGTCCAGCACGACCAGGCTCGGGTCGGATAACCGTCCCCGCTTCTCGCGCGTATGCTGGCGCAGGAGGTCGTGGATGGTCTGGTCGGTTCCGTCGTCGCGCCAGGCGGCGAAACACGGTCCTGTCGCTCTTCCGAACGGCTGGGTACTACTCGAACACGGTGTACGCAGCGGGATGGTGGAGCTGAGCCTGCCCAACCGGTGGAGCCTGCTGCTCCACGTCATGTACCACCCCGGGCAGTCGGCCGAGAACCCCGCCGCGGACGCCGGCCTGGTCACCCGGTTGTGGCCCGAACCGCCGCTGGAACTGGACCTGCGCGCCCTGCCGCGGCTCGATGCCGACAGCGGGACCCAACTTCCAAAGCGCTTCCCGCGTTCCGCCGCGGAGCCCACGACATGAGCACCGAACACGCCGCCCCTGGCCGGAGCCGGGACGACATCCCAATCCCACTGCCCGTCGCGGTCGAGCTGGCGCGTACCGGGTACACCGCCTGGATCGCCACCACCGGCCTGGCCGAGAGGTCCAAGGACACCTACCGCGAGCGCGTCGAGGACTACCTGTCCTGGCTGGCCGCCACGGGAGACGACCAGCACGTCGGCGCCCTGGCCGAGGCGCGCACCCGCGACTGCGCGGTGCGCGACTACCGGCGCCACCTGCTCTCCGGTCATCGCCGGGGGCCGCCCGAGGCGCTTTCCCGGCGGCACGGGCCGCCTCCAGGCCCTCGCGAGCACCCCGCCCCCGGCCAGCCGCCCCACCCCACCCACCTACGTGACCACCGGTGAACACACGGTTCCCATACGAAGTGCAACGTTCACCGCGCGGTGGTTGGGGTGTGACAGCGCGTGTGTCGTCATGGAGCACGGTCCTTTCCGCGCCTCCGCCCCCGCTCCCCCACCCCGGGAGGCCGGAATCCACAGCGACAGAGGAGACCGCGCATGCCCATAGCCGACGCCCCGACAACCCCCCGATCCCCCCGCACCTTCGCTTGACCTTCTCCTTGATCGACTCGCGCTCGGCCTGAGCCAGAAGCTTGGTGGTCATCAGCAGGTCCTGAAGCGGTCCAGGTGCGCGCGCGAGGGCGGCTCGGCGTAGCGGCCATAGCGGGCCGCCTGCTCATCAGTGAGGAACTCAACCGGCATGCCCCCAGAAGCTACGAGTAGGGAGGAACGGCTTAGCGCCGGATCCTGCTCGCTTGTTCCTCAGCCCCGTAGTTACTCACCGGTTACTTGTCCTGTTGCCGTGCGTTCGGGAGAACACCCCCGCCGTGCTGGAGGAGACCCAGGACGGCGCCGGGCTGTGGGCGCTGGCGCGGGTGCACGAGTCCGTCCTGGAGCCGGTGTTGGCCGAGCACGCAGTGATGAGGGTCCCGGATCCTCACGGCTGGTCGGGCTACCGCGCCGAAGGCGTCCTGCACACCGGCCACCGGCTGATGATCAGCATCTGACACCCCGCCCCCGAAGAAGAAGGAGGACCGACGTGTTCGCCGAGACCGTCGCCGTTGACCCCCGCCACCTGAGTGCCCTGCTGGACACCCTCGCCCGCACCGACCCCACCCCGCCACCGCTCCCGGCCGCCCTCCAGGAGCTGGCCGACGTCCTGGCCGGACAGGACCCCGACGCCGACACGTGGCTGGTCCCGGCCGAGGCGCAGTGGACGGCCCTGCACTACGGCAACGCCCTGGATATCCACGGGCTGGACGAGACCGCCGCCGCCACCTACACCCACCCCGCCCTGCGGGCCGAGGACCACGTGCAACGCCAACTCCTGGCCCAGGCGCCGCGCACCGACGCCGCCATGGAAGCCCTGGCCGAGGCCGAACTGGTCCTGCACGCCTCCTACCTGGGGTGTTGGTAAGGAGCGTGTCACCAAATGCCGAGTAACCTGCGAGTAACTTAGCCGGGGTTCGCGGTGAGTGCCGTACTTCTGGAAACACACGGACCGGGCGGCCCCGCTGGCCCGTGGACCTTCCCGATGACCTCGCGACCGGATTCGCCTCCTTCATCGACCGCCTCGTCTCGGCCACCGACCTAGGGACGTCCACCCGCGACAAGTACCGGCGCAGCACCGCCGCGTTCCTGGTCTGGCTCGCCGCCGCCAGGGAAGCCGGCGCCCTGGACCAGCGCGCGCTGTTGCGGTTCCTGCGCACCGTGGCCCGCGACGCTCCGGTGCGGGACGGGCCATCTGTCACCTGGCTTATGAATCCTGTAGCAATCCAGTCTCGGCCCCCACCCGGACATCGACTTCAGCCCGTTCCGTGGCGAATACCGGCAAGGTGCCGGACGGCTACAGCCAGGCGGCGTGACCACCCACGGTCGCTCGGGTCGGGTTTTGTGCTGGGCGAGTGGGGAGTGAGAACTTGACCTTGGGTCGGGCTTGGGCTCCCGCACGGTGGTAGAAGCGGATGGCGTCGGTGTTCCAGTCGGGCGTCTGCCACTGTATTTGTGCGGCGCCGCGGGCTGCTGCCGCGTCCTTCACGGCGTTGAGCAAGGCGTGCCCCCAGCCCCCTCCTCGGTGCGGTTCGGTGACGAACAGGCAGTCAAGGTGGGCGTAGTCGGTTGCCTGCCAGGTGGAGAACTCCCGGGAGTAGGTGGCATAACCGATCAGTTCGCCTCCGTGGTCGACTACGAGGCACCATGCTCTCGGATGTGCCGAGAACAGCACGGGTTCCAGGCGGGTGGCGAGGTCAGCGGGCACGGGTTCGGCGCGCTCGAAGGCAGCGTGGGCGGCGCACAGCCGGGCTATCGCTGGCAGGTCTGCCGCGGTGGCCGGACGGATCACGCCGCCCGGCCGTGCAGTGTCCTTCAGCATGCGCAGGAGATGCCCGAGCGCGGGGCGGTCAGGTCGTCGACAGGGCGCTGCTCGACACTGGTGGCGGAGTTGTAGGCGAAGCCCTCGCGTGCCCAGTACTCGAAGCCGCCGAGCATTTCCTTGACCTGGTAGCCGAGGCGGGCGAAGGCCAGCGCCGCGCGGGTCGCGCCGTTGCAGCCGGGGCCCCAGCAGTAGGTGACCACGGTTTGGGCCGGGTCGATCAGTTGCGGTGCCAGGTCGGCGATCCGTGCGGTGGGGATGTGAAGGGCGCCGGGGATGTGGCCCTGGTCCCAGGCGGCATCGCTGCGGGTGTCGACCACCACGACGCCGGGTGCGCCCGATTCCAGATCGGCGTGGACGTCGGAGACATCCGACTCGAAGGCGAGACGGGCGGCGAAGTGGGCGGCGGCTTCGGCCGGAGCGGCGGCGGGCTTGTTCAGGACGGCGCTGGTGATCTCGGTGGAAGCGGTGGCAGGCATAGGGCGGGTACCTCTTGTTCTTGTTGGTCGGGGCGGGGTCTGGTGGGCCGTGCCGGGTTTCCCCGGCCGACGATGACTCCATCCTTTGATCTTTGAGCCCGCCCTGCGAGTGGCGTAAACGCCTTAAGTCGCGAAGATTTCGCCAGTTGTGCGGAGCGACCCTCAGGGGTGCGTGGGGACGCGGGTGAACGTCTTGCGGTAGGCCGTCGGCGTCGTACGCATCTGGCGGGTGAAGTGGTGCCGGTACGTCGCAGTGCTGTCGAAGCCGACCGCGGCGGAGACCTCGTCCACGGTGCCCTCGCCGGACTCGAGCAGCGGCAGGCTGGCAGCCACCCGCTGGGCGATGACCCAGCGCATGGGGCTCACGCCGTTGCGGCGGGTGAAGTGCCTCAAGTACGAGCGCTCCGACATGCGCGCGGCCCGGGCCAGGGCGGGCACGGACACCGGTGTGTGCAGGTGACGCAGCGCCCAGTTCATGCTCCGTGTGACGCCGTCGTCCTCGGGGCCGATCTCCCCCACCGCCGCCTCGATGAACTGGGCCTGCCCGCCCTCGCGGTGCGGCGGAACGACGAAGCGGCGCGCCACCGCGTTGGCGACGGCCGCACCGTGATCGGCCCGGACCAGGTAGAGGCACAGGTCGATACCGGCTGCGCTGCCCGCGCTGGTGAGGACATCGCCGTTGTCGACGTACAGCACGTCGGGGTCGACCTCGATCTCGGGATGCCGTTCGGCAAGCGTGCGGGCGTAGCGCCAGTGGGTGGTGGCGCGTCGGCCCTCCAGCAGGCCGGTCGCGGCCAGCGCGAACGCCCCTGAGCAGACCGACACCAAGCGCGCCCCTCGCGTATGGGCCTGCAGCAGCGCTTCCACCAGGGCGGGTGAGACTTCCGCCCCAGCCTTGGCCACCCCTGGCACGATCACCGTGTCCGCCGTGTCCAGCGCATCGAGCCCGTGCTCGACGCGCAGCGTGAACCCGCCGACCGCCCGCAGATCCCGGCCGGGCTGTTCGGCGCAAACCCGCAGCTCGTACCAGGGCAGGTCTTCCAGCTCGGGCCGGGACAGGCCGAAGACCTCCACCACCACGCCCAGCTCGAAGGGTGCCATTCCTTCGAAAGCCAGTACGGCCACCGCATGCGTCTTCGTCATGGCCGTATCTTAATGATCTCCAAGATCCAGCCATGCACGACGGTGGGGGTCAGCCGCCCAGGGCCAGGCGGTTGCCCGTGTTCAGGCGGATGTCGCCGTAGGGGTTCATGTTCGAGGAGAACAGCGGCGTGAGCCCGCTCCGGTCCTTGGCCGTCAGCGCGTCCTGCCACTCGGGTTCGGCCAGCACCTCCTGGAGCATCAGCGTGTTCACGTACACCAGGCACACCTGGAGGATGTGCAGGGCGAGCATGGTCAGCTCCTGCTCCTCGCGCCGGGTGGAGGACAGCTCGCCGGTCTTGCCCTAGAGGATCTCGCCGTGGATGCCGTGGGAGTTCTCCACCACGTTCAGCCCCGAGCCCACCTCGTACTGCACGTCGCGGTCGCGCAGGTAATGGGCGCAGAAGGCGGTCTTCTCGGCCCGTCCCACCTCCAGCATCGCCGCGTAGGCGGGGTGGGAGGCGTTGCGGGCCCCTCGATAGTGAAGTAGCGGCCCGGATGTAGCGCAGGTCGTCCTCGGAGTAGGCGTGCTCGCCCGAGGCCGCCCGGCGCAGCCTGGTGTTGGTGCCGTAGGCGTAGATCACCAGGATCAGCCGCTCCCACAGCTCCTCGGCCGTGATGGCCTCGCGGGTGCCGACCCCGGTGAACGCCTCCAGCATGCCGGTGCGTAGCGCGGTCTCCTTGAGTATGTCCAGCAAAGGGACCACACCCCACTTGGCGCGCACCGCCTTCTCCGACCGTCGCAGGTTGCGCGGCCCACCCCAGGCGGGGCAGCGCGTCGTTGAGCCCGGCCAGCTCGGTGACCATGTCGCCGTGCAGGACCCGGCCACCGTGGCCACCCTGCTCGGCCTGCCGGTGGGCGCCGACGCAGTCCAGGTGGTCGCGGCCGCCGCGCTGGCCCGTGAGAAAGCGTTGCGCCAGCTGGTGGTACTCACCGGAGCCGAGACCTACCTGACCGAGGCCGTGCACCAGCCCGCCAACGATGACCTGCACTGATATCCCCACGGCCGGAGGGGCCGCTTGTCCACCGAACACGCCCGCATTCCGCCGCTTCGTCTGGAACGCCCCCGCCGCGGTGACGACCCCGGCCTGCCCGCGCTGCTACACCACGGCTCGGAACCGCTGACGGCGCTTTGCCCCTCGCCGTAGCTTCGGCAGAACCGCGTCTTCATCTGGTGAAGAGATCCTTCATCAGATGAAACCGGTGCGGAGGCCTGGGGGCTGGATGCTGGCGGTCTCGATCCGGACCCGGGCTGCCACCACGGTTTCCCCATGGCTGTTCACTGCCGCCGACCTGGCCATTGCCCCTTTCCGGCTTATCTTGTCCGCCCCCTAAGCGGGCACAGCGCGACCTGTCCCGCAAGGCCAACGGCAGCAGGAACCGGGACAAGGCCAGGGTGAAGGTCGCCCGCGCCCACGCCCGGGTCGCACGGCGCGATTTCCACCACCGGCTCTCCACCCGGTTGATCCGCGAGAACCAAGCGGTGGCCGTGGAGACCCTGGCGGTGAACGGGCTCGCGCGCACGCGTCTGGCCGCGTCGGTGCACGACGCCGGATGGTCGGCGTTCGTGCACATGCTGGAATACAAAGCCGCACGGTACGGCCGCAGACTGGTCAGGATCGGGCGGTTCGAACCCACGTCCCGGGTGTGCTCGGTGTGCGGCGTCAAGGACGGGCCCAAGCCGCTGCACGTGCGCGAATGGGCGTGCAGCGGTTGCGGGGCCGTGCTGGACCGGGATATCAACGCGGCGGTCAACGTCGCCACGGCCGCCGGGCTGGCGGCATCAGCCCGTGGAGCGCAGGTAAGACCCGAACCCGTTCGGGCGCAGCGCGATGAAGCAGGAACCCGCCGAAGCGGCCGACCGGCCGCCGTAGGAATCCCCGGCTCTTAGCCCGGGGAGCGGAAGTCAACGCACCGTCCTGCACGCGCCATAACGCCACCGCGGGCCCGGCTATTCCGGCCCCTCCCCCGCCCCGGACCCCGGACGTGCGTGCGGCGCGACCGCCGACCGCGGCGCAGCCGATACCCTCGTTGGCCGTGACCAGGGACCGGACTTCGACCACGACCTCTTTCGGCACGTCAGAGCTGGCGCACTCGCTACGCCGCCGGCACATGGCGATGATCGCCATCGGCGGATCGGTGGGTGCCGGGCTGTTCATCGGCTCCGGTGCCGTCATCAGCACCGCCGGCCCGGCCGCGGTGCTCTCCTATGCGCTGGCGGGGACGCTGGTGCTGCTGACGCTGCGGGCGCTGGGCGAGATGGTGGTGGCCCGTCCCTCGGCGGGCTCGTTCTCCGACTACGCCCGCATGGCGCTGGGACCGCGCGCGGGCTTCTGCATCGGGTGGCTGTACTGGTGGATGTACAGCGTCCTGGTGGCGGCCGAAGCGGTGGCGGGAGCGGCCACGCTGGGTGCCTGGGTGCCGCTGCCCGGGTGGCTGCTGTCGCTGGCACTGCTGCTGGTGATGACGGGGGCCAACCTGATCTCGGTCCGCATGTTCGGCGAGACCGAGTCGCTGTTCTCCCTGGTCAAGATCGCCACGATCGTGGCGTTTCTCGTGCTGGGCGGGCTGTTCGCGTTCGGGCTGTGGCCCGATTCCGGGGGCGCCACGGTGGACAACCTGTGGGTCCACGGCGGTTTCGCCCCCAACGGCTGGGGCGCCGTGCTGGCTGCGACGGTGGTCGTACTGTTCTCCTTCGGCGGCGTGGAGATCGTCACGATCGCCGCCGGAGAGAGCGACGAACCCGAGCGCGGGGTCGCGCGAGCGACCACCAACGTGCTGTGGCGCATCGCCCTGTTCTACGTCGCCTCGATCCTGGTGGTGGTGATGGTTCTGCCCTGGGACACCGCCGAGCTGCTGCGCAGCCCGTTCGTGGCTGTGATGGAACGGGTCGGCGTGCCGGCCGCACCGCTGATCATGGAGGTGGTGGTGTTCATCGCGGTACTCAGCGTGCTCAACGCGGCGCTGTACACCTCCTCGCGGATGCTGCACGTGCTCACCCGCCAGGGCGACGCGCCGCGGGCGCTGGCGGCGGTGGGCCGGCGCGGGGTCCCCACGCGGGCGATCCTGATGGGCACCGTGGTGGGATACGCCTCGGTGATCGGCAACTACCTGTGGCCGGAGACGGTGTTCGCGTTCCTGGTGGCTTCCATCGGGGCGATCCTGCTGGTGCTGTTCGTGACGATCGTGTCCTCCCAACTGGTGCTGGGGCGCCGGCTGCGCCGGGCGGAACCCGACGCGCTGCGGTTCAGGATGTGGGGCTTTCCGTATCTGAGCTGGGCGACGCTGGCCGGCCTGCTGGCGATCCTGGGGGCGATGGCGCTGCTGCCCGACCAGCGGCTGCCACTGGCGGCGACCCTGGCCGCGGTGGCGGTGGTGCTGGCCGCCTACGAGCTGCGGCGGCGGTTGGGGCGCCGGCCGGTGAGCCGGAGCCCGCTGGGGTCGGCCGCCGCTCCGGACGACGGAGCCGGGGAGTCGGCGTGATCCTGGTACGGGCGCGCCCCCGCCTCGGGTGTCCGCGGGGGGCGGCCGTAGTCTGGCCGATGTGGCCGCCGATTCCGAATTCGCGTTCTTCGACGGGCTGCCCCGCACCCGCGGGGCGGCAGCCGCGCTGCTGGGCACCGCCGACGGGCGGCTGCTGCTGGTCGAACCGACCTACAAGCCGGGCTGGTCGCTGCCCGGAGGGGTCGTCGAGCGGGGTGAGTCGCCGCTGGCGGCCTGTCGGCGCGAGTGCGCCGAGGAGTTGGGGTTCGTCCCGGCGCTGGAGGCGCTGGTGTGCGTGGACTGGCTACCGCCGCAGCTGCACCCCGACGGGCGCCCGGCGACCGTGTTCGTGTTCGCGGGCGCGGTGGAGGATGCCGACCTGGGCCGGGTGCGGCTGCCGGCCGACGAGCTCAGTGACGCGGCTCTGGTCGGCCCCCGGGAATGGCCCGATCTGGTGAGCGACGGGGTGGGCCGGCGCCTGGACGCCGCGGTGGAGGCCGCCGCCCGGGGGTGCACGCGCTACCTGGAGCACGGCCGGCCGGTGCTGGGCCGAGGCTGAAGCGGCGGCAGGGCGGTGCCCGCCGCACCGGAGCGGGTTCGGTCGGCGCCGCGGCCGCGGTCAGGACTCGCCGGCGGTGAAGCGGTCCAGGTAGTGCCGCTTGTCGAACAGGCGGGCCGCCTCCAGTGCCGAAGGGCTGCCGGCGGCGGGGTCGGCGCCGTGGTCGACCAGGACGTCGACCACCGCGTCCTCGCCCTTGAACACGGCGCCGGCCAGGGGCGACTGCCCGCGGTCGTTGAGGCGGTCGGCGTCGGCGCCGCGCTCGCACAGCAGCGCGACGGTGCCGGCGTGTCCGTGGTAGGCGGCGAGCATGACGAGGGTGTCGCCCTTGTCGTTGGTGAGGTCGACCGGAACGCCCGCGTCGAGGTAGGCGGTCAGCGGTTGGGTGTCGCCGCGCCGGGCGAAGTCGAAGACGCGGCCGGCCAATTCGACGACCTCGGGATCGGGTTCGGGCGCGTCGGTGGGGTCTGCGTTGCTCACGGTTCCAGCCTAGGCGGGTCCGGCCGGGTGGGGCGACTTCACACAGGGTGACTTTACCCGGTTTTCGAGCGCCGGTCCGGTCGGCTGCGGCAGGGGCGCCAGCTGCGGTGGGCCACGCTTCGCGGTGTCGGGACTACGCGGGATAGGACGACGGATCCGTTCTCCTATGCCCAATTGGGCCTGAATGTCGCTATGGTGCTTGCTCAACTCCCCGTGGAGCCGCGTCGGACGGCGCCGCCCGTGCGGACGTCCGTTCGCACGGGCCTGCGCGACCCGCCGCAAACCGGTGGCGCGGCGCCGCCGGCCGCCTGCCGCCCCGAACACCTGAGGAGAAGACTCGTGCGACACTTCGTGGGATTCATCGCCGGACTGGTCCTCGCGCCCGTCCTCATCCTGGGCACCGGGTGGACGCTGCCGCGGTTCGCCGACCTGTCGGCGACCGGCCAGTCCATCGTCACCGCCGAGGGCGCGGTCGCCATCGGCGCGGGCGCGTCGGTCGCCCTGCTGGTGGCCCTGGCCGCGGTGCCGCCGCGGCTGACCCCGATGCTTCCGGGGATCGCCGGTCTGACACTGGTCGGGCTCACCGCGCTTCAGGTGCTGCGTCCGGCCTTGGTGGAGCGGGTCCCGGCGGTGGTCCCCGGCCTGGAGGGGGCGACGACCCTGCTGTCGATCGGGGCCTATCTGCCGCTGGGCCTGCTGCTGTTTTCGCCCATGCTGGCACCCTCGCGGTGGACCGGCGGGGACGGGGGACACGGCGTGACCGAAGAGGAGTACTTCGACGGCCTGTACGACGAGGACTACGAGGGCCGCGACGCCGACGACGGCCCCGCGCGCCGCCGCCCGGCCCGTGCTTGAGGGGTTCGGTGGTTGGTGCCGGATGCTCTCCCTCGGCATCGAGGCGCTGCCGGAGGATTCAGGCGGTGGATACCCGTCGTCTTTACATCGTAGATTCGCAAATCACCCGGCCGGGGCGGAGACGCCGGTCCGGCGGGAGTCACCGCCAGTCGGGCCCCCACGCCGAACTCGTGGACACGCCCGGCGGAAGCGGAGGCAGGCCGGGGGTGCCCGGGGAGCGCTCCGGGCGGTCGCGGGTACCGCCGTCGTCCTCCGCTGCGGCGTCGGGCACGACCGGCAGCGCCGCCGTCTCGGTGACGGGGGCCGCACGGCCTTGGGACGCGGTTTCCTCCGGGGCGGACGGCTCCTGCAGCGCCGTCTCCCCCGGCGCGCCGGGCCACGGCGGGGGCCCTTCCTCCGCCTCCTCCGGCGGGGCCGCATGGAAGGCCGCGGCGCCGGGCGCCGGTGCGTCGTCGTCGGCGCCGTCATGGCCGTCCTGACGCCCCTCCGGCTCCTGCGCACCCGGCCCATCGGCGCCGGAGAGCTCCCGTACGAATCCCGGGTACGTGTCGCCGCCGCCCGCCGGCTCGGCCCCGAAGACGACCGCGTCCGGAATACGCACCGCCAGGGGTGCACTGCCGACGTAGGGCCGAACGAGGCCGCCGAGGTCGGAACCGGGCCCCTCGTCGACGGCGGCGCCGCCGTCGACGGCCTGCGGCTGGGGGCCGGACGGCTCCTCGTGCCCGCCGGGCGCCGGTTCGCCCCGCTCCCCCGGCGCGTGGCCGGGGTCGGCATCGCCGGCGAAGTCCCGGGGCGCGTCGGCGGAGATGCCTGCCCCTGCGGGCTCGGCCGCGGAGCCCGCTCCCGAGCGGGCCCCGGTCGCGGCCGGGGCCGCGCGGCGCCACCAAGCGGCGGCCTCCTCCGCGGAGACCTCCTCGTCGGCCTCCAGCCAGCCGCGCACCATGGGGTGGCGCCGGCCCGCGTTCCACGAACGCGGGAAGGGCTGCTCGTCCAGCACGAGGACGTGCTCGCCGTCGACCGCGGGGATGTCGGCGGGAACCCCCTCGTTGCGCACCCACGATCCGTCCAGGGCCACGAGGTTCCACCATCCCTGGACCACGCGGGCCTGAGGGTCGGGCGGGGAGTCGCGGAAGGCGGCGACCCAGCGGGGGTCGGGGCGCCGGCCGGGCAGTCCGCGGCCGTCGGAGCCGAGGAGTGCGTCGGCGAGCAGGGTGTGCAGTTGGAAGTTGTCGCCGATGCCGTCGAAGAGGACGCGGAAGCCGCGCCCGGTGGCGCGGTCGAGGACGAGCGCGGACGTGGCTTCGGCCATGCGCAGCAGGGCGCGGATCTCGCCGAACTCCGACAGTGCGCCGCTGAGCTGGTTGGCGATGGCGACGAGTTCGGCGCGCAGCCCGGGATCGGCGCGCACGGTGCTGCGCACGCCCGACTGGCTGAGCATGGTCTTGGCGGCCAGGCCGTAGCGGCGGACGGTCCACCAGCAGACGGTGGCGGTGGGGGCGGACTCGCCCAGGCGCTGGGCGACGCGCTCCTCGGCGGCGGCGGTGACGTCGTCGGGTTCGGGCGGGCGTCCGCCGCCCGTGCGTTCCCAGGCGTGCAGGAAGACCGCCGCGCCCTGGCCGACGCTGCGCAGCAGGCCGACCGCTTCGGCGCCGGCGGGGCCGGGGTCGGCGCCCATCTCGACGAAGGCGCCGGCGACCACGGCGAGGTCGGCGGTGATGCCGGGGGCGGTGTGGCCGCCGCCGATGAAGGGGCCCAGCGCTTCCAGCGCCAGCTCGCGTTCGCTCGGCGGCGCCTCCGGCGCCAGCTGGAGCACCCGTTGCACGGCCGCAGGAAAACGCCCCGGGTCGGTGGAGACGGAGGCGTCGATCAGCTCCTGGAAGGCGGCACGAAACTCATCGATCACGTTCGCATCTTGACATATCCAGGACTCGAAGCGATCACAGACCCAAACGGGTCACCGCGTTGTCTTCGAGCGGACTGGCGGTGCGGATGTAGCCGTGGACGGTGCGGGGGTTGCTCCAGCGGCCCTGGCGCATGATCTCGCGGTCGCTGGCTCCGCCCATGGCGGCTTGGGTGGCGAACCCCGCACGCAGGGAGTGACCGGAGAAGGCGTCGGCGTCCAGTCCGGCGCGGCGCGTGTAACGCTTGACCAGGTCGGCGACGGCGCGCCCGGACACGGCTTTGGCGCCGATGCGCCCGTGGCGGTCCACCGGCGGGAACAGCGGGCGGCCGGTTCCGTCGGCCAGGTCGGTGCCGGTGTAGGTGTGGCAGCGGTGGGCGCCGGGGCCGGTCGCCGGCGCCTCTTCCAAGTGCCGGGCCAGGGCCGCGGCACCGCCGTCGCGGCAGGATTCGCGCAGGTCGGCCCAGTCGGCGAAGGCGCACACGGGGCAGGTCTGGGGGCGGCGCCCGCGGGGCAGGGCGACCTGCTGCTCGGTGCGGGCGTCCTGGTCGGTCTTGGTGGCGCCCAGGCGGACGACGAGCATGGGGGCGCCGGTGCGGTGGTCGGCGTCGAGGGCGGCGTCGTCGAACGTGAGGGCGGCGAGTTCGCTGCGGCGCAGGGCGCCGGCGAAGCCGGCCAGCAGCAGCAGGGCGTCGCGGCGGCGGGCCGTACCGCCCCGGGGGTCGCCGGGGTCCGGCAGTTCGGCCAGCAGGGCCTCCAGGGTGGGCAGCAGCAGTGGGCGTTTGCGGCGCGGTGCGGCGCGGCGGCGCCGGCGGACGCCGCGCAGCGTCATGCGCACGACCTCGCTGTGGGTGGGGGTGGCGAGCCCTTGTGCCCCGTGGACGGCGGAGATGGCGGCGGCTTTGCGCTCCAGGGTGGAGGGGGCCAGGGCCCACCGGCCGGGGTCGCCGGGGCGGACGGTGTCGGCGGCGGCCGCGAGGTAGACGGCGACGTCGACGGGGTCGGCGGGCAGGGACCGGCGGCCTTCGGACCGGCACCAGGCGGTGAAGGCGAGCCAGTCGGAGCGGTAGGCGCGCAGGGTGTTGGCCGATTGAGCTGAAGAGAGGTAGCGGCCCAGGGCGCCGGCCTGCTCGTCGTCGAAGCGGCGGCGCACGTCCTCCAGCGCGGCCTCGTCGACCAGGACGCTGCGGGTGCCGCGCACGAGGTGTTCGCGCACTTCGGCGGGGACGATCTCGGCGACGCCGCCGGGGTCGGTTCCGGTGTCGCGGTGTGCGCTGTCGTGTGTGCGGGGGGTGTCGTCGGCCACGGGGCCATGATGGCCCATCGCCGCCGGGCGGTGCGGGCGGGGGTGCGGCGCGGCGCCGCAACGGGCTCAGCCGGAGGCGATGCCGTTGCCGATGGCTTGGGCGATGCCGACGGGGGTGTCCAGGGAGAACAGGGCCACCGCGGAGACCAGCAGAGCGAAGGAGAACAGGACGGCGGCGATTTTGCGGCGCAGCAGGGCGGCCCATACGGCTCCGGCGACGGGGGCTCCCAGCGCGCACACGACCAGGCCCAGCAGGTACCAGGCGGCGGCGGTCATGCTGGCGCCGGCGCCCTGGTCCCGGCTGATCAGGGCGAAGCCTTCGGCGAGGAAGAGCACGAAGAACACCGATGCGCCCAGCGCCCACACCGCGGCCAGAGCGGTCCAGACCGCGGCGGGCCAGCGGCGTCGGTCGTCGAGCACGACCGGGGTGCGGCTGACGCCCGAGGCCGCGGCGGTCGCGGGCCCGGTGCGCCGGGCCGCCGGAGGGCCGGATTCGGCGGGGCCCGGGCCGGGTGCGGCCGGTCGGCCGGGCCGCTTGGACTTCTTCTTGGGCGACACGCGCTTCTCTCCGTGGTTCGGGGCGCGGGCGGGCCGTCCGGCCCGCCCGCGCCCCAACGTAGCGGCCGTGCGGCAGGGCGGTGTCCGCCTCAGCCGGCGAGCAGCAGGTGGACGGCGACGACGTAGACGACGGGCCAGGCCAGCAGCGCCAGCGACCACAGCGCGGCGCGGCGGTCGCCGGCGACGGTGGCGATCGCCGCGGCCAGCAGCGGAAGGCCCACCGACACGCTGAAACTCAGGGTGTACCACTCGGAGGCCGAGTTCTCGCCGGCGGCGATGGCGCGCAGATATCCCAGCGGCCCCAGTACCACGCTGGCTGCACACAGCAGGCCCGCGGTGATCCGTACTCCCAGAGGGTGGCGGGTGTTGCGGATCGGCCGGTCTCCGTTCTGTGCTGACGTCAACGGGGGAACCTTCTCCCAACGAAGCGGCCGCCGTGGGCGGCGCGGGGTGTGCGGGTAGCGGCGGCGCCGAAACGGCGGTGCCGCCGGGCGGGCGGGTCCGGGATCGCCGGAGCGCGTGGGGCCGTTCCGGTGCCGTAGTGCACATCCAACTCGGCATCGGCCCGTTGATCAACCCGGGAGCGGGTGCCGACCGGGTGAACGGGCGGTGGGTGTCGGCGGTAGCGGGGCCGGCGGCCCTCCTCACGGGTGCGGGTGGCCGGATGCGGGCCAGGGGGCGGCGTCGGCGCGCAGCCCGGCGAAGCCGGCCAGCACGCGCAGTTCGGCGACCGAGCGCGGGGACGATGCGCCCAGCTGGGGCGAGTAGACCAGCGCCGCCACGGTCTGAGCGCGTGAGAGAGCCACGTTGAGGCGGTTGCGGGAGAGGACGAAGTCGAGGCCCCGGGCGGCGTCGGCGGCGCTGGAGACCGTCATGGAGCAGATGACCACGGGGGCCTCCTGGCCTTGGAACCGGTCGACGGTGCCCACGCGCACCCCGGCCGGACCGGAGGCGTCCAGTGCTCGGCGCAAGGCGCGGACCTGCAGGTTGTAGGGGGCCACGACCAGGATGTCGGAACCGGTGATCTCGCGGTCGACCACGGCGCCGGGTTCGTGGAACGTGCGTCCGACCAGGTCGGACGCGATGGACACGACCGCTTCGACCTCTTCGGGGCTGTGGGTGGCGCGGCCGCTGTGGTCGGTCTCGTAGCGGTAGAGGCCGGCCGGAACACCGCTCATGGCGCGTTCGGCGGCGCTGGGGTGGGCATGCAGCATGCCGCGGTAGGACAGCTGGGAGACGGGGGCGCAGACGGCGGGGTGCATGCGTCGGGTCTGGTCCAGGAAGTAGCCCAGTTCGGGGTCGATGACCTCGGCGCCGCCGGCGAGGTGCTCCAGGGCCGAGGCGGCCGCACCCTCGCTGTGGGAGCCCTGGACGACCTGGGGCAGCTGCTGGGGGTCGCCCAGCAGCACGAGGTTGCGGGCGGCGGCCGACACGGCGAGGGTGTCGGCCAGCGCGAACTGGCCGGCTTCGTCGATGATCAGCACGTCGAGCGGATCGGCGGTCATCGCTTCGTTGGCCATGTTCCAGGCGGTGCCGCCGACGAGGTGGCCGCCGGTGTGGTCGGTGCGCCAGGCGGCGAGGTCCTTGGGGCTCTTGGGCTGGTCCCAGGGGGCGTCGGCGGCGGGTTTCTTGGCGGGCGGGCGCTTGGCGCACGGCAGGGGTGGGGACCCGCGGGCGGCGTGCAGGGCGGCCGTGAGGACGTTCTCGACGGCCTTGTGGCTGGTGGAGCACACGCCCACGGTGCGGCCGGAGGCGACCAGGCGGGTGATCAGGCGGGCGGCCAGGTAGGTCTTTCCGGCGCCGGGCGGGCCCTGCACGGCCAGGTAGGAGGAGTCGAGCCGTTCGGCGGCGGCGACGGCGGCGGCCACCGTGTCGCCGCCGTGGTCGGCGGGGTCGTCGAGCCCGGCCCCGTCGCGGGTGCGCGGGGGGCGGCGCAGCAGCACGTCGATGCCGGCGGTGCGGGGGAGCCCGGGCAGCTCCTCGACGGCCGCGGCCGCCACCGACCACAGCGCCTCGTCCTTGGGGGCCGACCGCACGGGGGCGCCGGGCAGCACCGCCGAAGGGGCGCGGGCGTAGGTCTCTCCTGGCGCGGAGGTCTCGACGAGGGTGAGGCGCTCGGGCGAGGCGGTTTCGACGGCGGCGTTGACGGTGTCGGCCTCCTGGCCGGGCGCTCCCGCATACAGCAGCCGGACCGAGTCGCCTGCGGTGAAGGGGTGGGGGCGGGCGGGGTCGGCGCGCAGCTCGACGTCGCGCCGGGCGAGTTTCCGGCGGCCGGTGGGTTCCTCCCAGCCGCCCAGGCGCGCCCGCAGCGGCACCAGGCACTCGTTGTCGGCTTCGAGCTCTTCGACGGGGGCGGAGACACGGCGGAAGTAGTCCCACCACGAGGGGTTCTCTTCGCGGCGGTAGTAGCCCACGAGCGCGGCCAGCAGCGCGCGGGCGCGCTGGTCGGGGCCGCGCTGGGCCGGGTCTTCGGCGACGCCCTCCGTCAGCGGGTCGGTGAGGGCCCGCAGCCGGGCCTCCTGCTCGTCGCGGAGGCGGCGCCGCTCGGCGGCGCGTTCGTCGGCGTCCTCGGCGACGAGTTCGCTCTGGCCGGACGGGCGCGCGGTGATGCCGTGCTCGGTACGCAGGTTCTCGAGCCAGTCGCGCAGGTCGGCGGTGGAGGCGCAGTCGTCGCGGTTGTAGTCGGCGATGCCGCGGGCGATCTTGTCGGCGCGGTCGGCCTCGCCGGACTGGACGGCGCCGAGGTAGTCGGCGTAGGCGTCGATGCTGGAGGCGGCGGTGGTGACGTCGCCGCTGCGGTGCCGGGGCAGGTAGAGGGGTTCGAGGTACTTGATGGAGTAGGAGCGCTGGGACACGCGCAGGCTCTTTTTGACGGTGGTGTAGAGGTCGACGAGGCGGCGGTGGCGCAGGAGTTCGTCGACGTCGGCCTCGCGGGTGCCGAAGGCCGCGGCCAGGAGTTTGAGGCGGTCGGCCTCGTAGGAGGCGTAGTGGTAGACGTGGGCGCCGGGGTCGGCGTCGATGCGTTCGCACACGAAGTCGACGAAGGCGGCGAAGGCGCGCTTCTCCTGGGCGCGGTCGTGGGCCCAGAAGGCGTGGAACTCCTCGGACTCCGCGGCCCCGGCGGGGCCGTCGGCTCCGGGGCGGGCACGGGTGACGGCGCCGAAGAGGTACTCCAGTCCGCGGCCGTCGGCGCCGTCGTAGTAGGGGTAGCCCTCCATGTCGAAGAAGACGTCGCCGGGGCTGGGCGGGGGCAGCGCGGCGAGGCCTTCCGCGGAGTGGACCTCGGCGATCACGGTCCCCTGGGGATCCTCGGCGCTGCGGGTGGCGTCTTGGCGCACTTGCAGCGCGGCCTGCTCGCGCAGCCGCGCGAAGGAGTGGCGGGGCATGGCGGCGGGCCGGTCGTCGTCGGCGGCGCCGGCCAGGGCGTCGATGGTGGCGATGCCGGCGTCGTCGAGGCGGCGGGCCTGGTCGGTGCGCATTCCCGCCACCAGCGAGAGGTGGCGGGCGCGGGCGCGGCCGGTGGCGCACAGGTCGCTGTAGCCGCAGCCGTCGCAGGAGGGGCGGGGCGCGCCCCACAGGGGGTCGGGCAGTGCGGGCGGGTGTGACAGGCGCTCCAGCAGCCGTTCGCGTACGCCCTGCAGGATGGGCAGGAAGTCGGCGACGCGGTGGGTGTGCACGCCGCGGTCGCCGGTGATGAGGTGCATGTGCTCCCCGCGGCCGGCGTCGGTGCGTTCCAGCGCTGCGGCGTAGGCGGTCAGTTGGAGGATCGCCGAGGGGCCGGGGTTGCGGGCGAGTTTGGTGTCCCAGGGCTCGTAGCGCGGCACGGTGCCGGGGCGGCGGGCGCCGGTGGCCGGGTCTACGGCGGTGGAGATCAGGAAGTCGGCTCGGCCGTGGAAGGCGGTTCCGGGGGCGAAGGCGTCGTAGAAGCAGGCCTGGTAGACGACGGGGGCGCCGGCGCGCATGGCTTCGGCGGTGGTCTCGGCGGCGGCGCGCAGGGCGGCGTCGGTGGGCGCGGGGTCGGCGACGGTGACGACGCCGTCGCCGAAGAGGCCGCGCAGGCGGTCGAGTTCGGCCTGTTCGTGGGCGGCGCCCTGCTGGGCGACGAGCGGGTCGAGGTCGGCGGGGGCGGGCGCGCCGGGCACCTCGGCGGCCGCGGCGATGCGCAGCGTACTGCGATGCTCGCATTCCATGGCGTCGACGAGGTCGGTCGGCGACACGACCCGGGCGTGCTCGGTTCGGAACACCCGCCGCTCCCTTCCCGCTGCCTGGTCTTCGCGCATTCTGCCACGTCGCGGCGGCCGCGCGCGGACGGTCGGCCGCGGCGGGGCGCGGGGCAGGGGTGCGGTTTCCGTCAGGCCCGGGACCGCCGGGGCGCGGTCACCTGACTTCCCGGAGGATGCCCCGGCCTTCAGGCCGGGGAGGAAATGCGGGCAGGCAACCGGCGCTTCTCCCGGTTCGACGCAGGAATGTCTCTGCCTCGTGTCATCTTCGCTCCATGCGGACGGCGTACAAGTGCCGGGCCTACCCGGACCCTGAGCAGGCGGCCCAGTTGGGTCGCACGTTCGGCTGTGTGCGCCTGGTGTGGAACAGGACCCTCGCTGAACGGCGCCATGCCTACCGTGAGCGGGGCGAGAACACCTCCTACGCCCGGACCGACGCAGCGCTGACCGGGTGGAAGAAGACCGCGGAGCCGGGGTTCCTGTCCGAGGTGTCCTCGGTGCCGCTGCAGCAGGTGCTGGGCCACCAGCACACCGCGTTTTCGAACTTCTTCGCCGGACGCGCCGCCTACCCCCGGTTCAAGAGCAGGAACGGCAAGCAGTCGGCGCACGACACCCGCAGCGCGTTCCGCATGCGCGACGGCCGGCTGTTCCTGGCCAAGCAGCAGGCGCCGCTGGCGTTCGTGCGGTCCTTCGACGAGACCGATCCGGCCGCGCTCGACCCCACGACGGTGGTCGTCTCCCGCGAGCCGGACGGGCGCTGGTACGTGGCCTTCGCCGTGGAGGCCGAGGACCCGCAACCCGCCCCGAGGCCGGTTCCGAGGTCGGCATCGACCTCGGGGTGACGGACCTCGCCGTGGTGTCCACCGGTGAGAGGATCGCCAACCCCCGCCACCTGGAGCGCAAAGCCCGCAACCTCAAGCGCTACCGGCGGCGCATGGCCCGCACGACCCCGGGCTCGGCCAACCGGAACACAGCGAAGAAGAAGGCCGCCGCCGCCCACCGCAAAGTCCGCCACGCCCGCACCGACTCCCTGCACAGAACCACCACACGGCTGGTGCGCGAACACGACGTGATCGCGATCGAGGACCTGAACGTGCGCGCGATCGGGACCTCAACGCGGCGAAGAACATCCGTGCGGCTGGTCGAGTCGCAGCCCGGGAGAGACCCCCGGGCGAGGCCTGGGGAGCCGATGTGAGACGGCACGGGTCCGCCCGTCCGCGGTCGGCGACGAAGCAGGAAACCGCTGCCGTGAGGCGGTCCGCGTAAGCGGGATCGTCCCCCGTCGGGGACGGTCGGAATCCCCCTCCTTCAGGCGGGGGAGGAAGTCAATCCACGACCTGCCACTGGACGTCGGTGACGCCGGCCGATGCCGAGGCGATCTGCTCGAAGGAGGCGGTGGACAGGTCCAGGCAGCGCCCGGCGACGAAGGGGCCGCGGTCGTTGATGCGCACGGTGACCGACGCGCCGTCGGCCGGGTTGGTGACCTCGACCATGGTGCCCATCGGCAGGCTCTTGTGCGCGGCGGTCATGGCTGCGGGGTCGAACCGCTCGCCGCTGGCGGTGGGCTGGGGCTCGCTGTACATGGAGGCCTCGCACGATCCGCCCCGGCCGGTGGCGCTCAGGTCCGATCCGCCGGAGCCGTCGTCGGGCTCGGGGTCGGTCTTCTCCTGGCGGGCGGTGCCGCTGACGGACTGTACGGCCGACTCCAGCGCCTGCCGGCGGTCGTGGCGGGCCTGGTCGTCGGTGCGGTCCTGGCCGGCGTCGGAGGGGGTGGGTCGGGCGTCGGCGGTTTCGGCGGGGGGCGGGGCGGTCTGCGCGGCGGCCGCACCGGGGCCTGAGGCGAGGGTGTCGACGGTGGCGGCGCCGGCCGTCCCGGCGGCGACGAGGGCGGCGCCGGTCGCGGTGACGACGAGGAGGGAACGCTTCTCTCGGAGGCGCTCGCGCAGGGAGGTGCGAGCGGTCTGGCGGTTGCCCACGGCGGTACGTCCTTCGAACGGGGACTGCGGACAGCCGCGCCGGCGGCCGCGGGGCGGGGCGGGACGCTCGTGCGCGGCGGCGCCACCCGAGCCCGGGGGAGGTGGCGGCGGCTTCGGTGCCGGGGGCGGGTATCCGCGGAGGCGGTCACCGAGTGCCGAAAGGGGATTATTCATCACGGGACGGTAACGCGTCCAGTGAGTGACGGTTTGCGGGAGCTTCACCGGGGCGGATTCGCCGCATGGCGTCCGGGCCCGCCCGGCGTGCGAACCGTATCCGGTCCGTCCGCGGTCCCCCGGGGTTCGTCACTGCCCCCGAACCGACTGTACCCGTGCGCACCGCTCGCATGTACCCGGGTCGGCCGGCTCGTCCCGGCGCCCCCGACCGCACCCGCCGGCGGGTGGGGCACACCGGCGCGCCGCGGCGGGTTCAGACCGCGGCCGGCACCGCGGCGCGGCGGTAGCGTGCGGCGACGGCGGCGACGACCCCGGCGTCGGGGCACAGCGGGCCCGCCACGGCGTCGGCGCCGGCCTCGGCCAGGCGCTGGTGGAACAGGCCGGGCGCCAGCAGCCACGACGCCAGCGCCACCCGCCGGTGCCCGCGCGAGCGCAACCGGCGCACCGACTCGGCGACCGTGGGTTCGGCCGTGGCGACGTAGCCCTCCTCGACCGGCGCTTGGAGACGGTCCGCCAGCCGCTGGGCGGCGTCGGCGACCTGGGCGCGCGCGTCGGGGTCGGAGGAGCCCGCCGCGGCCAGCACCACCGCCTCGCCCGTGCGCCGGCCGGCCTGGCCCAACCGGCGCACGGCCGCCTCCAGCAGGCGCTCGTCGCCGCCCAGCGCGCCGGTGACCACGGCGTCGCCGCGTCCGGCTCGCTCCAGCTGGTCGGGGATGTCGACACGCACGTGGTAGCCGGCCGCCAGAAAGGCGGGCACCACCACGACGGGGCCGTCGATGCCGGCGGCGACCTCGCCGACGTCGGGGGTGAGTACGTCGGCGAAGCCCAGCCGCACCGGGGCCTGCGACGCCTCGGCGACGGCGCGGGCCAGGCGGCGGGCCTCGGCGGTGCCGCGCGGGTCGCGGGTGCCGTGCACGGCCAGCAGCAGGGTCGGGACGTCCATCATGCTCCTCGGGGCGCGCAGTCACCGCCGTCCAGCGCGAGCCGGTAGCCGCGCTTGACCACGGTCTGGATGATGCGGGAGTCGCCCAGCGCGCTGCGCAGCCGGGCCACGGCGGTCTCTACGGCGTGGGCGTCGCCCTCGCCGCCCAGCGAGGCCAGCAGGTCGGCGCGGTCGCGCACTTGGCCGGGACGGCGGGCGAGCTCGCGCAGCATCCGCATCAGCGCGGGTGAGACCGGGCGGACCACGCCGTCGACGAGGACGGCGTGGCCGCGCAGCCGCAGGCGGTGCCCGGCCACCGGCAGGGTGGGGAAACGCTCGGGCAGCTCTTCGGCGAGGCGTTTGACCATGGCGCCCATGCGGGCGCGCTCGGGCCAGACGGTGGGGATGTCCTCGGCCATGAGCGGGCGCGCGGTGACCGGTCCCACGCACATGGCCAAGGTGTGCTCGCGCAGCTGCTCGGTCAGCGCGCGGTCGGCACCCAGGCGCCGGGCGCGCGCCAGCATCGAGGCGGCCGCGGGAGCGCTGGTGAAGGTGGCGGCGTCGACGCCGCCGGCGGCCACGTCCTCGATCAGCCGGTCCAGCGGCGCGGTGTCCTCGGGTTCGGTCCAGCGGTAGACGGGGACCTCCACGACGTCGGCCCCGGCCATGCGCAGGGCGGCGCAGAAGTCGGGCAGCGGGTCTCCGTGCAGCTGCACGGCCACGCGCAGCCCGTCGACCCCGTGTTCGAGCAGGTAGTCCAGCACTTCGGCCGAGGACTCCGAAGGCGGCGACCACTCCTCCCTCAGGCCTGCGGCGCGGATGGCGCCTGTGGCCTTGGGGCCGCGGGCCAGCATGCGCGAGGAGGCCATGGCGCGCACCAGCTCCTCGGCGCATCCCCAGGTGTCGCAGGCCTCCACCCATCCGCGGAAGCCGATTCCGGTGGTGGCCACGACGACGTCGGCGGGGCGGCGGGTCAGCTCGCGCGAGGCCGAGGCCAGGCGCTGGTCGTCGCTGAGCGGGACGATGCGCAGCGCCGGAGCGCTGGCGACCTCGGCGCCCTTGCGGCGCAGCAGCGCGGCCAGCTCGTCGGCGCGGCGGGCGGCGGTCACGGCGACGGTGAAGCCGGCCAGCGGCGCCACGGTGGCGGCGTCGTCGGGGCCGTCGTCGGGTGCCGGGCGGGCGGCGGGTGCGGTCGGCGGGGTGGGTGTCATGTGGTGGTGCCCTCGTCCGGTCGGGTGCAGACGTGGACCACGCCGTCGCGCAGCTCCACGGCGTAGGTGGACAACCCCACCTCGGGCTCGTCCAAGCACCGGCCGGTGCGCAGCGAGAACACCTGCTTGAGCATGGGCGAGGCGACGGTGGGCTCGCCGGCCCGGTCGCCGACGATGCCGCGGGACATCACCGCCGCACCGCTGAAGGGATCGATGTTGCCCACCGCATAGAGCACGTCGTCGTGCGTGCGGAAGACGGCTACCTGTCCCCCGTCAGGCAATAGGACGGCAACGCCGCGTTCGGCACCGAGTTTATCCGAGCCGCAGGCGGCGACCCGCAGTCGGTCGGGGTCGGCGGGCTCGCGGGCGGGCTCGTGGCGCGCAGCGCCCCCGGTCGGGGCGGTGGCGGGCTCGCGGGCGGGCAGGCTCATCGGCGTCGCACCTCCAGGTGGGCTCGTGCCCGCGGCGCACCGCGGGCCTGGCGTTTCGGCAGGACCGCTCAGACCGGGGTTCCGGCGGGCTCGTGGCGCGCAGCGCCCCCGCTCGGGGCGGTGGCGGGCTCGCGGGCGGGCGGCTCGGGCATACCCAGGGCGACGGGGCCGGTGGGGACCGGCTGGTCGCGCTCGATGTCGAAGGCGATGGTGGGGTCGGGGGCGTCGGGCGCGTTGGCGAAGGACACGAAGCGCTCCAGCTTTTCGGGGTCCTCCAGCACACCGCGCCACTCGTCGGCGTAGCCGGCGGTGTGGCGCTGCATGTCCTGCTCCAGCTCGGCGGCGATGCCCAGGCTGTCTTCGACGACGACCGCGCGCAGGTGGCCCAGGCCGCCGTCGAGCTGCTCGATCCAGGCGGAGGTGCGCTGCAGCCGGTCGGCGGTACGGATGTAGAACATCAGGTACCGGTCGATGTAGCGCACGAGGGTCTCGTCGTCGAGGTCGGCGGCCAGCAGTTCGGCGTGGCGTGGGGTGAAGCCGCCGTTGCCGCCGACGTAGAGGTTCCAGCCGGTGTCGGTGGCGATGATGCCGAAGTCTTTGCTGCGGGCTTCGGCGCATTCGCGTGCGCATCCCGACACCGCAGATTTGAGCTTGTGGGGCGAGCGCAGGCCGCGGTAGCGCATTTCCAGGCGGATGGCCATGCCCACCGAATCCTGGACGCCGTAGCGGCACCAGGTGCTTCCCACGCACGACTTGACCGTGCGCAGCGCCTTTCCGTAGGCGTGTCCGGACTCGAATCCGGCTTCGACCAGCCGGGCCCACACCGCCGGCAGCTGCTCGACGCGGGCGCCGAGCAGGTCGATGCGCTGGGCGCCGGTGATCTTGGTGTAGAGGCCGAACTCGCGGGCGACCTCGCCGATGACGACGAGCTTGTCGGGCGTGATCTCACCGCCGGGCACGCGCGGCACCACCGAGTAGGTTCCGTTGCGCTGGAGGTTGGCCAGGAAGTGGTCGTTGGTGTCCTGCAGCGCGGCCTGCTCGCCGTCGAGGATGTGGCCGCCGCCCAGGGAGGCCAGCACCGAGGCCACGGCGGGCTTGCAGATGTCGCAGCCGCGACCGGTGCCGTGGCGGTCGATGAGCTCGGAGAACGTGGACACGCCGGTGGCGGTGATGATCTCGACGAGCTCGGCGCGGGAGTACTCGAAGTGCTCGCACAGGGCGCTGGACTGCTCGATGCCGGAGTCGGCGAGCAGGTTCTTGAGCATCGGAACGCAGGAGCCGCAGCTGGTGCCGGCCTTGGTGCAGGCCTTGAGGGCGGGGATGTCGGTCTCGCCCTCGGCGATGGCGGTGGTGATGGCGCCCTTGGTCACAGCGTTGCAGGAGCAGACCTGGGCGTCGTCGGGCAGGGCGGCCACGCCGACGCCGCCGCCGGAGCCGCCCCGGTCGCCGGCGATGAGATCGAGGGGGTCGCCGGGCAGCTCGCGCCCCACCAGGGGCCGCAGGCCCGCGTAGGCCGAGGCGTCGCCGACCAGGACGCCGCCCAGCAGGGTGGTGGCGTCGTCGGAGACGACGAGCTTGGCGTAGGTGCCGCCGGGCGCGTCGTTGACGACGACCTCCAGGGCGCCTTCGGTGGCGCCTTGGGCGTCGCCGAAGCTGGCCACGTCCACGCCCAGCAGCTTGAGCTTGGTGGCGGTGTCGCCGCCGGTGAAGGCGGCGTCGCCGCCGGCGAGGTTGTCGGCGGCGACCTCGGCCATGGCGTTTCCGGGCGCGACCAGGCCGTAGACGGTGCCCTCGGCGCTGGCGCACTCGCCCACGGCGTAGATGCGGGGGTCGCTGGTACGGCAGGCGGCGTCGATCGCGGCGCCGCCGCGGGGGCCGATCTCCAGGCCCGCGGAGCGGGCGAGTTCGTCGCGGGGGCGCACACCCACGGAGAAGACGACGATGCCGGCGTCGACGATCCGGCGGTCGGGCCCCTCCTCGCCGAGCAGCACGCGCAGGCCGGCGCCGTCGGGGGCGGGTTCGATACCGGCCAGAGCGGCGCCGGTGTGGCAGACCACTCCGGTGTCGTCGACGAGCCGGCCCAGGACCGCTCCCCCGCCTTCGTCGACCTGTCGGGGCATCAGCCACGGCGCCATCTCCACCACGTGGGCCTGCATACCCAGCAGCGTGAGGGCGTTGGCGGCCTCCAGGCCGAGCAGGCCGCCGCCGACGACCACGCCGGCGGTGTCGCCGCGGCCGGTGGCGGCTGCGGCGGTGGCGGTGATTCCTTCGAGGTCGTCGATGGTGCGGTAGACGTGGCAGCCGGGCAGGTCGCGGCCGGACACCGGTGGCACGAACGCCGAGGATCCGGTGGCCAGGACGAGTTCGTCGTAGGCCAGGATCCGGCCGGCGGAGGTGGTGACGGTGCGGGCGCCGCGGTCGAGGGCGGCGGCGGACTCGCCCAGCAGCACCTGCACGCCGGGGCGTTCAGCCAGGTCGGGCAGCCGCAGCTCCTCTTCTCCGGAGCCGTCGAAGTAGGAGGACAGGGCGACACGGTCGTAGGCGGGGCGCGGTTCCTCACCGAGGACGGTGATCTGCCAGGGTGTGTCGGTGTCGCGGCTGAGGACGGCCTCGACGAGGCGGTGTCCGACCATGCCGTTTCCGATGACCACGAGCTGTCTCATGCCGGGTTCTTCTCCTCGCTGGTGGGCGGGGCGCCGAGCGCCGGCGGCCGCTGCTCTGTGCCTTTCAGGCAACCCGGAGCGTGTTTCACGACCGTCAGCCGTCGGTGAAGGCGGTGTTTCGTTTCCCTGTCATGGTCGGCCGCGCGCGGGTGAACGCTGTGCGCAGGCGGTTTCGCGTGCCGGTGCGGCAGGTCCGGCGTCCGCCGCCGTTGCCGACGGCGGCGGACGGGAACGCGGGCCCCGGCGCGGGGGGCGTCAGGTGGCCGCGACGGGACTGGTGGCGTTCCATCCCGACAGCAGCGCGTCGACGTCGCGGGTGCAGCCGCCGCAGCCGGTGGTGGCGCGCGTGGCTTCGGCGATGTCGGTGCGGGTGCGGGAGCCGTCCAGCCAGGCGGTCTCCAAATCCTGGCGGGTCACGGCGTTGCACCGGCACACGGTGGGGTCGGCTGCGGCTTCGGCCTGAGGTTCGGCCTCGGGGGCGGGGCGTCCGGTGAGCAGTGCGAGCCGGTCGGCGGGCACCGGGGCGCCGTCGTCGTACATCTGCGCGATGTCCGAGGCCGGTTCGGCGAAGCCCAGAAGCACGGCGCCGACGATGCGCTCGCGGCGCACCGAGAGCTTGGCGTAGCGGCCGCCGTGCGGGTCGGCGATGGTGACGGTTTCGGCGGTGTCGTCGGCCTCGGCCTCGCCCATCGCGGTCAGCTCGATACCCGCGGCCTTGAGCCGGGTGACGGGGCGGGCGCCGCTGTAGCGCGCCTCGGGGCGGGTTCCGGTGAGCCGGTCGGCCAGCACCGCGGCCTGCTCCCATCCGGGCTGGACGAGGCCGGCGCCGCCGCCGCGGTGCTGGGCGCAGTCGCCGGCGGCGTGCACACGGGGGTCGGCGGTGGCCAGCGTGTCGTCGACGCAGACGCCGTGTTCGGTCTCGATGCCGGCGTCGGCGGCGAGTTCGGTGTTGCCTTCGACGCCGGCGGTGACCACCAGCGCGTCGCCGGCCAGGACGCGGCCGTCGTCGAGTTCCAGCCCGGTGCCGGGGATCCAGCGGGCCGCCACCCGCCAGGAGTGCACGGACATGCCCAGTGCGCTGTACTGCTCGGCGAGGATCCGGGCGGCGGGCCGGTCGATCTGGCGGCGCATGATCCAGGGCGAGGACTCCACCAGGGACACCCGCATGCCGCGCCGGGCGAGGGCGCGGGCGGCCTCCAGCCCCAGCACTCCGCCGCCGAGCACGACGACGGGCCCGCCGGGGCGGGCGAGGGCGTCCAGGCGGCGGCAGTCGGCGGCGTCGCGCAGAGCGGTGACGCCTGGCGCGGGCGCGCCGTCGGAGGCGGCCAGTCCGGGGATGGGCGGGAAGGCGGCGCGGGCTCCGGTGGCCAGAACCAGGTCGTCGTAGTCCAAGTGGGTGCCGTCGTCGAGGGTGACCCGGCGGCGGGCGGTGTCCAGGCCACGGGCGGCGGCGCCGGTGCGCACGGCCACCGACGGCACCTGGGGCACGGGCAGGCGGATGTCGTCGGGCGTGTAGTCGCCGGCGAGCACCCCGGGCAGCAGGACCCGGTTGTAGGCGGGTTCGTCTTCGGCGCCCACGACGGTGACGCCGACGCGGTCGCCTGCGGGGTCGCGCCGGGCGACCTCTTCGGCGAAGCGGGCGCCGACCATGCCGTTGCCGATCACCACGATGCGGCGTGCAGGGTGTTGGGCCATGGTGTGTGGGTGCCGGAGCCGGCGCGGATGCGCGGGCGGCACCGCCTCCCTTCGTCAGCCTGGGGTCGGGGCGGGTGCGCGCGGCGGCCTCAGCCGCCGGCGGTCGGGGCGGTCGGGGCGGTCGGGGCGGTGTCGGCCGGTTCCAGTCGGACGGCGCTGACCTTGAATTCGGGCATGCGGCTGGTGGGGTCCAGGGCCGGGTTGGTGAGGTTGTTGGCGGCCTGGTCCCCGGCGAAGTGGAAGGGCAGGAACACGGTGTCGGTGCGCGCGTCGGAGCGGTGGCGGATGCGGGCCAGGGCGGCGCCGCGCCGGGAGACCACCCGTGCCCAGTCGCCTTCGGCCAGTCCGGCGCGGGCGCCGGTGTCGGGGTGGACTTCGACGTAGGCCCGTGGTTCGGCCGCGTCCAGCTCGGCGATGCGCCGGGTCTGGGCTCCGGACTGGTAGTGGCCCATCAGCCGCCCGGTGGTGGCGTAGAGGGGGTAGTCGGCGTCGGGCCGCTCGGCGGCGCCGCGGTGGCTCACGGGGGCGAAGCGGGCGCGGCCGTCGGGATGGGCGAAGGAGTCGAGGAACATGCGGGGGGTGCCGGCTTCGGGTCCGGGGACGGGCCAGAACAGCTCCTCTCCCTCGTCGAGCCGCTGGGGGGTGACGCCGGCGTAGTCGGCGCCGCCGCCCGCGGAGGCCCGGCCCAGCTCGGCCAGGACCGCATCGGGGCGGTCGGGGAAGCGTGCCGCGGGCTGTCCCAGGCGCACGGCCAGGGCACTGAGGACCTGGAGGTCGGTGCGCACCCCCTCCGGCGGGTCGAGCACGGCCCGGCGCCGCAGCAGGCGCCCCTCCAGGTTGGTCATCGTGCCCTCTTCTTCGGCCCATTGGGCCACGGGCAGCACCACGTCGCTCATCGCGGCGGTTTCGGACATGACGAAGTCGCAGGTGACGAGCAGGTCCAGGGACTGCAGCCGGTTTCGGACGCGTTCGGCCGAAGGCGCCGAAACCGCGGGGTTGGAACCCAGCAGCAGCATCGCGCCCGGCCCGTCCCCGGTGCCCAGGGAGTCGAGCAGTTCGAAGGCGCTGCGTCCGGGGCCGGGCAGCTCGTCGGGATCCACGCCCCAGGTGTCGGCCACGTGGGCGCGGGCGGCCGGGTCGTCGATCTTGCGGTATCCGGGCAGCTGGTCGGCTTTCTGGCCGTGTTCGCGCCCGCCCTGGCCGTTGCCCTGACCGGTGATGCAGCCGTAGCCGGCCCCGTCGCGTCCGGGCAGGCCCAGCGCCAGCGCCAGGTTGATCCACGCCGAGACGGTGTCGGTGCCCGTCGCGTGCTGTTCGCTGCCGCGGCCGGTGAGCACGTAGGCGCGGGCGGCGGTGCCCAGCAGGTGTGCCGCTTCGCGCACCCGGTGCGCGGGCACGCCGGTGACCTGTTCGGTCTGCTCGGGCCAGAATGCCGCGGCGTGGCGCCAGGCGTCGTCGAAGCCGGTGGTGCGGGCGGCGATGTAGTCGGTGTCGAGCAGGTCGGCGGTGCGGGCGGCGTGCAGCAGGCCCAGTGCCAGGGCGGCGTCGGTGCCCGGTCGGGGGGCCAGGTGCAGCCCGCCGTGGTCCAGCGCGTACTGGGCGGTGGCCGAGCGGCGCGGGTCGACGACGATCAGCCGGGGGGCGGTGAGGTGTCCCATCATCGGCGGCATGGTCTCGGCGGGGTTGGCTCCGGCCAGCAGGACCGTGTCGGCCGCGGCCAGGTCCGGCAGCGGGAACGGCATGCCGCGGTCGATGCCGAAGGCGCGGTTGCCGGCGGCGGCTGCCGAGGACATGCAGAAGCGGCCGTTGTAGTCGATCTGGGAGGTGCCCAGCGCCAGGCGGGCGAACTTGCCCAGCAGGTAGCTCTTCTCGTTGGTGAGTCCGCCGCTTCCGAAGACCGCGACCGAGTCGGCTCCGTGCTCGGCGCGCATGGCGGCGAGCCGGGCCGCGACGTGGTCCAGGGCGGTGTCCCAGTCGGTTTCGGCGAAGGCGCCGGAGCGGTCGGTGCGCAGCAGGGGGCGGGTGATGCGCTGGGGCGAGTGCAGCAGTTCGGCCGAGGTCCAGCCTTTGCGGCAGAGCCCGCCGCGGTTGGTGGGGAAGTCGGCCGGGCGGGCGGTGGGTGCGCCGTCGGGGCCGGATTCGATGCTCATGGCGCACTGCAGGGCGCAGTAGGGGCAGTGGGTGCGGGTGTTCACGAGGCGGCCACCGATTCGTCGTGGGATGCGGCCGCGGCCGCGCCGGGGCGGGCTGCGGGGCGCCGGAGGTAGAAGCGGCGGGTCACCGCCATACAGGCCAGGTAGAACGCCAGGAAGGCGGCGTAGGCGGGGATCGCGGTGTCGAAACTCATGAAGGACTGGCGGAACACGAGGTTGATGCCGACTCCGCCCAGGGCGCCGGCCGCCCCTACCAGGCCCAGCACCGCCCCGGAGATGCGCTTGTTGCGGGCGTAGGCCTGTTCGGCGGGGACGCCGGCGGCGATCTCGTTCTCGGCTTCGGCCGCGTAGACGGCCGGGATCATCTTGTAGGTGGATCCGTTGCCGATGCCGGTGAGCAGGAACAGGGCGATGAATCCGGTGGTGAACAGGGCGAGCGAGCCCAGCAGGGAGGCCGCCACGATCACGGCGGTGCCCGCCGCCATGGCGGCGAAGCCGATCAGCGTGACGCGGGCGCCGCCGAAGCGGTCGGCGAGCCGACCCCCCACGGGGCGGACGAGCGATCCCAGCAGGGGGCCGAGGAAGGTCACCGCGGCGGCCTCCATCGGGGTGCGGTCGAATTGGTTCTGCAGCAGCAGCCCGAAGGCGAAGGAGAACCCGATGAAGGAGCCGAAGGTGCCGATGTAGAGGAAGGAGAGGATCCAGAAGTGGCGGTCCTTGGCGGCGGCGATCTGGGCGCCCGCGTCGGACCGGGCGCCGGTGAGGTTGTCCATGCGGGTGGCGGCCACGACGGCGGCCGCCAGCAGCAGGGGGATGTAGAGCACCGCCAGCAGGTAGCCCTGGGCGGCGCCGAAGGCGGCGATGACGCCCAGGCCGGCGAGTTGGGCGGTGGCGACGCCGATGTTGCCGCCGCCGGCGTTGAGGCCCAGCGCCCAGCCCTTGCTGCGCTCGGGGAAGAAGGAGTTGATGTTGGCCATGGACGAGGAGAAGTTGCCGCCGCCCAGCCCGGCGGTGGCCGCCAGCAGCAACAGCAGCCAGAAGGGGGTGTCGGGGCGCTGGATGAGCACGGCGGCCAGGCCGGTGGGCACCAGCAGCGCGCACGCCGAGATCAGTGTCCAGTTGCGGCCGCCGAACTTGGGCACCGCCAGGGTGTAGGGCACCCGCAGGACGGCCCCGACCAGCGAGACCGCAGAGACGAGCAGGAACTTCTGCGCGGGCGTGTAGTCGAATCCGGCCTCGGGCGTCATGAACAGGGTCAGTACCGACCACAGGCTCCACACCGAGAATCCGATGTGCTCGGCGAAGATGGAGGCCCACAGGTTGCGGTTGGCGACACGGCGGCCCGTGGCGTTCCAGAACGCGGCGTTTTCGGGTTCCCAGTGGGTGATCCACCGTCCGCGGGTGCGGGACGGTGCGCTACTCGGTGCGGTCACGTCCGGGCCTTCCTCGGTCGACGACGGGGGCGCGCATCGTGACCGACGGTAGGCAGTCGGAGTTGCCTGGACGTGTCCTGTCGTAACACCCGGGAAACGGAGCGCTCACCTTGGTCGGGTGGGGTCAGTGAAGGGGTGCGCCGGCGGGTGCGGGGCGAGTGGATCCGCCGATGAGCGGCCTTTACGTTGTAGATTTCTTTTAGGGTGCGGGCGGTGTGCGATGCGTCTCGTGCCCCGGCGCCGACGCGCCGGGACACGAGGGGGCGGAGTCCCCGGCGCTCAGCCCGCCGGGGCGGCCCTGCGGCGCAGGCGGCGGGCCAGGACGCCGTGCTGGGGCCCCAGCAGGTAGGCCAGCCCGAAGCAGCACGCCTGGGCGAGGACGACAGTGCCGCCGGTGGCGACGTCGGCGTAGAAGCTGACGTAGGTGCCCAGCACGGAGGCGGCGGCCGAGACCGCGGCGGCGATGAGCAGCATGCGCTCGAAGCGGTCGGTGAGCAGGTAGGCGGTCGCGCCGGGGATGACCACCATGGCCACCACCAGGATGATGCCCACCGCCTGCAGCGCGATGACCACGGTCACCGACAGCAGCGCCAGCAGCAGCGCCTCCAGGCGGCGCGGGCTCAGGCCGACGGCGTGGGCGTGCACGGGATCGAAGGCGTACAGGGTGAGGTCGCGGTGCTTGACGGCGACCACCGCCGCGACCACCGCCGCCATCGCCAGGATCTGGCCGATCTGGGAGTCGGAGACGCCGAGCACGTTGCCGAAGAGGATGTGCATCAGGTCGGTCTCGGAGGGCACGCGCGATATCAGCACCACGCCGACGGCGAACATCGTGGTGAACACGATGCCGATCGCCGCGTCCTCCTTGACGCGCGAAGTGCGGTGGACCGTCCCGATCAGGGCGACCGAGCCCGCCCCGAAAACCAGCGCTCCCACCGCGAAGGGCAGGCCCAGCAGGTAGGACAGCACGACGCCGGGAAGCACCGCGTGGGAGACGGCGTCGCCCAGCAGCGACCAGCCGGTCAGCGTCATCCAGCACGACAGCAGGGCGCAGACGATGCCCGCGACGACGCTCACCAGCAGCGCGCGCTGCATGAAGTCGAACTGCAGCGGCAGAGCGAACCACTCCACGATCGCGCTCATCCGGGCCCTCCCCCGGTCGGCGGGACGATGCCGAAGGCCTCCATCAGCCGTTCGGGCGTAAGCACCTCGCCGGGCGGGCCGTGGGCCAGCAGCCGGCGCTGCAGCAGGGCCGCCTCGTCGCACAGCGCCCCCACCCCGACCAGGTCGTGGGTGGAGACCAGCAGGGTGTGGCCCTCGTCGCGCATGGCGGACAGCACCGCGGTGATGGTGGCTTCGGAGGCCCGGTCCACACCGGCGAAAGGCTCGTCGAGAAGGAACACGCGGGCGCCCTGGGCGATGCCGCGGGCCACGAACACCCGTTTGCGCTGGCCCCCGGACAGGGCGCCGATCCGGCGGTGGGCGAGCCCGGTCAGCCCGGTGCGCTCCAGGGCGGCGCCGACGGCCGCGCGGTCGGCCCGGCGCGGCCTGCGGGTGGGCCCCATGCGGCCGTAGCGGCCCATCATGACCACGTCGGCCACGCGCACCGGAAACGCCCAGTCGACCTGTTCGGCCTGGGGGACATAGCCCACCAGACCGCGCTTGCGCGCGGCGGCGGGGCCGGCGCCCAGGATCGCTACGCCGCCGGTGTCGGCGGCGGTCAGGCCCATGATGGCGGTCAGCAGGCTGGATTTTCCCGAACCGTTGGCACCCAGCAGGCCGCAGATGCGGCCCGGTCCCACGCTCAGGCTGACGTCTTCGAGGGCGCAGACGTCGCCGTAGCGCACGGTCAGCTGCGCGACGTCGAGGGCCGGCGCCGCGTCCGCGGCGTCCGGCCGCCCCGCGGCCGGGGTGGTTTCGGTGGCGCTCACGCGTCCTCCTCGCGGGTGAGTCCGGCGGCGACGGCTTCGGCGTCGTAGCGCAGCAGGTCCAGGTAGGTGGGCACGGGCCCGTCCGGCGGCGACAGGGAGTCGACGTAGAGGTCGGGGCCCAGCTCGGCACCGGTCTCGTCGGCGACCTGCTGCTGGATGCCGCTGTCGACGGTGGTCTCGCAGAAGACGGTGGCGACGCCGTTGGACCGTACGAACCGCACCACCGAGGCGACCCGGCCGGGGGTGGCTTCGGTGTCGGAGTTGACCGGCCACAGGTAGCGCTCGGCCAGTCCGGCGTCGCGGGCCAGATAGGGGAAGGCCCCTTCGCAGGTGACCAGGGCGCGCTGGGGCGGGTCGACACCGGCGAGGCGGTCCCGCAGGTCCTCGCCGATGGCGCGGATGCGCTGTTTGTAGTCCGCGGCCCCGGCGGCGTAGGTCCGGGCGCCGGCGGGATCGAGAGCGGTGAGGGCGGCGGCGATGTTGTCGACGTAGACCAGGGCGTTGTCCGGCGACATCCAGGCGTGGGGGTTGGGCTCGCCCGCGTGGCCGCCCGAGACGACGGGCACGGTCTCCACGCCGTCGGCCAGGACGGCGGTGGGCGCGTCGACGGGGTCGGTGAACCGGGTGAACCACGCTTCCAGGCCCAGTCCGTTGTGCAGCACGAGGTCGGCGCCGCGGCCCCGCAAGAGGTCCTCGGGGGTGGGTTCGTAGGAGTGGATCTCGGCGCCGGGGCGGGTGACGGACTCGACGTCGACCCGGTCGCCGGCGACGTTGCGGACCATGTCGGCGAGCACGGTGAAGGTGGTCAGCACGGTGAGGCGGCCGTCGTCGGGGTCGGGTTCGGCCCCGGCCGGCGTGCAGGCGGCCGCGCACACCAGGGCCGCGGCGGCCGCCGCCACACGGGTTGAAGCGAGGCGATCTCCTATGTTTGGCACGCCCAACTACTACCACAGGCGCGGCGCATCCACACCCGTCCGCCCCGCATACGCATACCCGCGCCCCGCCGGCGAGTGCGGTCGCCGGCGGGGCGCGGGTATGCGCGGGGTGCGGCCTCAGGCCTCGCCTTCGGCGGCCGCGCCGAGGTCGTCGACGAAGCCGTCCATCACCCAGGGGATCGTCAGCGGGTTGGGGGTGGAGATCGCCATGGACTCCTCGGGGGCCTCATAGCCGATGTAGGAGCCGTTCTCCACGGCCGGGATCTGCTGGAAGACGGGGCTCTCCTCCAGTTCCTCGCGCTCCTGGGCGGTGTTGAACCACATCACGAGCACGTCGGCGTCGATCCGGTCGGCGTTCTCCTGGCTGAGGGTGCCGTAGAACTGGCCGTCCTCGACGGGCAGGTCCTCGACGAAGCCGGCCGGGGAGAATCCGAGCTGGCCCATGATCCTGGGGCGGGCGTCGCCTTCGATGTAGAAACCGAACTCGCCGGTGGAGGGCATGACGGTGCCGACGGCGTGGGTCGTGCCCTGGAACTCGGGGTGCTCCTGGGCCAGGCCGTCGATGTAGGCGGTCGTGTCGTCGACGATCGTCTGGGCCTCGTCCTTCTTGCCGACGGCCTCGCCGATGGTGAGTGTCTGCTCCTGCCACCCGGTCATCCAGGGCTGGTCGAGGTAGGGGACGGTGGGGGCGACCTTGGTGAGCTGCTCGTACTCCTGCTCGGTCATGCCCGACTGCACGCCCAGAACGAGGTCGGGAGACAGTTCGGCGACCTGCTCGGCGGAGATGCCGTCGTCGGTGTTGATGAGCTCGGGCTTGTCGGCGCCCAACTCTTCGAGCTTCTCCAGGTCCCAGGGCAGGTAGCCCTCGTCGTCGCCGGCGTAGGTGGAGGCGTTCATACCGGCGGGCACGATGCCCAGTTCGAGCAGCGTGGCCTCGTCGGACCAGCCGACGGTGACGATGCGCTCGGGTTCCTGGTCGATCGTGGTCGAGCCGTGGGCGTGCTCGATGGTCACGGGGGACCAGTCGCCGCCGGAGGAGCCCGCGTCGGCCTCGGTGCCGGACGGGGCGCCGCAGCCGGCGGCGGCCACGGCTGCCGCCGCGACCAGGGCGATGCGGGTCGAGGGGGCCGAAGCCCTCGCCAATGAAGACATAGGGGGAGCCTTTCTCGGATCAGGGTCACAACTGCCTGCTGCACACGTCCAGGGGAGGCCAGGCGAGACTAGGTGAGGCTAGCCTAACCCACATTTCCCCTGGCGTGTCACCCCGGGGATCCCCCTGTCGCATCCGAACCGCCCGCACCTTCGACCGGCCGCCACGGCGGTCGCCGGACACGCGGGGATGGCCGCAGGCGGCCACCCCCGCCGGCACGTCGGCCCCCGCACCCGCTTCCGGTGTGGCGTACTCTGCACACGTAAGCCACAAAACGGACAAAACCCTTATCCCGGAAGTCCTCGATGATCGAACACTTCGCCTACGGGTGGACGACGCCCGTGATCGCCTGCGCGGTCTCCTTCCTCGGCTCGCTCATCGGTCTGCAAGCGGCGGGGCGGGCTCGGTACAGCCAGGGCCGGGTCCGCACCGGGTGGCTGGTGCTGGCCGCCTTCACTCTGGGTACCGCGGCGATCTGGGCGATGCACTTCATCGCGATGCTGGGGTTCTCGGTCGAGTCGGCCACCCTGCGCTACGACGTGCCGCTGACCGTCCTCAGCGGACTGCTGGCCGTGGCCGTCGTGGGGGTGGGGCTGTTCTGGAGCATGATGTGGCGACCCGGTTGGACTGCCGTACTGGGCGGCGGGATCATCATGGGCCTGGGCGTGGTGACGATGCACTACATGGGAATGGCCTCCATCCGGATGCAGGGCGAGATGCACCACGACCCCCGCTACACGGCCACCGCCGCGGCCGTGGCCCTGGTGGCCTCGACCCTGGCCCTGCTGTTCGCGCTGCGCCTGCGCGGCCTGCTCGCCATCGTGCTCGCCTCACTGGTCATGGCCGCCGCGGTGGCGACGATGCACTACACTGCCATGTTCGGCATGAGCGTGACCGCAGCGCCCGAATCCCCGCTCGACACCCCGGTCACCGGCGCCACCATGATGGACTTCTTCATGCCGATGTTCGTGGGACTGGGCCTGCTGCTGATGATCATCTCGCTGATCCTGCTGCTCTCCCCCGCCGAGAACCGCACGGATCCGGCCACGGACCGCGCCCCCGCGCACACGGCCGACCCCTCGGTGTTCACCCGCAGGCCGTGACCGTCGATCCCGCGCTGCGCACGGCTCTCGCCGACGCCGCCACGGTCAACGCCTTCTTCGCCGTGGACACCGCATCCGGCCCCGGCGCCGGGTACCCGGTGTCCGACCTGCGGCGCGCCGATCTGCTCGACGCCGAAGTCGCGGCCGTGCGCTCCGGACTCGCCGCCGCGGCCGGGATCCCGGCAGGGGCCGTCGAGCTGCGTGCGGCGGCCTCTGCGGCCTACCAGGGACTGGCCGCACGGCTCATGGCTCCCCAGACGGCCGCGGCGCTGTGCCACGGAATCGCCGCCCCTCCCGAGACGCTGCGCTGGCGCATGGCACGAGGCCGGCTGTACCCGGCGCTGGGCGGCGGCGCGGGGGCCGCTGCGGCAGCCGGCCGCCCCCGCGCCGAGGCGGCCGCCGACCTCCTCGCCGAGCACGTGGTGGCCGCCGTACTCGTGCCCGCGGCCCAGGCGCTTCGCGCGCGGATCCGCCTGGCGCCGCGGCTGCTCTACGGCAACGCGGCCTCGGCGCTGGCCGGGGCCGCGGCGGCGCTGGCCGCAGCCCGCCCCGGGCACGCCGACGACGCGTTCACGCTGGTGCGCCTGCTGCTGCAGCGGCCGCCGCTGCGCGGCCTGGGCGCCTATTCCCCCTCCCCCGCCGGGCCCGGCGAAGGGCCGCCGGTGTTCGCCCGCACGACGTGCTGCCTGTACTACCGCGTCCCCGGCGGGGGAGTCTGCGGGGACTGCCCGATACCCGCCCGCGCCCGCCGGGGCTGAACGGCCGCGGGCCGGTCAGGAGCCGCGGTTCTCGCCGAGCTCGTCTTCGATGGGGTTGACCGGCCCGGTTTCCCGGACCTGCTCGGAGACGCCGGACGTGGTGTGGTGCCGGTGCTGCTGGGCGCGGTCGGAGTCGTCGCGCTTCTGCCCGCCGAGCTCGTCCTGGGGCACGGCGCGCAGGACTTCGCCGGGCGCGTCGAAGTCCGCCGGGGGCATAGCCTGCAGGGCGCTGAGCAGGAACCGGTCGGCACCCTGATCCTGGGCGTACTCCACGATCCGCTCCTTGCCCACGGGAAAGTCCAGACCGGACAGGATCTGCTTCAACCCTTCGAGGTCGTGCAGTACCGCCATCGGGCGCTCCTTTCGATCGGCCGCTGCCGCCCGCGGCGCCGCACGGACCGGCGCGGCCGCTTCGGCGCAGCTCGCAGCAGCGGGTGTGCACCCGCCGACTACCCGGCGCCGCCCCTGCCATTCACACCCGGCCCGGCTCCGGGCACACGGCCGGTGCGGCGCGCGCCGCAGCGCGCAACCGGGGCGGCCCCGGGCGGCGCGGGCGTCAGCGGCCCGCCGGGGTGATGTCCGCGGCCTGCTCGGCGACGCGCCCGAGGAAGGCGGCGGCGCCCTCGTCGTCGGTGTAGCCGGTGCAGATGACGTGGTCGATCCCCAGTTCGGCGAGGCGTCCGCACTCGTCGACGACCTGGTCGACGCTGCTGTCGCGGCCCACCATCGCCAGAGCGGTCTTCTCGATCTCCGCGTAGGGGCGCCCCTCGGCGGCGCAGTGCCCGCGCAGCACGTCGAGCTTGTGCTCCAGGTCGGGGCCGGCGAAGAGGTTGCAGGCGTCGGCGTAGGCGGCGACGTAGCGCAGCGTCTTCTTCTCCCCTCCCCCGCCGACGAGGATCGGCGGACGCGGCCGCTGCACCGGGGCCGGGGAGTTCAGCGGACGCTCCAGCCGGTAGTGCGTGCCGTGGTAGGGGCTTTCGTCGCCCGACCACATGCGGTGGGCGATCTGCAGGGTCTCCTCCAGGCGCTCGAAGCGCTCGGCCGTGGGCGGGAAGGGCAGCCCCAGCCCGCGCGCCTCGCCCTCGAACCACGCGGCGCCGATTCCCAGCCACGCGCGCCCGCCCGAGAGCACATCCAGGGTGGTGACGCCTTTGACCAGCATTCCGGGGTGGCGGTACACGGCGCCGGTCACCAGTGTGCCCAGGGTGATGTTCTCGGTCACTCCGGCGGCGTAGGACAGCGCCGAGTAGCCCTCCAGCATCGGCTCCTCGGCGGCGCCGACCATCTCGATCTGCCATACGTGGTCCATGACCCACAGGCTGGACAGACCGGCCCCGTCGGCCTCGCGCGCGATGCGGGCGAAGGCCGGACCGATGTGCTCGGGGCTGCCGGCGCCGGTGAAGCGGGGAATCTGGATGCCGATGCGCATGGGCGGCTTCCTTACCGTGGTGCACCCGAATCCTCGGGTGTGCGTGTGTCGTCGGTGCCCATCGAATCAGCGCCCGCCCCCGCCGCCAAGCGCCGCGGCCCCGGCGGCCCCGGCAGGGCCGGGCGCGGCCGAGCCCCGCCCGCGGGGAGCCGCCCTGCTGCGGTGCCGGCACCCCGGTACGTGAAACCAACGCCACACTTTTTCCGTTACCATTGATAATGTATCATCGTTATCGGATAAGCGATAACAACGATCAAGCAAGGAGTGCCACCGTGGCCATGGAGACACGCCGTCTCGGCAGCACCGGCCCGCAGGTCTCGGCCCTGGGCCTGGGCATGATGGGCATGTCGGACCTCTACGGTCCGACCGACCGCGCCGAGGCCGTCGCCACCGTGCACAGAGCCCTGGACGCCGGGATCACCCTGCTCGACACCGGCGACTTCTACGGCATGGGCGACAACGAGATGCTGCTGCGCGACGCGCTGAAGGAGCGCGACCGCGGCAACGCGGTCATCAGCGTGAAGTTCGGCGGGATGCGCGGCCCCGACGGTTCATGGGTCGGCTACGACGCCCGCCCCGAGGCGGTGCGCAACTTCCTCGCCTATTCGCTGCGCCGCCTGGGCACCGACCACATCGACGTCTACCGCCCGGCCCGCCTGGACCCCCGGGTGCCGATCGAGGACACCGTGGGCGCCATCGCCGAGATGGTCGAGGCCGGTTACGTGCGCCGCATCGGGCTCTCGGAGGTCGGCGCCGAGACGCTTCGCCGCGCCGCCGCCGTGCACCCGATCAGCGACCTGCAATTCGAGTACTCGCTCCTGTCACGCGGCATCGAAGACGAGATCCTGCCCGCCGCGCGCGAACTCGGTATCGGCGTGACCGCCTACGGCGTACTCTCACGCGGGCTGCTGTCGGGCCACTGGAGCAGCGACCGCGACTTGGCGGCCGGCGACTTCCGCTCGGCAAGCCCGCGCTTCTCGGGCGAGAACCTGCGCCACAATCTGGGCCTGGCCGAGGCGCTGGGCACGGTGGCCGCGGAGAAGGGCGTCACGCCGGCCCAGGCCGCCATCGCCTGGGTCGCCGCGCGCGGCGAGGACGTCGTGCCGCTGGTGGGCGCGCGCCGGCGCGACCGGCTCTCGGAAGCGCTGGGCGCGCTGGACGTCGAGCTGTCCCGGGACGAGGTCGCCGAACTCGAAAGCGCGGTGCCTCCGGGCGCGGCCGCGGGCGAGCGCTACCCCGAACCGCAGATGCGCCAGCTGCCCGTCTGAGGCGCGGACGGCGCGGGGCGGGGCCCAGCCCGGTCAGCTCCGGCCCTCCTGCGCGGGGGCCGGGGCGATCCACAGGGCCTCGGCGGCGAGCAGGCCCAGGGCCTGCTCGCGCTGGGCGCCGGAGGTCCCGGTGCGCACGATCAGCGGTCCGCCGAAGGGCCGGCGCTCCACCAGTTCGATGCGCATGCCGATGCCGATGTCCTGCTCGGCAAGGTGGCGCAGCAGGTCGGGGTCGGAGTCGTTGACCCGCACGATGACCCCCCTGGTTCCCGCATCGGCCGCCGAAAGCAGCTGCGTCTCGCGCTCGGGGACGTCGCCCTCGCGGGTGGGGATGGGGTCGCCGTGCGGATCGGCCGCCGGGTGGCCCAGGTACGCCGCGATGCGGTCGACGAACCGGTCGGAGACCACGTGTTCGAGGATCTCGGCTTCGTCGTGGACCTCGTCCCAGGAGTATCCCAGCGCCTCGACCAGGTAGGTCTCCAGTAGGCGGTGGCGGCGCAGAACCGCCAGCGCGGCCTTGTCGCCGGTCTCGGTGAGCTGCACGTCCCCGTAGCGGCGGTGGGACACCAGGCCCAGCTCGCCGAGCTTGCGCAGCATTCCCGAAACCGAGGAGTTGGACACCGCGAGCCGCTCGGCCATCGCCGAGATCGTCACCGGCCCGGAACCGCGTTCCTGCAGGTCGTAGATGACTTTCACGTAGTCCTCGACCGAGGTGGACGGGCGCTCGGATGCGTTCTCCATGGCGGCCACGGTACCGCGCCGGGCCTGGTGGGAGGTGCTGTCGCCGCCCCTCCCCGCCGCGCGGCCGCGCTCACCCCTGCGGGCGGTCCCGCTCCAGCAGCTCCTCGATCCGCCGCAGGCGCTCATGCAGAGCGGCGGCGTCGGCGCCGGTGGCCGGGCGCCGCTCGGGGCGCATCTCCACCAGGACCGCGCCGCCGGGTTCGAGGACCACGCGCGTGGTTTCGGCGACGCTGTGCGCGCCCTGCTTCTTGATCAGCACGTCGACGTCGGAACGGCGGACGGCCAGGCGCCGCAGAGCCGCACGGTCGTAGCTGCCGTCGCGCGCCAGGACGATGGGCGTCCCGTTGAGCGCCCGCCACGTCCACGCCCGAGCCGCGGCGCTGCGCACCACCAGGGCGTCGGTGGCGAGCAGGACCACAGCGCCCAGCAGCCCGCCGACCAGGGAGTAGTCCTCACCGATGATGGCGTTCTGCACGACGTTGGCCAGCAGCAGCATCAGGGCCAGGTCCATGGTGTTGAGCTGGGCCGTGTCGCGTTTTCCCAGAACGCGCAGTAGGACGGCCAGCGCGGCGTAGACCGCGACCGTGCGGATCACCTTCTCCAGCAGCGGCACGCCGCTGACCGCCAAGTCGCTCCAGATCGCGCTCCACATGGCGGGCCGTTTCCGTTTCGGGTGCGGGGCCCGGCAGGACCCCCGGGGGCCGGAGCGCGGCGACCGGATGCGCCGGGCGGTCCGCGTGCGCCGCGCGCCGACCATCGTGGCGCCGCCACGGCCGAAACCCCCGGCGCCACGCCGCGTGCTGCCCTTTCCACGGCGACCGCCGCTGTGGTTTCGCCTGTTCATGGTTCTATCCATGATCATCCGTGCGGTATCGTTCGTACACGAGTTCGATTTCGGCCTGTCTTCCCCGGGCGCGGCACCGACTGCCCAGCCCTGGCCGCGACAACGGGGGAGCCATGGCCGCAGCACTCGTCGCCACCGCGGCGCGCCCGGAGGGCCGCCGCTGATGACCGACGCTTTCGCCCACCTGCACACCGCCTCCGCGGCGTCGATGCGCCACGGCACCGCGCCGCCGCAGGCGCTGGTCGAGCATGCGGCCGAATCGGGCATGGACATGCTCGCGCTGACCGACCGCGACGGCCTTTACGGCGCCGTCAAGCATGTGCGCGCCTGCGAACGGACCGGGATCCGCCCCGTGCTGGGGGCCGACCTGGCCGTGGCCGCTCCCGGGGGCGGCCGGGTGGTCGTGCTGGCGCGCGGCGGGCGCGGCTGGGCCTCGCTGTGCCGTCTGGTCAGCGCCGCCCACGCCGCCGGGACGCGCGGGGTTCCCGCCGTATCGCACGCGATGGTGGCCCAGCACGCCCAAGATCTGGTCGTGCTCGCCGGGCCGGAGTCCGACGTCGGTCTGGCGGCGGCCGAGCACCACATGGAGCGCGCCCGCCGGTGCCTGCGGCGCTGGCGCGATACCGCCGAGACCGCCGTCGAACTGGTCGACCACTACGGGCCCGCCCAGCACCGCCGCGCCACCGCGATGCTGCGGCTGGCCGAGGAGACCGGCACGCTGGCGGTGCTGAGCAACGCCGTGCGCTACCCCGACCGCTCCGGCGCCGAGGTCGCCCGCGTCCTGGACGAGGCGCGGCGCCGGCTTCCCGGCGGCGGGCCGCCGCCCGAGCCCTGCGGCTCCCAGGCCTACCTGAAGGACACCGCGGAGATGGCCGGTGTCGCCGAGCGCATCTGCGGCCCCGACCGCACCGCCGTGCGGCGGCTGCTGGCCCACACCCGCGCCCTGGCCGCCTCCTGCAGCCTGGATCCCGGCGCCGACCTGGGCATGGACCGCCACCACCTGCCCGAGATCCCCGGCGCCCGCGACCGGCTGTGGCTGGCCTGCCGGGACGGCATGGACCGGCTGGGCCTGGAGGGCGACGCGCGCGCCCGCGCCCGGCTGGCCCGCGAGCTGGAGGTCATCGAGCGCAAGGGCTTCTCCGCCTATTTCCTGACCGTGGCCGACATCGCCCGCCGCATCCGCGAGAACGGCATCCGCTGCTCCATCCGCGGTTCGGGAGCGGGAAGCCTGGTCAACCGCCTGATCGGGATCTCGGCGGTGGATCCCCTGGCCCATGGTCTGCTGATGGAGCGCTTCCTGGCCGAGAGCCGCACCGGCCTGCCCGACATCGACCTGGACGTGGAGTCGGCCCGCCGGCTGGACGCCTACGGGGTGATCCTGGACGCCTACCCCGATGCCGCCTGCGTGTCGATGGCGGAGACCTACCGCGCGCGCAGCGCCATCCGCGACGCGGGATCGGTGATGGGCATCCCGCCCCACGAGATCGACGTGCTGGCCAAGGCGTTCCCGCACATCCGCGCCCGCCGGATCCGCGAAGCCTGCGCCGACCTGCCCGAGCTGCGCTCCGGCGCCCTGGCCGACTACCCGGTGGAGACGCTGTTCCGGCTGGCCGAACGGCTGGACGGGCTGCCCCGCCACATCGCCCTGCACCCCTGCGGCATCGTCGTCTCCGACTCCCTCCTGCGCGACCGCGCGCCGCTGGAGCCCAGCCGGATCGGCTACGACATGGTCCAGTACGACAAGGACGACGTCGAGGAGATGGGGCTGATCAAGCTCGACGTCATCGGGGTGCGCATGCAGTCGGCCATGACCCGCGCGCTGGCGGAGATCGAACGCACCGAAGGCCAGCGCATCGACGTGGACGCGCTGCCCGCCGACGACCCCGCGACCTATGCGATGATCCGCTCCTCGGCCACCCTGGGCTGCTTCCAGATCGAGTCGCCGGGCCAGCGCGAGCTCGTCAGCCGGCTGCGCCCCGACGGCATGGACGACCTGATCGCCGACATCTCCCTGTTCCGCCCCGGTCCGGTCAACAGCGACATGATCACCCCCTTCGTCGCCGCGCGCGACGGCGAGCGCGCTCCCGCGGCCCCCACCCCGGTGCTGGAGGGGGTGCTGGCCGATACCGGCGGGGTGGTCGTCTTCCACGAGCAGGTCATCGCCGTGCTGCACGCCATGACCGGTTGCGGGCTGGACCAGGCCGAGGCGATGCGCCGGCAGCTGGGAACCGAGGCCGGAACCGAGGAGGTGCGCCGGCGATTCACGGCCCTGGCCGGCGAATGCGGCCACAGCGAGCGGGTGATCGACGAGGTCTGGGGGATCCTCTCCTCTTTCGGCGCGTTCGGGTTCTGCAAGGCCCACGCCGCGGCCTTCGCGCTGCCCACCTACCAGTCGGCGTGGCTCAAGCGCCACCACCCGGCGGCCTTCTACGCCGGGCTCCTCACCCACGACCCGGGCATGTACCCCCGCCGCACCGTCATCGACGACGCCCGCCGCTTCGGCGTCGCGATACTGGGAACAGACGTCAACCGCTCCGAGCGCGAATGGCGGGTGGAGCCGGTGCCCCGGTGGGGTGCGCTGGGTGTCCGCGCCGCGCTGGCCGACGTCAAAGGCATCACCGACGCCGAGATCGACGCGCTGGTGGCCGGGCGCCCCTACTCGTCGCTGCACGACGTCGCCGCCCGGGCCCGCCCGTCCCGCGGGGTGCTGGAGGGACTGGTGCGGGTGGGCGCCTTCGACGCCCTCTACGGGATCGGCGCGGAGTCCGCGCGCACGGGCGGGCCCACCCGGCGCGATCTGCTGCTGCGGGTGGGTGCGCTGGAGCGCACCGCGCGCCGGCCGCTGAGCGGCGGGCAGCTGCCCATCGCTCTGGAGGCCGCCGCGGAGGAGGTCCCCCGCGACGCGGGGCTCGCACCGATGACGCCGGCGGAGGAGGTGCAGGCCGAGTTGGAGGTGCTGGGCTATGACGCCTCCCGGCACCTGCTGGACTGCTACGCCGAGCTGACCGCCGCGCTGGGGGCGCTGTGCGGCGCGGTCCGCGCCCGCGACCTGACGGCGGTCGCGTCCGGAACCCGGGTGCTGGTGCTGGGGGCGAAGGTGGCCACCCAGACCCCGGCGGTGCGGTCGGGACAGCGCATCGTCTTCACCACACTGGACGACGGCACCGGCCTGGTGGACCTGACGTTCTTCGAGTCGGTCCAGGAGCGCTGTGCCGCCACCGTCTTCGGGTCCTGGCTGCTGGCGGTGCGCGGGACGGTGCGCCGGGCCGGATCGGGCCTGCCCACGGTCAACGCCACCGACGCCTACGACCTGGAGGAGCTGGCCGAGGTCTGGAAAGAGGGCGGCGAGGACGCCGCGGCGGCGCTGCGCGAGCGGCTGGGCCGCTCGCCCGCGCACAAGCCGGTCAGCGGTGTCGGGGGGCGCCGGGTCCGCTACGCCAGCGGATACGCGCTGTCGCCCTATGCCGACGTCGCACCGGCGGGGGCGGCGGGCGCGCCCCGCAAGCTCTGGCACGCCAGCCCGGGAAGCGCCGGCCGGTGAGGGGCCGCGGGCCGCGGGCCGGGGAGGCGGGCGGCACCGGGCCGGGGAGGCGTCACCGCCGTGCGGCGATGCGGGCGTTGACGGCTTCGGGCGCGAGGACGTGTTCCAGCGCCATGGCGGCGGCGCCGCGCAGGCCCGCCTCTTCGCCGCTGCGGTTGCCGACGACGCGCAGCTGGCGGGTGGCCAGCGGGATGGAGCGCTGGAACACGACCTCGCGCACGCCGGCCACGAGGTGGTCGTGGGCCCGGTCCAGCAGCCCGCCCAGCACGATCACCTCGGGGTTGAGCAGGTTGACCGCGCCGGCCAGCACCTCGCCGAGGCGGCGTCCGGCCTGGCGCACCAGTGCAGCGGCGGCGGAGTCGCCCTCGTGGGCCAGCGCGGCCAGCTCGGCGACCCCGCCGGCACGGCGGTCCCGGGCGTTCATACGCGCCAGCAGCGCCGGGCCGGCGGCCACGGCTTCCAGGCAGTCGGTACCGCCGCACCGGCAGGGGGTGCCGTCGCCGTCGCGCACCGGGATGTGCCCGATCTCCCCGGCGGCGCCCAGCGATCCGCGCAGCAGCTCGCCGCCGGCGACGATGCCCGCGCCGATGCCGGTGGAGACCTTGACGAACAGGAGGTCGCCGACGCCGGGGTGCACGGCGCGGTGCTCGCCCAGGGCCATGACGTTGACGTCGTTGTCGATCAGGACGGGTGCGGGGAACCACTCGGCCACCAGGGACGCGATGTCGACGCCGCCCCAGTCGGCCAGCACCGGCGGGGTCTCGGCGCGCCCGGTGGCGAACTCGACGGTGCCGGGCAGGCCGATGCCGCTGCCGCAGACGTCGCCGGTGCCGCGGCCGCATTCCTCCAGCAGCCGCTGCCAGGTCTCCAGCAGCCAGGGCAGCGCGGCACGGGGGCCGTATTCGAGCTCGGGCGAGCCGCTGTCGCCGGCGAGCAGGCGCCCGCTCAGGTCGCAGACGGCGGCCTGGCTGTGCGAGACGCCCAGCGCGGCCGCGAGGACGACGCCTCCTGCGGCGTCGAACTCCAGGCGGGCGGGCGGACGCCCGCCTTGGGAGGGCGCGGCGCGGTCCTCGGAGACCAGGCCGTGGCGCAGCAGCTCGGTGACGCGCAGCGCGACGGCGGGGCGGGAGAGTCCGGTGGCGCGCCCGATCTCGGTGCGGGTGGCGGCCTCGCCGCTGCGGATCAGCTCAAGCACGTGCCCGCTGGACGCGGGGGCGGATGCGGCCTTGCTACGGGGCATGCCTCATTGAACCATGCTTGCGCATGGAGACGACCAGAATATGTGCACTTCTGTAAAAGAATGTTCATAAGTTAAGGTTGTCTGGAACCTGAAGTGCCCGATACCTTTCCAGAGGCTCTGCGTCCGACCGCGGCGCGCCCGCCGGCCGCCGATCCCCGCACCCCCTGTGCCGACCGGCCCCTGGAGTACCGCCGCGTCCCCGGCTCCGCGTGCACGCCGCACCGCAGGCGGCGCCGCGGAGGCCGGGCGCGGCCCTCCGGGTGCGTCCGGCCCCTTTCCCAGCCACCGAACGGAGCCCGCATGACCACGCCCCATCCGCGTATAGCCGAGGTCACCCGGCGCATCGCCGAACGCAGCGCCGACACCCGCGCCGCCTACCTGGAGCGGATGCGCGCCGCCGCCGCGGAGGGCCCCGCCCGCCAGGGCCTGGGCTGCACGAACCTCGCCCACGGCTTCGCCGCCTGCGGGCCGGGCGACAAGCTCTCCCTGGGCCACACCGCCAAGCCCAACATCGCGATCGTGTCGGCCTACAACGACATGCTCTCGGCCCATCAGCCGCTGGCCGACTACCCCGCCCAGCTCAAGCGGGCCGTCGCCGAGGCCGGCGGTGTCGCCCAGTTCGCCGGCGGCGTGCCGGCGATGTGCGACGGCATCACCCAGGGCCGCGACGGTATGGAACTGTCGCTGTTCAGCCGCGACGTCATCGCGATGGCCACCGGCGTCGCGCTCTCCCACGACATGTTCGACGGCGCGCTGATGCTGGGCGTATGCGACAAGATCGTTCCCGGGTTGCTGATCGGCGCGCTGACCTTCGGCCACCTCCCGGTGGCGTTCGTGCCCGCCGGCCCCATGCCCTCCGGCCTGCCCAACAAGGCCAAGGCGGCGGTCCGCCAGCGCTACACCGAGGGCAAGGCCGACCGCGCCGAGCTGCTGCAGGCCGAGTCGGAGGCCTACCACGCGCCGGGCACCTGCACCTTCTACGGCACCGCCAACTCCAACCAGATACTCATGGAGGTCATGGGCCTGCATCTGCCCGGCGCCAGCTTCGAGCAGCCGGGAAGCGGGCTGCGCACCGCGCTGACCGACGAGGCCGGGCGGGCGGTGACGGGCCTGACCGCGCTGGGCGGGCAGTACACCCCCGTCAGCGAGGTCGTCGACGAGCGCGCCGTCGTCAACGCGGTGGTGGCACTGCTGGCCACCGGCGGATCGACCAACCACACCCTGCACCTGGTGGCCGTGGCCCAGGCCGCCGGAATCGAACTGACCTGGGACGACTTCGCGGCGCTGTCGGAGGTCGTGCCGCTGCTGACCCGGATGTATCCCAACGGCGCCGCCGACGTGAACCGGTTCCACGAGGTCGGCGGGATGCCGTACCTGATCGCCCAGCTGCTGGACAGCGGACTGCTGCACGAGGACGTCGCCACGGTCGCCGGCCGCGGTCTGACCCGCTACCGCCGGCGCCCCGTGCTCGGCGACGACGGCCTCGCCTGGGGCGAGGAGCCCGCGGAGAGCACCGACACCACCGTGCTGCGCGCCGCCGGCGACCCCTTCAGCGCCGACGGCGGGCTGCGCATGGTCCGCGGCAATCTGGGCCGGGCGGTCGTCAAGGTCTCGGCGGTGGAGCCGGAGAACCGCGTCGTCGAGGCGCCCGCGCGCGTCTTCGACAGCCAGGCGCAGCTGCAGGACGCCTTCGCCGCCGGGGAGCTGGACGGCGACGTGGTGGCGGTCGTGCGCTTCCAGGGCCCTCGGGCCAACGGCATGCCCGAGCTGCACAAGCTGACCCCCACGCTCGGAGTGCTCCAGGACCGCGGACACAAGGTCGCACTGGTCACCGACGGCCGCATGTCCGGCGCGTCGGGCAAGGTCCCGGCCGCCATCCACATCTCCCCCGAGGCCGCGTCCGGCGGCCCGCTGTCGCGGGTGCGCGACGGCGACCTCCTCCGCGTGGACGCCGAGGCGGGCACCCTGGAGGCGCTGGGCGCCGACGATCTGGACGAGCGCCCCGCGGCCGAACCGACCGTGGACTCCTCCGCCGGCACCGGCCGCGAGCTCTTCTCCGCCTTCCGCGCGTCCGTGGGGCCGGCCGAGCGGGGCGCCGGCGTGTTCGGGGCGCTGCGGTGAGCCGCCCCCAGCCGCCCTCGCGGGGGCGCCCCTGGCTCGTCGCCGACATCGGCGGCACCAACGCCCGCTTCGGGCTGGTCGATACTCCCGGCGCCCGCCCGGAACGGGTGCGCCGCCTGGACGGGGCCGACCACGCCGACCTCGCCGCGGCGGCGACGGCCTACCTGGAGCAGGTCGGCGCATCCGCGGCGCCGGGCGCGGCGTGCGTGGCGGTGGCCGGCCCCGTCGGCGGCGACCGGGTCCGGCTGACCAACTCCCACTGGGACTTCTCGGTCGCGGCCACCCGCGACCGGCTGGGCCTGGACCATCTGGAGGTCGTCAACGACTTCGCGGCGCTGGCCCTGTCGCTGCCGCGACTGGGCGGCGACGGCGACCTGGTGTCGCTGGGCGGCCCCGCAGCGGCCCCCTGCGGCCCCAAGGCCGTGCTGGGTCCGGGCACCGGTCTGGGCGTGGCGGGGCTGGTTCCGGCCGAGGGCGCCGGGTGGGTCCCGGTGCCCGGCGAGGGCGGCCACGTCGACGTTCCGGCGATCGACGAGCGCGAGTGGGAGGTGGTGCGCCTGCTGCGCGCCCGGCAGGGCTCGGTCACCGCCGAATGCCTGCTGTGCGGGCCCGGGCTGAGCCGGCTGCACGGGGCGCTGGCCGAGGTGCGCGGCGTGCGCGCGCCGGAGCGCACCGCCGCCGAGGTCTGCGCCGAGGCGCCCGGCGACCCGCTGTGCGCCGAGGCGCTGGACGTGTTCTGCTGCCTGCTGGGCGGCTTCGCCGGAAACGCCGCGCTGAGCCTGGGCGCGACCGGAGGCGTGTTCCTGGGCGGGGGGATCCTTCCCCGTATCATCCCCGTGGTGCGCTCCAGCGGCTTCCGGCGCCGCTTCGAGGACAAGCACCGCATGACCGACTACCTGCACGGCATCGCCACGCAGCTGATCGTGGCGCAGGACCCGGCGCTGCTGGGCGCGTCCGCCCGGCTCGACCAGCGCCTCGCAACCGGACAAGGAGGCGCGTATGAACCCGCGCAGCAGTGAGGACCTGTTCGATCTCGCCCCGGTGGTGCCGGTGGTGGTCCTCTCCGACGCCGCCGACGCGGTGCCGCTGGCCCGCGCACTGGTGGCCGGCGGGCTGCCGGCGGTGGAGGTGACACTGCGCACCGACGCCGCACTCGGCTCGATCGAGCGCATCGCCGCCGAGGTCCCCGGCGCCGTCGTCGGCGCGGGCACGGTGACCTCGCCCGAGCAGGCCGAGCGGGCCGCGGCCGCCGGGGCCGGATTCCTGGTCTCCCCCGGTTGCACCGCCGGGCTGTACGAGGCGATGGCCGCCACCGGGCTCCCGGCGCTGCCGGGGGTGTCCACGGCGTCGGAGGCGATGGCGCTGCTGGAGCGCGGGGCCACGGCGCTGAAGTTCTTCCCGGCCGAGGCGGCCGGGGGGCGGGCCTATGTGAAGTCGCTGGCGGGCCCGCTGCCGCAGGTGCGCTTCTGCCCCACCGGCGGGGTCACCGCGGCCTCGGCGCCGGACTACTTGGCGCTGCCCAACGTGGGCTGTGTCGGCGGCACGTGGCTGACTCCGGCCGAGGCGCTGGCCGGCGGCGACTGGGCGCGCGTGCAGGAGCTGGCGCGCGAGGCGGCGGCGCTGGGGGCGTGACCCGCTCCGCTCCCGCCGCGGCGGCGGTGGGCGGGACCGGTCGGCCCGGCCCGCACCCCGGTGCCCGGAGCGCGGCCGGCGCTCCGGGCACCGGGCCCCCTACCCGCCGCTGAGCGGGACGGCGGCCTTGAGCAGCATCTCGGCGTACTCCTCCTGCGGCACCGAGTCGAGCACGACGGCCCCGCCGGCGCCGACGTCCAGTCCCGCCCCCCGCCGCACGGCCGTGCGGATGACGATGCTCAGGTCGGCGGTGCCCTGGTGGGACAGGTAGCCCAGGGCTCCGGAGTACACGCCGCGCGCCGAGTTCTCCAGGCGGTCGATGATCTCCATCGTGCGCACCTTGGGCGCGCCGGTCATCGACCCGCCGGGAAAGCACGCCCGCACCGCGTCGACGGGGTGGGTGTCGGCGCGCAGCCGCCCGCGCACGGTCGAGACGAGCTGGTGCACGGTGCTGTAGGACTCGGTGTACATGAACCGCGGCACGTCGACGGTGCCGACCTCGCACACCCGGCCCAGGTCGTTGCGGAGCAGATCGACGATCATCAGGTTCTCGGCGCGGGTTTTGGCGCCGATGCGCAGCTCGCGGGCGCGGCGGGCGTCGGTTCCGGGGTCGGCGCTGCGCGGCGCGGTGCCCTTGATGGGCCGGCTCTCGGCGACCGCGTCGGCGCCGATGCGCAGGAACCGCTCGGGCGAGGCGCTGTGCACCGTCGTGTCCCCCAGCTGCAGCAGTGCTGCGTAGGGGGCGGGTGCGGCGCGGCGCAGGCGCCGGTAGAAGGCGAGGTCGTCGGCCGGCGCCGGGGCGCGCATCCGGTTGGTCAGGCAGATCTCGTAGCTCTCGCCTTCCTCCAGTCGGCGCAGGCACTCCTTGACGTCGGTGAGGTAGCCCTCGCGGCTGCGCTCCAGCAGCGGCTCCAGGTCCGCATCGCCGCCGGCGGGGGCCGTCCCGGGCGGCGGATCCGATGCCGGAGCGAGCGCGGCCAGAATCCGCCGCGTCTGTGCGGCCCATTCCGCGGCGCCGGGGCCGCGGGCCACGAGGTAGGTGCTGTCGCGTTCGTGGTCGACGGCGATCAGGCGGTCGCAGCGCAGCCAGACGGCGTCGGGCGCCGGAGAGCGGTGGGCGGCCGCTCCGCCGCAGTCGGCCTTGAGTTCGTAGCCGAAGTAGCCGACGTAGCCGCCGGTGAAGTCGAACGGCAGCCCGCCGGGCGGCGGCGCGGGCCGTGCCGGCAAGCGCCGCCGCAGCGCGTCGAAGATCGTGCCGGGCTCGCGGCGCGGGGGACCGTCCGCGGGCGTGACGGTGACGGCTCCCTCGCCGGTGCGGTAGGTCAGTACCTCGCCGCCGGGGCCCTGGGCGTCGCCCAGGAACGAGAACCGGGCGGGGCCGCCGGTGCGGCTGCTGTCCAGCCAGAAGGCGTGGGGGCTGCGGGCGTAGAGGCGGGCGAAGGCGGCTTCGGTGTCGACCGCGCGGTCCAGGACCCGCACGCGGGGCGGCTCGGGCGGCGCCGCGGGGGCGGCGTGCGCCGCGGGGGCGGCCGGTGCTGCCGCGCCGGTACCGGCCGCCGTCGCGGCGGCGGCCGGGGCCCCGGGGCGGGATTCGCGGGCCAGGCGCAGGAAGTTGGCGACCAGGTCGGCGCCGTGCTCGCCGGCGACCGACTCGGGGTGGAACTGCACACCCCACCGCGGCAGGGCGCGGTGTCGGGCGGCCATGACGACGCCGTCCTCGGCGAAGGCGGTCGCGGCCAGCTCCGGCGGCAGCGGGGTGCGCGCGGCCAGCGAGTGGTAGCGCACCGCCGTGAAGTCCTGTTCCAGCCCGGCGAAGAGGCCGGATCCGTCGTGGCGGATGCGGCTGAGATAGCCGTGGCGGGCGGCCGGGGCGAGGGCGACCGCACCCCCGGCGAGGTGGACCAGCGCCTGGTGGCCCAGGCACACGCCCAGCACGGGCACGGCCGGCGCGGAGCTCAGGGCTGCCCCGAGCAGCCCCAGGTCGCGGTTCCGGGCGGGATGGCCGGGTCCGGGCGAGACGACCACGGCGGCGTAGGCCTCCAGGGCCCCGTCCGCGCCCAGGCGGGGGTCGTCGTTGGCCCGCACGTCGGGTTCGGCTCCCGCCGCGCGCGCGATCAGCTGGAACAGGTTGTAGGTGTAGGAGTCGTGATTGTCCACGAGCAGTATCCGCATGCGGCTCCCGCGGGGTCGGCGGCGCATTCCAGGCTACGGTTCGCCGCTCGGCTCCCCCGCCGCCGGGGCGGCAGCACACGTGCTGCCGTTTACCGCATCCCCGCCCCGGAACCCGTTCTGACCTGCTGGTTCTTGTTCCGGACATCGGACAATGCGCCATCTGTCACCTCCAGTACCCGTTCCGATGCCCGGTCTCGGGCGGGGTGCTGCGACACTGGACGCCACGCGCCCCGCACACCCCGGAAGGACACATGCACGCGCCCTCCAGCCTCTTCGGCCACCTCGTGGCCCTGATGCACGCCACCGGCGACGCGGTCGTCGCCGTGTCCGCGGCGGGAACGGCACGCGTCTGCCCGCGTGCCGAGCTCGGCGCGACCGAGCGCGAGGCCTACTCCCGCGAGCTGCTGCTCGCCGAAGGCGTCGTCCCCACACCGGCCGCGCTGCACGACGTGATGGCCCGCATCGCCGCCGAACTCGGCGACGGCTGGGACCTGGTCGCCTGAACCGCCCGCGCTCCCGCGCCGCCGCGAGTTGGTTGTCGCCGCCGTCCGGCGGGTAGTGTCACGCACCGCCCATGTGCACAGCCCGAGGGGGAGCGAGCGACCGATGACCGATCTGCTGGAGTTGCACGGCCAGGCCATGGCGGAGTTCGACCGCCGGGTCCGCGCCATCCGGGTCACGCAGTGGGGATCGCCCACGCCGTGCTCGGAGTGGGACGTCCACGACCTGCTCAACCACCTCACCGGTGAGCAACTGTGGGTGCCTTTCCTGCTCGCCGGCGGCACCATCGAAGAGGCCGGCGACCGCTACGACGGCGATCTGCTCGGCGAGGAGCCCGTCGCCACCTGGGAGGTCGCCTCGCGCGAGTCCCGCTCGGCCTGGCTGCAGCCGGGCGCCCTGGAACGGACCGTGCACCTGTCCTTCGGCGACGCCCCGGGCGAGCTCTACCTCTGGCAGATGACCTTCGACCTGGCGGTACACGCCTGGGATCTGGCCCGCGCCGTCGGCGCCGACGAGAAGATCGACCCCGCCCTGGCCGAGGCCCTGGTGGACTGGCTGGGCGGGCAGAGCCCCGGCGCCGGAGCCCTGTTCGACCCGCCGGCGCCGGTGGAGGCCGACGCCGACGCCCAGACACGGCTGCTGGCGCTGACCGGGCGCCGCGTCTGACCGGCGCCGCCCGCGGGGCACGGCGCGCCTGCGGGCGGCGGTGCCCCGCCCCGGTGCCGGATGCGCGGTGTTCGCCGCAGGCGCGCCGGCGGCGGGCTACAAACCCCGGCGGTGCGACTTTGGCCGTTTCGGGCAGTGCCCTGCGCCGCGCGCCGGAGCAGGATCGTGGTCATGCGCCAATCCGACCACCGGCCCTCGGCGGCCGCACTCGCCCAGGCCGCCCTGCGCCGTGAACGCCCCTCCCGCACCGACCTGCTCAGCGTTCTGTCCTGGCCCGACGCGGAGCTGCTGGAGCTGGTCGCGGCCGTCGGCCGGGTCCGCCGCCGCTTCTTCGGCGACCGCGTCAAGCTCAACTACCTCGTCAACCTGAAAAGCGGGCTGTGCCCCGAGGACTGCACCTACTGCTCGCAGCGGCTGGGCTCCGACGCCGACATCGTCAGCTACAGCTGGCTCGGCACCGAGGAGACCCGCCGGGCCGCCGCCAGCGGCGTCGAGGGCGGCGCGTCGCGGGTCTGCCTGGTGGCCAGCGGCCGCGGCCCCACCGACCGCGACATCGACCGCCTGACCCCGGCCATCGCCCGGATCAAGGAGGAGCACCCGGGTGTGGACGTGTGCGCCTGCCTGGGACTGCTCTCGTCGGGCCAGCCCGAGCGGCTGCGCGACGCCGGCGTCGACGCCTACAACCACAACCTCAACACCTCCGGTGAGCGCTACGCCGACATCTGCTCCACCCACGGCTTCGCCGACCGCGTCGCGACGGTGCAGCGGGCCGCCCAGGCGGGCCTGTCGCCGTGCTCGGGACTGATCGCGGGCATGGGGGAAGGCGACGACGACCTCGTCGACGCGCTGGAGGAGCTGCGCGAGCTCGATCCCGACTCGGTCCCGGTCAACTTCCTCATCCCCTTCGACGGCACCCCGCTGGCCGGACACTGGGAACTGACGCCGCAGCGGTGCCTGCGCGTCCTCGCCGCCGCCCGGCTGGTCTTTCCCGACGTGGAGGTGCGCTTGGCCGGCGGCCGCGAGATCCACCTGCGCAGCCTGCAGCCGCTTGCGCTGCACCTGGCCAACTCGATCTTCCTGGGCGACTATCTGACCAGTGAGGGCGGCCCCGGCGCCGCCGACCTGGAGACGGTGCGCGACGCCGGATTCCGGGTGCAGGGCGCCGACGAGCCGAGCCTGCCCGCGCACCGGCTCGACCTGGTGCGTCCGCGCCGCCGCGGCGCCGGCACCGACCGACCGCCCAACGCCTGAGCGCCCACCGGCCTTCCCGGACCGCCCGGCCGGGCACGCGCCGTACGGCGCGTGCCCGACCGAACACGGCTTAGGATCGGCGCATGGACGACGACGTCTGGCTGCGGACTCCGCGGCTGGTGCTGCGCGGCTGGCGGGACGCCGACCGGGAGCCCTTCGCCCAGCTCAACGCCGACCCCGAGGTGATGGCGCACTTCCCGGCCGTGCTGACCCGCGCGGAGTCCGACACGCGCGCCGACCGCATCGAGGCCGACCTGGCCGAGCACGGATTCGGCCTGTGGGCGCTGGAGGTCGCTGCGACCGGCGCGTTCATCGGCTTCGCCGGGCTGAACCCGGCGCGCTTCCCCGCGCATTTCACCCCGGCCGTGGAGGTCGGCTGGCGGCTGGCCCGGCACGCGTGGGGCTACGGCTACGCCACCGAGGCCGCGCGCGCCGCCGTCGCGTTCGGGTTCGACCGCTGCGGAACGGAGGAGATCGTATCCTTCACCTCCCGCACCAACGTGCGCTCCCAAGCGGTGATGCGGCGGTTGGGCATGCGCTGCGACTCCGCCGACGACTTCGACCACCCGCAGCTTCCCGCAGGCCACCGGCTCACACCGCACGTGCTCTACCGCCTCTCGGCCGACGACGTGTAACCCGGTGGAAACAGCGGCGGACTATCCTCGCCGCCCGTGCACATCGAGATCACGGAAATGCCCTGGGACGATCCCGTCGGCGTCCGTCTGCGCAGCGACCAGGAACGCGAAACCGCCGCGCGCTACGGCGGCGATCTGGAGCAGGGCGCCAAGCCTTCGGCGGAGACCACCGCGGTGTTCCTGGCCGCGACCGAACCCGGCGGCGGGGTGGTGGGCTGCGGCGCGCTGCGCCGCCTGGACGAGCGCACCTTCGAGCTGAAGCGGATGTATGTGGTGCCGGCCCGGCGAGGCCGGCGAATCGGCGAAGCGCTGCTGCATGCGCTGGAGGACGCCGGCCGCGAGCGCGGCGCGACGCGGATGCGCTTGGAGACCGGCGTGGAGCAGCCCGAGGCGATGCGCCTCTACGAGCGCTGCGGTTACAGCCGGATTCCGCTGTACGGCCCGTATACGGGCTGTGCGGCGAGCGTCTGTTACGAACGGGACCTGCGGGCGGACCGCGAGCGGGCGCAGGTCTGATTCCGCCGGCGCCGGGGCGCCGCCTCCCCGGATTCCCGCCCCGGTGCCGCCGGGGCGGGCGGCGCCGCTGTAGGCGCCGGTCCGCTCCGCGGTCAGGAGGTTTCGGTCTTGAAGGGGTCGTGCTCGGCCAGCAGCTTGTCCAGGCGCGCCTGGTCCACCCGGCCGTGCACGGTCGACTCCTCCTGCCGGTCGCGCACGCACTTGGCCAGAGTGAACGCCGAAGTGATCACGTAGAGCAGGCCCAGTGCGAGGAACGCGCGCATCCACGGGTCGACGGGCAGGAAGGCCACGCCCGTCGCCACAGCGGCGGCCGAGACGCCGAACGACAGCGCGGCCTGGACGAAGAACGCCTGTGTGTTGGTGGGTCGTACCTGTGTGGTGCTCATGGGTCCATGCTGGCCGCCGTCCGGCCGCGCCGCCCGAGTACGCGTACTCAATTCGCGCCCGGCCCCCCCGGGGCCGCGGGGTCCGGGCGCTGTCACCCGCCGCGGAGGTAGGACGCGGCCGCCTCCTCCAGCTCCGGCGCCAGCAGACGGGCGTAGGTGGCGGTGAGGTGGTGGCTGTCGCGGTAGACGAGCACGTTGCCGATCACGGGCGGGCAGGTGCCTGCGGTGCAGATCCGATCGCTGAGGTCGACGAGGCCGGCGTCGCTCTCCCGGGCGGCGATGACCTGCGGGTCGTCGTCGGAGAACGCGTCCTCGGCCGGCTGCTCGCACTGGGCGAGGTCGTCCTTGTGCAGTGACACGCATTCGGGCAGGCGGGTGCGGGTCGTGGGGGTGTCGCGGATGGCGACGACGTCGGTGCCGGCGTCTTCGAGCGGCGACCACAGCCGGTTCATGCCGGCGGCGATGGCGGCGCGGCCGTCCTCCGGGGAGGCGGCCCCGTACCCGTCGGCCATCGAACTGGAGCTGGTGAAGACGAGCTCGGGGTGCAGGCCGCCGGTCAGTTCGTCGAGCACGGCGCGGTTGTAGCGCTTGCACGCGTCATAGGGACCGCCCGTGCCGGACTCCAGGTCGGCGACGGTGAACCCGCAGGCGGACTTGGTGAAGGTGTGCAGCCGCCAGCCGCGTTCCCGGGCGATCGTGCGCAGGGCGGGCGCCCATTGGGCGGCGTGGGAGTCGCCGACCAGGGCGACGGTGGTGTCGGCGTCGTCGGGACCGTAGACGCAGGGGTCGGGGCGGGTGTCGGCCTGGGACGCATGGCAGCCGGCGTCGTAGACGTCGGGAATGTCCTCGCCCGCGGCCACCGCCGAGGGATACAACGGCACCGCACCCGACCCCATCGGCTCCGACGTACCCAACGCCGCCGGCCCCACATGCTGCACCGGATCGAACTCCGCCCCCTTGAGCCACTCGTAGCGCCCCACCTGAACCGCACCGACCAGCACCACCACCAACGCCGCCACCACAGCGAACACCCCCGCCCGCCGGCCCGACCGCAACAGCCCCCACCGGCGCACCGGATCCTCCACCGCCACCTTGGTGCCCCACGCCAACACCACCGACACCACCACCGCCAGCCCCGCATACAACGGCTCCAGCCGCGCCGAACCGGTCAGCGCCGACGCGAACACGATCACCGGCCAATGCCACAGATACAGCGGATACGAGATATCGCCGCCGAAACGCGCGGGACCACTCGCCAGCAGCCCGTAGGAGGACCACCGCCCCCCGTTGCACCCCGCCGCGATCACCGCCGCCGCCCCCGCGACCGGCACCACCGCCGCCACCCCCGGAAACGGCGTCTGATCGTCATAGGCCAGCACCGACCAGCCGATCGCGGCCAGACCCGCCCAGCCCAGCACCCACCGCACCCGCACCGGCCACACGATCCGCACCGACGCCACCGCCAGCACACCCCCCGCCGCCAACTCCCACATCCGGGTCTGGGGCAGGAAATACGCCGGCTGGGGATCGGTGGCCGTCAGCACCGCCGAGAACCCCAGCGACACCGCCAGCACACCCCCCGCCGCCGCCAGCGCCACACGGCGGCGCCCCCACCGGGGCCCGCCCGCCGCCCACGCCGCGAACAGCAGCGGCCACAGCAGATAGAACTGCTCCTCCACCGCCAGCGACCAGAAATGCTGCACGGGACTGGCCGCCGACTCCGCGGCCAGATAGTCCACCGACTCCCCGGCCAGGAACAGGTTCTCCACATACACCGCACTGGCCACCAGCTCCCGCGCCGTCTCCGCCAACCGCGTCGCCGGCAGCAGCCACAGCGCCGCCAGCCCGGTCCCCACCAGCACCACGCTCGCCGCGGGCAGGATCCGCCGGATACGGCGGACGTAGAACGCCCCCAGCGACACCCGCCCCTCGGTGCGGGCCTCGCGCAGCAGCAGCGACGTGATCAGAAACCCCGAGATCACGAAGAAGACGTCCACACCCACATAGCCGCCGGGCAGCAGATCGTGATCGACGTGATAGACGAGCACGAGCGCCACCGCCACGGCGCGCAGGCCCTGCACCTCCGGCAGGAAACGCCGTTCAGAGCCGCCGGCAGGAGAAGCGGCACGCACGTCCTGGGACCTGCCGAATGCGGAAGGTGTCTGGGTGCCCACGGGATGCTCTCGTTACGGGAATCATCGGCGATCAGGGAGGGCGGGCGGGGCCCGGGTGCCGAACGCGCCCGGCCGCTCCTACGGGGTCGAGGTAGGACACCCCTCCGAAATGCCCCATACCCTCCGGTCTCCGACGAGAACACTAGTCCGGTCGGCACCCCTGCGGGACCGCCGTCCGGCGCGGCCCGATGCGGCCACGGCCCGGGCGGACCGGCCCCCTGCCGCCCGGGCGGCGCGCCGTGGCAAGCTGGCGGCCACCGCCCGCTACCCCCGCATTTGACCAAATTGTGGGATTTCGATTTCGCACAATGAGATCAGACGGTAGGTTGCCGCCATGGCAGTACAGCGATGGGACGCCCGGCTCTACGACGACCGCCATTCCTTTGTCGCCCGCCACGGGGACGACCTCCTCGGCGAACTCGCCCCCCGTCCCGGCGAGAGGATCCTCGACGCCGGATGCGGTACGGGCGAACTGACCGCCGCCCTGGCCGACGCCGGAGCCGACGTGGTGGGCGTCGACGCCAGCCCGGAGATGATCGACCGCGCCCGTGTGCGCTTCCCCCACCTCGACCTGCGCGTGGCCGACGTGCGCGAACTGGACGTCGAGCCCGGCTTCGACGCCGTACTCAGCAACGCCGTGCTGCACTGGATCCCCGAAGCCTCCGCCGCCGCCTCCTCCATGGCCGCCGCCCTGCGCCCCGGCGGCCGGCTGGTCGCCGAACTGGGCGGCGCCGGGAACATCGCCGCCGTCCGTGCCGCCGCCCACACCCTGCGCGCGGAGACGGGCCTGCCCGGCGCCGAGGAGGCCTGGTACTTCCCCGGCATCGACGAGTACTCCGGCGTGCTGGATGCGGCCGGACTGAAAGTCACCGGGGCCTGGCTGTTCGACCGGCCCACCCGCTTGGAGGGCGAGGACGGCCTGGCCGCCTGGCTGCGCATGTTCGGCGCCCCGCTGACCGCCGGCGCGGCCGACCCCGACGACTTCATCGGCCGCCTCACCCAGCGGCTCCGCCCGGTGCTGCACCATACCGGCGGCTGGTGGGCCGACTACGTGCGCCTGCGCGTCTCGGCCGCCAAACCCCTGGGATGATCCTGCGAGCGGCGGCCCGGTCACCGCTCCGGCGCCCCGGCCGGGTTTACCCGCGGACGTGGCCGCTATCGGTCGCCTCCCGTGCGCCGCCGCCCCCACGGGCCGACCCCGCGCGGACCTAGGGTGAACCCATGGTGTGGCAGCGCGGAATCGACCTGGTGGTCCCCCTGTGGCAGGGCGGCGACGACGTGCGTGTCGCCGCCGGCGCCGGCGCGCTGGCCCGGCTGGTGCCCGCACAGGCCGGACGGATGCACATCGCCGTCTCCGAAGGACCCCGCACCGCCCGCGACGGCGTGCGCAACCTCGACACCGTCGCCCAGACCACCCGCGGCATACGCGAGCGCCTGGCCCACCGCTCCCCCGACAGCGTCCTCACTCTCGGCGGCGACTGCACAAGCGACCTCGCCGCCGTCGACCACCTCGCCCGTCGCCACCCGGGCATGACCGTCTACTGGATCGACGCGCACGGCGACCTGAACACGCCCGGTACCTCCCCCAGCGGGCTCGCCCACGGCATGGTGCTGCGCACACTCCTGGGAGACGGCCACCCCGAGCTGACCGGCGCGGCCGGCCCCGCGCTGCGGCCCGACCAGGTGGTGCTCGCCGGTGTACGCGACCTGGACCCGCCCGAGCGGGCCTATATCGCCGCCAACCCCGTCACCGCGCTCGGTCCGGACGACGTCGGCGCCGATCCGGCGCGGCTCACCGCCGGGCGCCCCGCCGGCTCCCCCGCTTACGTGCACCTGGACACCGACGTGTGCGACCCCCGGGAGATGCCCGCCGTCTCCGTGCCCGCACCGGGCGGCCCGGGCACGGCCGCCGTCGCGAGCGCGCTGGCCGCGATCGCCGCCCACCACCGCGTGGTGGGGGTGGCCGCCGCCGAGTACACCCCGGTGGTCGAGCACGACGAGGACCGCCTCAGTCGGCTGCTGGGCGGTCTGGACCTGATCGGCGGCGTCTGAGGCGGCGGGGATCCGGCGGCACACACCACGGCGCGCCTCCCCTGCCTCCGGTGGGGGAGGCGGCACCCGGGGCCCGGCCCCCGGGTGCGTCCCGGCCCCATGGTTTTCGGAGGGGGCCTCCACCACCGCCGGTTCCGGCCCCCGGCAGGCGCGGCCGGACACCCGCGGGCCGTCGAGGCTGACCGCACGGTCCACGGCGACCTATGCTGCGGGGATGGACCTCTTGATCGTGTGCCAGGCCTGCCAGGGGAGCGGGATGCGCGTCGCCGTCGTCGGCTACTCCGGCAGCGACCTGACCGGGGAGATGGTGGTGCCCCGCCGCTGCAGCGAATGCACCGGCTCCGGGCGCATGCGCACCTCCGGCTGGACCGCCGCTTCCGACCCCGACGACGGCCCCGGGACACGGTGATCCCTCGCCGGGCACGGCGCCCGCGCGGCGAGGCCCGGTTCCCGGGTCCGGGAACCGCCCGGCCGCGGCGGCGCCGCGGCGTTGCGGGGGTTTCGGGCCGCACCCGGGCGCGCGGCGGTCCCGCGGCGGCAGGCCCTAGTCCAGCCGCAGCCACCCCGTGGGCGCCCGCCAGTGGCGGCCGTCGTCCAGATGCTGTACGACCGCCCGCTCCAGTCGGGTGCGCTGCGGCGCGCGGCCGGTGTCGACCTCGGCCATGCCGAAGACGAAGCGGAACACGTCGGCGTCGCCGGGCGCGTATGCGCCGCCGTCCACGGGGGTGAAGAGCCGCTGGAAGGCGAGGATGTTGGACGCGTCGGGCACGTACTGCGCCAACTGCGGGTCCAGCAGCCACGACGAGCACGCGGCGAGGGGGTAGTCGGCGCCGAAGTGGGTGCGGAAGAAGGTCCGGGCCCGCGCGAGCGACTCGGCCACGCCGGCGGCGTCCAGCGGGCCCTCCGCCGGAATGTGGATCCGCAGCAGCGGCGCGCCGTAGGCGAACTCCGGCCCCAGCGCCGCGGCCCGCTCCCGGGTGTACCAGCGCGCCGCTCCGTCGGCGTGCACGCGGCTCGGCTCGTACTGCAGGCGCCCCAGCTCGTAAAGGCCGCAGCGGAAGTGCAGCGCCGTCCACGTGGCGGTCTCCAGACCCGAGCGCCCGAACATGGCGCGGGTCTGGGCGACGTGCCGCCCGGTGTCGGCCAGGGTCGCGGCGGTCACCGGTGCGGGTACGCCGCTGCGGGCATGGGCGGCCTGCACCAGGGGCGCCGCGGCCGCCAGCGCCACGATCGGTGCGCACCGCAGCCGGGCGTCCTCGGCGTGCACCAGCACCGGCCATTCGGGCCGGTCGGTGCAGCCGCGGGTGAGGTCGCCGGCCAGGCGCGCGTACATGGCCCCGACGACCCACAGGAGCTCCTCGGGCCAGGAGGCGTCGGGCCACAGCGCCGCGAGCTCGTCCTCGTCGGCCGGCTGCAGCCCCAAGGGGGCCAGAGCCCGGCGGGCTCCGGAGGCGGGGGGAATGCCGGCTCCGGTCTCGGGCGGTCCCGCTTCGGCGGCGCGGGCCAGCCAGTCGCGGGTCTGATCGTCCAGCCCGAGGCGCCGGGCGGCCGCATCTGCGTCCATGCGCCCATCATGCGAGCGCCGCACCGCGGGCACAACGCGGTTTCGCCGAAAGCAGACCCTGGGACGCACGTCACAAGAGGCGACATAGTCTGATACACGGACAACCCGAACTCGACCGAACACCGGACAAGGGGACGACCACCGATGCCCGACCCGGCGCAGCAGGCACGCGACTGGCTCGCCACATACGACACCCCCGCCGCATCAGTGGCCGAACTCCTCTGCGACCGCCATCCCCGCGAGCGCGTCGCCCTCACGCAGATCGGGCCCGACCTCCGGGGCGAGGACCTGACCTACGGCGAGCTCGCCGACCGGTCCGCGGCGCTGGCCGCGGGCATGGCGGAGCTGGGGGTGGGCCGCGGCGACCATGTGGCCACCATGGTGGCACCGAGCACCGAACTGGCGGTGGCAGCGCTGGCGGTGTGGCGGTTGGGCGGTGTGCACCTGCCGCTGCTGACCGCCTTCGCCCCCTCGGCGATCGCGCACCGCCTCGCCCCCGGCACCGCGCTGATCGTCTGCGACGACGACCAGCGGGCCAAGCTCGACCCGGGCCCCGATCTGCCCGCCGACGCCGTGGGCCGGGTCGCCACCACCGGCGGCGCGCCGCTGCGCGCGGGTGACAGCACCCTTGCCGGGTTGGAGGCGGCGGGCGCGGGGGCACCGGTTCCGGCCGCGGCGGTGGGCGGCGACGCCCCCTTCGTGCTGATGCACACCGCGGGCAGCGCCGGTCCCGCCAAGGCGATCCCGGTTCCGGTGCGGGCCCTGGCGGCCTTCCACGCCTACCACCGTTTCGGCCTGGACGTCGTCGACGACGACGTCTACTGGAACACCGCCGACCCCAGCGGCGCCTACGGCCTCTACCACGGCCTGATCTCGCCGCTGCTGGCCGGACACCGCACGCTGCACCTGGACGCCGGGATCGACCCGGAGCTGGTGCTGGACGTGCTGGAGATCCACGAGGTGACCAACCTGGCCGCGGCCCCGACGATCTACCGCTCGCTGCGGGCGACGCTGAAGACCCTGCCGCCGGAGATCGCCCTGCGGCGGCTGTCCAGCGCGGGCGAGCCGCTGGGCGCCGACGTCTTGGAGTGGGCGCGCGACGTGTTCGGCGTTGCCGTGCGCGACCATTACGGCCAGGTCGAGTTGGGCATGTGCGTCGGCCACGCCAACCACCCGGACCTGGCCGCCGAACCCGCCGACGCGGACTCGCTGGGCGCCGCGCTTCCGGGGTGGCGCGCCAGTGTGCTGGAGCCGGCCTCCGACGAGGAGGCCCCGCCGGGCGCGTTCGGCCGGATCGCCGTCGACGTCGCGGAAAGCCCGCTGATGTGGTTCACCGGCTACCGGGATGCGCCCGCGGCCACCGCGGCGCGGTTCACCCCCGACGGCCGCTGGTACCTGACCGGAGACACCGGTACCCGCGACCGCGCGGGGAGTCTGTACTTCTCCTCCCGCGACGACGACGCCATCCTGACGTCGGGGTACCGCATCGGCCCCTACGACGTGGAGTCGGCGCTGCTGGAGCACCCGGCGGTGCAGGAGGCGGCCGTCTACGGGGTGCCCGACGAGGTGCACGGCCAGCTCGTGGCGGCGACCGTGGTGCTCACCGAGGGCGCCGCCGGCGGCGACGACCTGGCCGAGGACCTGCGCGAGGTGGTGCGCAGCCGGTTCGCCTCGCACGCCTACCCGCGGCGCATCACCTTCGCCGACGAGCTGCCGCGCAGCCCGTCGGGCAAGATCCGGCGGGCGCGCCTGGGCCGGCACGGGGCCTGACGCCGCGGCCCGCGCCGCCGCCAGGTCACTGCCGGGCGCCGGCGTCGCCGGCGAGATCGTCGATGCGCGCGGCCAGCGCCAGATCGGCCTCGGTCACCCCGCCGGCGGCGTGGGTGGTCTGGTGGAAGGTGATCCGGTTGTAGCGGATGTCGATGTCGGGATGGTGACCGGCTTCCTCGGCCGCGTGGGCGACCGAGGTGACCAGGCGGATCCCGCTCAGGAAGTCGGGCATGCGCACGGTGCGCCGGATCGCGTTGCTCTTGCTCTCCCGCTCCCAGCCGTCGAGCCGCTGCAGGCCGTCGGCGATCTGGTCTTCGGTGAGCAGGTCCATGGGTGTTCTCCCGGGTGTGGTCGGACGGTGCCTTGCGGTGGGGGTCCTACCGCAGCGGGATGGGCGGTAATCCCATCGGATGCCGCAGACCATTGCCTTTACGATGTAGATCTAAAATGTGGGGCGGGTCCGCCGGGTACGGATCACGCCTGGTCCTCGGGGCCCGCCGGGGCCTCGCCGGGCGGGTGGTCGTCTTCGTCGACCTCCACGCTGGGCACCCCGCCGGGCGACGGGGGCGCCGTCGGATCCTGCGTGGCGCCCGGCTCGGTGCCGGATCCGGTGTCCGGCGAGGACTCCGGTGCCGGCGTGGGCGGGGGCGGCGGGGTGGCCTGCGCCGTGACGTTGTACAACAGCAGGTATACGGCCGTCACCACCGCCGCCACCAGCAGCAGCACCACCAGCAGCGCCGCGGCGGTCGGCCATCCTCCCCACGCGCGCCGCCGGACCGCCGCCGGCGGCGGTCCGGCGGCCGGCGCCGGCACCGCCGCGGACGGGACGGGGCCGCGGCCGGCCCGGGCTCCGGCGCGGGCGGGCTCGGGCGGATAGGAGCCCGACAGCCGCCGCAAGCCCACCATGGCCCACGACCAGGCGGCCGCCGCCGGAGTGGCCCCGCTCTCGGCCCAGTACGGGGCGTAGGAGGGCGCGGCCGCGGCGGTACCGCGCTCCGCCTCGTCGCCGCCGGCGGCGACGGGCTCCAGGTAGGCCTCGGCGCCGCGCCCTCCGGCGTGGCGCACCGCCACCCACGACGCCGCCGGGCTGGACAGGCTGGAGGCCACCACCGCCGGCGGGCGGTCCAAACCCCGTCCCCGGCCCACGGCGGCGGCGAAGCGGTCGCGCGCGGCGGGGTCGGCCGCGGCCCCGGAACTGAGCATGGCGATGCTCACCCGGCGCCCGCGGGAATCGCGGGCGCCGTAGACGACGCCCTCGGGCGTCGCGGCCACCCGTTCGGTGAGCCGGAACGGCCCGAGCTGGCGCGGATCCGCCTCGTGCAGGGACACCGGGGCCTCCTTCGCCTGACCGCGGCCGCAGCGGCACCGGCGCGGCCGCCCGGAGACGACCGGTTCCGCACGGGGTCAGCGGGTAGCATCGCCGGTGTGTGACCATCAACGTACCCGGCGGCGCGCGGCCGCACCGCGCCGCACTGGAAAGGCTGGTGACATGGCCGAGGCCGAGGCCGACCCCGCGGGCGGCCGCGCGGGCGGGCAGCAGCCCAGCGGGCGCCCGGGCGTCCCCGCGGGCGAGCCCACACGCCTGCTGCGCGCCGCCCTGCACGAGGTCTCCACCGTCATCGTCGGCCAGGACCGGATGATCGAGCGCGGCATGGTGGCACTCATCGCCCGCGGCCACTGCCTGCTGGAGGGCGTGCCCGGCATCGCCAAGACCCTGGCGGTGTCCACTCTGGCCAAGGTCACCGGCGGCTCGTTCGCCCGCGTGCAGTTCACACCCGACCTGGTCCCCTCCGACATCGTGGGCACCCGCATCTACCACCCCTCCACCGAGCGGTTCGACGTGGAGTTGGGGCCCGTCTTCGCCAACTTCGTGCTCGCCGACGAGATCAACCGGGCCCCCGCCAAGGTCCAGTCCTCGCTGCTGGAGGTCATGGCCGAGAAGCAGGTGTCGCTGGGCGGCACGACCTATCCGCTGCCCGACCCCTTCATCGTCATCGCCACGCAGAACCCGGTGGAGTCCGAGGGGGTCTACCCGCTTCCCGAGGCCCAGCGCGACCGGTTCCTGATGAAAGTCACGGTGGACCATCCCCGCGCACACGAGGAGATGGAGATCCTGCGGCGGATGAGCGCCCGGCCGCCCGAACCCCACCAGGTGCTGGACCCGGTCACGCTCGGGGAGCTGCAGCACGACGCCGAGCGGGTGCACGTCCACCAGCTCGTCTCCGACTACGTGGTGCGCCTGGTGATGGCCACACGCGAGCCCGAGAACTACGGGGTGCCCGAGCTGAGCCGGGTCCTGGAGGTCGGCGCGAGTCCGCGCGCCAGCCTGGGGCTGGTCGCGGCGGCGCGGGCGCTGGCCCTGATCCGCGGCCGCGAATACGTGCTGCCCGAGGACGTGCGGGTGCTGGCGCGCGACGTCATGTCCCACCGGCTGGTGCTGACCTTCGACGCGCTGGCCGACGGGGTCACCACCGGCCAGATCGTCGACCGGGTACTGGCGGCCGTTCCGCCGCCCCGGGTCGTCTGGGACGACCCGCCCAGCGGCGAACAGGCCGCGGCGGCGACACGGTAGGAGGCGGACATGCCCGAGCGCCCCTCCCCCGGACTCGACCCGCGGATGCATACGGCACTGCACCGGCTGGACCTGCGCATCGTCCGCCGCCTGGAGGGCCTGCTGCACGGCGAGCACCTGGGACTGCGGGCCGGCCCCGGCAGCGAGTCCGCCGAGGCCCGGCCCTACCAGCCGGGCCAGGACGACGTACGTCTGATGGACTGGTCGGTGACCGCGCGCACCACCCAGCCCCACGTCCGCGATCTGGTCGCCGACCGCGAGCTGGAGGCTTGGACGCTGCTGGACCTGTCGGCCAGCATGGACTTCGGCACCGCCGAGGAGGGAAAGCGCGACGTCGCCATCGGCGCCATGGCCGCCGTCACGGTGCTCACCCAGCGGGTCGGCGACCGCTTCGGCGCCCACTTCCTGCACCGGGGGCGGATCCGCCGCTGGCCGGCGCGGTCGGGCAAGGCGGCTCTGATGTCGCTGCTGGCGACGGTTGCGGCCGCTCCCGCCGGCGGCGGCGACGCCGGCTCCGCGGGCGCGACACTGGCCGAGGCCCTGGAGGACCTGGCCCGCACCCGTTCCCGGCGCGGCCTGCGGGTGGTGGTCTCCGACTTCCTCGACACCCCGCCCGAGGCCGTCTCGGCCGCGTCGCCGGCGCCCTGGGAGCGGGCGCTGCGCAGCCTGGGCACCCGCCACCAGACGCTGGCGGTGGAGATCGTCGACCCCCGTGAACTCGACCTTCCCGACATAGGATTGGTCACGATGCAGGATCCGGAGTCCGGACGCACCCGCGACGTCCGCCTCACCCCGCAGCTGCGGGACGACTACCGCCAGGCCGCCCGGAACCAGCGCGCCGCCGTACGGGCGGCGCTGCGCCGGTGCGGGGTGCCCCACCTCCTGCTGCGCACCGACCGCGACTGGATCACGGACGTGGCGCGGTTCGTGGTGGAACAGCGCCGCACCGCCCACCGGCTGTCCCGGCACACGCCGGCCATCCCCCGCTGAGTCCCGCACCGGCCCGGGCGCCGGAGGAACGCAGAAAGGACGACCGGGTGACCTTCCTATCGCCAGGCTGGCTGTGGCTGCTGCTCGCCCTGGCCGCGCTCGTCGCCGCCTACGTCGTGCTGCAGTTCCGCCGCCGCGAGAACACGCTCAGGTTCACCAACCTCGCACTGCTGGACCGGGTGGCGCCCCTGCGTGCGAGCTGGCCGCGCCATATCGGCGCCGTCCTGTACTTCCTGGCCGTGGCGGCGCTGATCGGCGCGATGGCCCGGCCGGCGATGTCGGTGGAGGTGCCGCGGGAGCGCGCCACGATCATGGTCGCCATCGACGTCTCCCCTTCGATGGCCGCCAACGACGTCGACCCCGACCGGCTCAGCGCCGCCAAGGAGTCCGCGCGCGGGTTCGTCGACGCGCTGCCCGACCGGTTCAACGTGGGCTTGGTGGCGTTCTCCTCCACCGCCACCGTGGTCTCCACCCCCAACCAGGACCACCAGGCCGTGGCCGACTCCATCGAGTCCCTGCAGATGTCGCCGGGCACCGCCATCGGGGAGGGGGTGTTCACCTCCCTGGAGTCGATCCGCTCCTTCGACGAGGAGGCCGGGGACGATCCGCCGCCCTCGGCGATCGTGCTGCTGTCCGACGGCGAGAACACCAGCGGGCGCCCGATCACCTCGGCCGGGCGGACCTCGTCCGACATCGGAGTCCCGGTCTCCACGATCGCCTTCGGCACCGGGGCCGCCATCATCGAGATCAACGGGGAGCCGGTCGAGGCCGACATCGACAAGGGGGCGCTGGAGCGGCTGGCCGCCGACACCTCCGGCCACTTCTACGAGGCCGAGTCCGAAGCCGAGCTCAGCGACGTCTACGACGACATCGGGTCGTCGCTGGGAAGCGAGACCGTCGACCACGAGATCGTCACCCGGTTCGTGTTCGTCGGCCTGGTGCTGGCGGCCGCCGGTGCGGTCGCCTCGATGGTGTGGAACCAGCGGGTGCCCTGACAGGCCGGGCGTCCGGCCGCGCAGCGCCGGGACCGGGCCGGCCCCCGGGACACCCGCCGTGCGAGAACGGCCCGCCCGGCGCCGCGGCCCTGGCCGTTTCCGGCCAGCGCGGATCCGCCGCGCGGAACCACTGGTCCCATCGGCGCCGGTTGGAGCGGCGCTGCTGACCCGCGCCGGGGCCGCTACCGCGTTTGCCCAGTTCGCCCGGTACCGTGGCAGTGTTTGCGGTTGCCCTCATCCTTGGGACGACGGAAAAGGAACGATGCCCCCAACAGCCCCCGCACCCGAGGCGATCTTCTTCGACCTCGACGACACCCTGCTCGACGACCGCGCCGCCAGCTCGGCGGGCCTGCGGGCGATCATGGAGCGCCTCGGGCACCCGGAGTTCTCCGCCGCCCGCCGGTTGTGGGACGTCCAGACCGACATCTCCTTCGGCGCCTATATCGCCGGGCGCCTCACACTGGAGGAACAGCGCCGCGAGCGGGTGCGCGCCCTGGCCGTCCAGGCCGGGCACTCCCACATCTCCGACGAGCACTGCGACGAGCTGTACCAGCTCTACCTGTCGGCGCACCGCTCGGCGTGGGCCCCCTTCCGCGACGTGGCGCCCGTGCTCGGCGAACTGGCCCGCAGCGGGCTGCGGCTGGGCCTGGTGACCAACGGCATCGAGCAGCTTCAGCGCGACAAGCTGGCGGTGCTCGACATCGCCGCGTTCTTCCCCGCCGTGGTCTGCGCCGACACCGCCGGCGCGGGCAAGCCCGACCCCCGGATCTTCCTGACCGCCTGCCAGGCCGTCGGCGTTCCGCCCGAGCGCACCTGGCACGTGGGCGACCAGTTGCAGGCCGACGCCCTCGGCGCCATGGCCGCCGGCCTCTACCCGGTACTGGTGGACCGCCACGAGCGCGACGAGGAAGGCGGCGACGTGTGGACCGTGAACGGGCTGGAGGAGGTCCTGCGGGTGGTGCAGGCAGCACGGCCGCCGGCGCCCCAGGCCCCGGTCGGCCGCACCGCCGACGCCGGGCTGTGAGCGGTCAGGGCACCGCCGGAGCGCCGCGGCGGGCACGCCGGGTCACCGCCCACCTCGCCCTCGTCGGCGACGACGGCCGCGCGGTGCTGCCCGCAGACCGGCCGCCCGGCGAGGAGCGCCTGCCCGGAGCGCGGGTGGGTTTCGGCGACGACCCGGCCGAGACCGCCCGCGCCGCCGCCGGTCTGGCCCCCGGATCCCCGGTGGCGCCCTGCGAGGTGCGCACGGAGTTCGCCGAAACCCGGGCCGGCGACGGCACCGCGGTGGAGCTGCACATCGACCGGCTCTATTACACCGCCGACGCGGACCGGTCGGCGGCCGTGCCCTCCGGGCGCGGGCTTCCGGTGCGGGCGGCGGTCGCGCTGCCCGCCCAGCCCGGTCCCGAGGCCCTGGCCGAGGAGGAGGCCGCGCCCGCCGGCCCGGTGCTGCGGCGGTTCTCCTGTTACGGGGTGGTCACCGACGCGGCCGGGCGCATCCTGCTGTCGCGGATCGCGCCCGGGTTTCCGGGCGCGGGCACGTGGCACCTGCCCGGTGGCGGTGTCGACCACGGCGAGACGGCGCGGGCGGCGCTGCGGCGCGAGGTGGCCGAGGAGACCGACCAGGACTGCGGCGTGGGCGAGCTCATCGCGATCTCCCACCACCGCCGTATCCGCGATTCCGGGCCGGAGAGCGCCGAGAGCGACATCTACGCCGTGTGGGTGTTCTTCCACGCCCATGTGGAAGAGCCGCGTGCGCTGCGGGTGGCCGAGGTCGGCGGCTCCACCGACGACTGCGCGTGGTTCGCCGCCGCAGACCTCGCCCACATCCCGCTGTCGGCCACGGCCCGGCGGGCCTTCACCGAACTTTCGCGCGCGGACACGCCCGTGCGGTAGGGACACCGCCCGGCGGCGCGGTTCCACGGCGGCGGGCGCGGCGGCGTCAGCGGCGGTCCAGCACCGTGCGGCGCAGCGCCCATACCGCGGCCCCGGCCCCGACGACCGCGGCGCCGATCACCACCGATTGCAGCGGCAGGCTGAAAGCCAGCACGAGGCACCCGGCCAGGCCCACCACGGGCACCAGCAGCGGCGGGCGGTTCTCACTCGGGCCCAGCCGCAGCGCCGAGGCGTTGGTGACGGCGTAGTAGACCAGCACGCCGAAGGCGGAGAAGCCGATCGCGCCGCGCAGGTCGACCACGAGCACGATCACGCACACCACCGCGCCCACGGCGATCTCGGCGCGGTGGGGTCCGCCGAAGCGCGGGTGCACGGCCGCCAGTGCGCGCGGCAGGTGCCCGTCGTCGGCCATCGCCGCCACGGTGCGCGAAACGCCCAGGGTCAGCGCCAGCAGAGCGCCGAGGCTGGCGAGTGCCGCGCCCACCGCCACCAGGGGCGTCAGCCCGGGCCAGCCGGCGGCGGTGACGGTGTCGGCAAGAGGCGCCCGGCTGTCGGCGAGCCGGCCGTGGCCCAGGACGCTCAGCGCGGCGGTCCCCACCACCGCGTAGACGGCGAACACACCCAGCAGGGCGATGGCGATGGCGCGCGGGACGGTGGTGGCGGGCTCGCGGACCTCGCCGCCCAGTGTCGCGATGCGCGCGTAGCCGGCGAAAGCGAAGAACAGCATGCCCGCCGCACCCAGCAGCCCGAAGAAACCCGGCCAGTGGGTGTCGATCGCCAGGTGCGCGGCGTCGGCTTCACCGCCGCCCAGACCCACGGCGGCGACTGCGGCCAGCACCGCCAGCACGATCGCCAGCAGCACCCGCGCCAGGCCCGTCGACGTGCGCACCCCGACGTAGTTGACCGCGGTCAGCGCTACCACGGCGGCCACGGCGAGCGGGCGGCTCCATCCGGGGGCCGCGTAGGCGGCGAAGGTCAGCGCCATCGCGGCGCACGAGGCCGTCTTGCCCACGACGAACGCCCACCCCGCGAGGTAGCCCCACAGCTCGCTGAGGCGTTCGCGGCCGTAGACGTAGGTGCCGCCCGACTCCGGGTGGCGCGCGGCCAGCCGGGCCGAGGAGGTGGCGTTGCAGTAGGCGACCACGGCGGCGATCAGCAGCGCCACCCACATCCACGCACCGGCCTCGTCGGCGGCCGGCGCGAATACGGCGAACACCCCGGCGCCGATCATCGCCGCGGCGCCGACGGTCACCGCGTCGGCGGTGCCCAGCACCCGGGAGGATCCGGCCTGCGGTCCAGAAGAGGTGGTCATACCGGCCGAGTCTGCCCCACCGTGGTCACGTGTCAGTGAACTTCTCCCCTACCCGCGGCGACCACAACCGGCCGCACCCGGTGTCGGGGCGCGGACCCTGCGTCGACCGCACCCGCGGCCGGTTCCGGCCGTGCGGGCGTGTCGCACGACCCGGCGGCACCGGCCGCGGAGGCCGGACCGCCGAGCGAATATGAGACCTATATCACTCCGGCCGTGCCGTGGTCAGCGCGGCCACGGCGTTCCGGTGTGCTCGCTGATGTCCTCGGCGGCCACCTGCCGGAGCTGGCGGGAAAGGTCGGCCAGCGCTCGCGACACCGCGAGTTCGTCGCCGATCTCGGGAACGTCGTCGTCGGTGGGGTGCTTGCGCGCCATGCCGTGGCCGCGCAGGCCCGCCCCGTCCTGGGATTCGAGGCCGACTTCGGCCCATGTGCGGGCGGATTCGCCCTCGGCCTCCTCTGACAGCAGGATGTCGACGTTCCACCGCTTCATGGTGTGCATCGCCATCCACCTCCCGTCGCCGCCGGGCTCAGCGCCCGGCGGCCTTCTCTTCGATATGGGCGTCGGGTCCGGGATAGACCAACGACTCGGACTCGGTGTCGACGTCCTCGTCCAGCCACCGGACCTGGTAGGGCGGCGCGCCCTCGCGGCCGCGCACCCGGGTGACGACCCCGGTGCGGCGGTGCATGTCGTCGCGGGGTCCTTCGACGACGAGGTGGTCTCCGATCCGGGCTCTCATCGCTCCTCCCCTCGACACGTTCTGCATGTGTCCTCACCTGCGAAAGTACCCACTATCCTGCGCCTGCTCACCGCGGAATTCAATGCCGTGGACGCGACGGGTCCGCAGGTGGGACCGGGTGCCAGCGAGCGGGCGGGGCGCGGTCCCGCGAGCGAGTGCGCGGCCGCTGCGCCGGCGCCGGCTACTCGACGCCCGCGCCGAGGGTGCGCCCGCCGTCGAGGGTGTGGGTCTGGCCGGTGACCCAGGAGGCGTCGTCGGAGGCGAGGTAGGCGATAGCGGCGGCGATGTCGTCGGGCACGCCCAGCCGACCCAGCGGGTAGCTCTTGGCGGTGGCCTCCTCGTCCTCGAACAGGGCCTCGGCGAACTTGGTCTTGACCACGGCCGGGGCCACGGCGTTGACGCGCACACCCGCCGGCGCGAGCTCGTAGGCGAGCTGCTCGGTCAGGTTGATCAGTGCGGCCTTGCTGGCGCCGTAGATCCCGATGCCGGGCGACGGGTGCTGGCCGGCCAGCGAGGCGACGTTGACCACGGACCCGCCGTTCTCGGCCATCCAGGCGTGGTGGACGGCACTGACCCAGGAGGCGGCGGCGATGACGTTGATCTCGAAGATCTTGGCCATCGCGGACGGCTCCAGGTTGACGATGGCGTCGAAGACCGGGTTCGTGCCGGTGTTGTTGACCAGCACGTCGATGCGCCCGAACTCCGCGAGGGTGCGCCGGACGACCTCGGCGCGGTGGTCGGCGTCGTGGGCCTTGCCCGCCACACCTACGGCGGTGCCGGCACCGCCGAGCTGTGCCACCGCCTGCTCCAGCGGTTCGGGGCTGCGCCCGGTGATGACGACCTTGCCGCCCTCGTCCACGATGCGCTGGGCGGCGGCCAGCCCGATGCCGCGGCTGGCGCCGGTGATGATGGCGACCTTGCCGGAAAAACGTCCCACGAGGTTGTTTCCTTTCGTCCGTACGTCGACAGGACAACACTACCGACCGGTCGGATTGTGACGCAGTCCGCCGCCGCGCCCGTGCTCGCCCGCCCACCGGACGCACCGTCCGCGCAGCGCACCGGAGGTGCGGGCGCGGCTGGTAAGGTGCGCCGGTGGCGCCCGGACGGAGGATCTCCGGCGCGATCGGCGCCGGATTGCGGCGCGCCGGCGAGACGGGCCCCGACGGGGGCGCATGTGCGATGGGAGGCGCCGTGGAACGGCGCGGGCAGGACGGCGGCCCCGGCGGCGAGCACCGGGAGGGCCCCCGGCACTACTTCGACGCCGCCCCCGCCGCCGCCAGCCGCCCCGCTTCGGTCGACCTCGTGCTGCCCGATGTGCATCTGCGCCTGGGGACCGACCGCGGCGTATTCTCCGCCGACCGGGTCGACCTGGGCACCCGCGTGCTGCTGGAGTCGGTGCCGGCGCCGCCGGCCGGGGGCCGGCTCCTCGACCTCGGCTGCGGCTACGGCCCGGTGGCCTTGGCCATGGCCGCTCGCGCGCCCCGGGCGTCGGTGCTGGGGGTGGATGTCAATGCGCGGGCGGTGGATCTGGCACGGCGCAACGCCGCGGACAACCGCCTTTACAACGTAGATTTTCACATGGTCGACGCGAACGGCTCCCCTGCGGAGGACTCCGACCGGTCCCCCGACGCGCTCTCCCCGGAGGGCCCCTTCGACGCGGTCTGGTCCAACCCGCCCATCCGCATCGGCAAACCCGCACTGCACGCACTGCTGCGCACGTGGCTGGGCCGGCTCGCCCCCGGCGGCGCCGCCCACCTCGTCGTCCAGCGCAACCTGGGCGCCGACTCCCTGCACCGCTGGCTGGAGCAGGAGGCCGGCCTGGCCGCCGACCGCGCCGCCTCGCGGGCCGGCTACCGCGTCCTACGCGTCCAAGCCCCCTGACACGGCGCCGCGCGGACATCCGCAGGGCGCCCACCCCTGACCTTCGCGCGCCGATACCGCTATCGTGGATACGAAAGCCGCACGTCCAGGCCCCACCGACTCGCACACGAGGAACACACCGCAGGTGAGCACGCAGCTGCGCCCCACCGATGTCAAACGACTCAACCGCCACTGGCGCAGGCGCACCCAGGGCCGCATCGCCCTCATCGCAGAGTCCGTCACCCAGCCGTTCAACCTGGGATCCATCCTGCGCACCTGCGCGACCTTCGGGGTGGAGACCGTCTGGCTCGCCGGCAACTCCGCCGACCCCGACCATCCCCAGGTGGGCAAGACCGCGCTGGGCACCGAGCAGAAACTGCACCTGGAGAAGGCGGCCGACTCCGCACAGGCCGTCGCCGCCGCCCAGGCGGCCGGGTACCGCGTCACCGCCGTCGAACTCGCCCGCGACGCCGTTCCGCTGCACGAAGCACCGCTGGAAGGCGACGTGTGCCTGGCCGTAGGCGCGGAAGACCACGGCTGCACGCGCGCGCTGCTGTCGGCCGCCGACGCCGTGGCCTACATCCCCCAGATCGGCCGGGTCGGGTCGCTGAACGTGGCCGTGGCCGCCGCCGTCGCCGTCGCCGAGACCCGGCGCCGCGAATGGCAGGACCTGCCCGGATCCGCGGAAGACGCCGATCCCGCCGAGGCCGCCCGCGCGCACTAGCGCCGACGCCGCGGCGGCCTGATCACGAGCTGCATCGACGGCCCCGATCCGGGGTCGAGGCGGGGCATCGGGGGAATATTTCCCGCTCCGCATTCGTATCCACACACTGAAACCGACGCGAGAGAGGACACGTGGACCCGTCCCGAAGTACCGGCAGCGTCCCCGACGGACGCTGCTCCCCCGATTCCGGCGAGCCGCCTTCACCGGGTAGCGCCCGCACCGCAGACCGCTGCCGCGAGGCGGTGCGTGCGACGTGAGCGTGATCCTGAGCATCTGTGTCGGAATGCTGGTGATCCTGGTGCTGATCGCGGCGAACGGCTACTTCGTCGCCCAGGAGTTCGGCTTCATGGCGGTGGACCGCTCCCGCCTGAAATCCCGCGCCGGCCAGGGCGACGCCGGAGCGCGGCGCGCACTCGACGTCACCGGCCGTACCTCCTTCATGCTCTCCGGCGCCCAGCTGGGCATCACCGTCACCGGCCTGCTGGTGGGCTACGTCGCCGAACCGATGATGGGTCGTCAGGGCATCGGCGAACTGCTGGGATGGGCCGGTGTTCCCGACGGGACCGCCATCGCGATCGGAACGGTCTCCACCCTGCTGCTGTCCACCGTGGTGCAGATGGTCTTCGGAGAACTGTTCCCCAAGAACCTGGCCATCGCCCGCCCCGAGCCGGTGGCCCGGTGGCTGGCGCTGTCCACGACCGTCTATCTGCGCCTGTTCGGATGGCTGATCTGGCTGTTCGACCAGGCGGCCATCGTGCTGCTGCGCGCCGTGCGCATCCAGCCGGTCGAGGACGTGCAGCACGCCGCCACGCCCCGCGACCTGGAGTACATCGTCGAGGAGTCGCGCGAGAGCGGGGACCTGCCTGCCGAGCTGTCCACGCTGCTGGACCGCACGCTGGACTTCCACGACCGCACCGCGGAGCACGCCATGATCCCGCGTCCGCAGGTCTCCACCGTCGAGTCGGGTGATCCGGTCAGCCGGGTGGTCGACCTGATGGCGTCGGGCCACTCCCGGTTCCCGGTTCTGGGCGACGGCGTCGACGACATCGTCGGCGTGGTGTGCCTGCGCGACATACTGCACCTGGGCGACCGCGCGCTCGCCGAGGTGCGGGTCTGCGACGTCGCGCGCCTTCCGGTGCTGGTGCCCGGTTCGCTGCCGCTGCCGGCCGTGCTGGGCCGGTTGCGCGGCTCCGACGAGGAGTTCGCCTGCGTCGTCGACGAGTACGGCGGCCTGGCGGGCGTCATCACCACCGAGGACATCGCCGAGGAACTCGTGGGCGAGATCGCCGACGAGCACGACCCCGAGGACGCCGGCGAGGCGCGTGTGGGCGAGGACGGCAGCTGGCTGGTGCCGGGTGCGCTGCACGTGGACGAAGCCGAGCGGCTCATCGGCCACGACCTGCCCGAGGGCGACTTCGAGACCATCGGCGGGCTGGTGATCGCCGAGCTGCGGCGGCTGCCCGAGCCCGGCGACAGCGTCAGCGTCGACCTTCCCCGCCCGCCCGGTACCGCCGACGACGAGCCGCTGCGCACGGTGGATCTCGGCGTGCGCACCGTCGACCGGCACGTCCCCGAGACCGTGCGCCTGGAGCTGCGTGAGACACCGGTCGGCGAGCACAGCGAGGTGAGCGCATGAGCGAGATGAATCCGCTGCCGGCGATGGTGATCTCCGTGGGGATCATCGCACTGAGCGCGTTCTTCGTAGCGATCGAGTTCGCGCTGGTGGCCGCCCGCCGCTACCGCCTGGAGGAAGCGGCCGAGACCAGCGTGTCGGCCCGGGTGGCACTGAGGAGCGCGCGCGACCTCTCGCTTCTGCTGGCCGGGTCCCAACTGGGGATCACCCTGTGCACCCTGGCGCTGGGCGCCGTCACCAAGCCGGCCGTGGAGCACCTGCTGCACCCGCTGTTCAGCGGGTGGATGCCGACCGCCGCCTCCACAGCGGTGGCGTTCGTGCTGGCGCTGGTCGTGGTGACCTTCATCCACCTGGTCGTGGGCGAGATGGCGCCCAAGTCCTGGGCCATCTCCCACCCCGAGCGCTCGGCGACGCTGCTGGCGCTGCCGATGAGCGCGTTCATGTGGCTGACGCGGCCGGCCCTGCTGCTGCTCAACGGGCTGGCGAACTGGACGCTGCACCGGGTGGGCGTGCAGGCCGTCGACGAGGTCGCCTCCGGCCGCGGGCCCGAGGACCTGCGCGAACTCGTCGACCACTCGGCCAAGGCGGGTGCACTGGAGGAGGACCGCCGCGACCAGCTGGCCACCGCTCTGGAGATGAACTCGCGGCCGCTGCGCGAGATCACCACGCCCCGCCAGGAGCTGGCGGCCGTGGCGCCCGCGGCCGTGCTGGAGGACGTCAAGCGCGTCTCCCGGGAGTCGGGCCATCTTCGGCTGGTGGTGTGCGAGGGCGCCGAGCCGGTGGGGGTGCTGCACGTGCGCGACGCGCTGACCAGCCCGCCCCAGACCACCGCCGCCGACCTGATGCGGCCGGTGCTCACGTTGGAGGGCGACACGCCCATCTACGCGGCGCTGGGCGTCATGCGGGAGAGCCGCACGCACCTCGCGCTGGTGGAGGAGCAGGGCGACCTGGCCGGGCTGGTCACGCTGCAGGACATGCTGGACCGGCTGCTGCTCGACTCCGCGGCCTGAGCCCGCCGCGGACCCGACCGCCACGGCCGCCGCCCTCGGACGGGGCGGCGGCCGTGGTATGCGCACCCCGGCCCCCGGTATGCCGGTCCCGGGACCCGCCGGACGGGCCGCTACGGTGGATCCGGACGAATCGGGTGTCAACGGAAATGCGGGGATCACGGGGACATGGTGCAGGCTCGCGGAGCGGACCGGATGTGGGCGGTGGCCGTGGCCGCCGGGCTGTGGGGGACCTCGGCGCTGATGCGCGACCCGCTGGCGCAGGTGCTGCCGGCCTCGACCATCGTGTTCTACGAACACGCGGTCGTCGTGGTCCTGCTGCTTCCGTGGCTGCTTCCGGCGCTGCGCGCGCTGGCCGCCTCCGGGCCCGCGGTGATCGCGGCGGTCGCGGTGGTCGGCGGCGGGTCGTCGGCGCTGGCGACCACGCTGTTCACCCTGGCTTTCACCGTCGCCGACCCCATTACGCCCCAGGTGCTGCAGAAGCTGCAGCCGGTCTTCGCGATCGTGCTCGCGGTGGTGCTGCTGGGCGAACGGCTCGCGCCGCGCTTCGGGCTGTACGCCCTGCCGGCCCTGGCCGGAGCGTGGGTCCTGGCCTTCGCCGATCCGCTGAGCGTGAGCGTGAGCGACGCCCGCGGCGCGGCGCTGGCGGTGGGCGCGGCACTGCTGTGGGCCGCCGGTACCGTACTGGGCCGACTGGCGGGCGCGCGGTTGTCGTTCCTGCACGTCACGGTGCTGCGGTTCACGTTCGGTCTACCCGTCGCGCTGGCCATCACGCTGGTGTCGGGCGCCGGCCTGTCCGTGGGTGCCGCGCAGCTTCCCCGGCTGGTGCTGCTGGCGCTGATCCCGGGGCTGCTGGCGCTGACGCTGTACTACTGGGGGCTGCGCCGCACCGCGGCCAGCCGCGCCACGCTGGCCGAGCTGGCGTTCCCGCTGGTCTCGGCGGTCGTGGGCGCGGTGCTGCTCGGCGGGAGCCTGGAGTGGAGCCAGTGGGCGGGCGGCGCCGTGGTCCTGACCGCCGTCACCCTGATGGCGCTGAGCCGGACGGGGCCGCGGCCTTCGGGAGTGCGCGTTCCCGAGGACACTCCGGCCGCCCGCCCGCCGGTGCACTGACCCGCGGCGCGCAGGAGCGGGGGCCGCGGCGTCCTGCGGCCGCGTGCACGGGGGTTTTCGGGCACGCCGCGCCTCCGGCGCGGCGGCCGGGGCCGGGCGTGCGCGGCGCGGGAGCGGTCGTAGCGCGTCGGTGGGGCGGGCCGGGTCCGGGGCCGTGCGGCGCGCGCGCACGTCGTCCGGGCGGAGCCCGTCCGGGCCGTTCCGGGTGGGCGGAGTGGGCGGGCGGGTGCGCGGTGGGGGCGCCTCCTCAGGCCGAAGCCGGCGACGCCGACAGGGCGGCGGCGAAGCGGTCGCGCACGCGCGGGTCGCAGTGGGCGGCTTCGAGGACGCGCAGCTCGCGGTCGGGATCGGGGCCGGCCTCGTGGTCGGTTCCCTCGCCGGCCGCTACCGGCATCGACGAGGAGCCGTCCCACCCCGGCATCGAGGGGAAGGTGACGTCGAGCACGATGCGTTCACCGCCGGACTCCACGAGCAGGTAGCGGTGCACGTCCCACATCCCGTCCTCGGGCAGGGCGGCGGCGGCCTCGTCGCCGAAGCGCTCGCCCGCGTCCTCGGGGGTGCACCGGTGGACCCGGTGGACCGGGCGGGGCCGTGTCTGGGGCCAGCCGTGCTCCAGGGCCGCGGCGAGCAGCTCGTGCTTGGTGGCGCTGGTGCCCTGCCATTCGTCCAGAGTGGCCTGGGCGGTGCGGGAGGCGGGGACTCCGAAGGGGATGCGGTGGACGGCGGCGACCACCTGGACGAGGGACGCGTCGGCGGGCAGGCCGGCCCGCGTGATGAGTGGATCCAACATGACGGCCAGCGTAACGAAGGGCGGGCGGTGCCCGGGCGGACGCCGACCGGGCCGGCCCGCGCCCGCCCGGGATGCGGGCGGGCGCGGGCCGGAGCGGACTCGGCGCCCTCAGCCGTTCTTGGTGGTGAGGGTGACCTCGATGTTGCCGCGGGTGGCACGCGAGTAGGGGCACACCTGGTGGGCGGCCTCGACCAGCTTCTGCGCCTCCTCCTGGGTCTTGCCGGGGACGGTGACCTCCAGCGCGACCTCCAGGGTCATGCCGTCGTCGGCGCTGCCCAGGCTCACCTCGGACTCGATCGTGGAACCCTCGACGGAGTCGCCGGACTCGCGGGCGACCTTCTTCAGAGCACCGTGGAAGCAGGCCGCATAGCCGACTGCGAACAGCTGCTCGGGATTGGTGCCGGGGCCGTCGTCGCCGCCCAGGCCCTTGGGCACGGACAGGTCGACGTTCAGGCGGTCGTCGGGGGTGCGGCCGTAGCCCTTGCGGCCTTCGCCCGTGACCTCGGCTTCGGCGGTGTACATGACCTTCATCGCACGTTCTCCTTCTCGGATGGGCTCGGGCCCGCGACCCGGTGGCCGCGGGCCGCTGTCCCCGCCGCGCGCCGCCGCACCGTCACCGCCGGCGGCGGAGATCGTCGGCGGCGGCGGTGGCGGAGTCGGTGATCCGCTCCAGCTCCTGGCGCAGCTCCGCGGCACGGGCCGCGGAGACGCCGGTGGCGTCCAGCAGCGAAGCGGGGATGCCGGCGGCGTCCGCACGCAGTCGCGCGCCCGCGCTCGTGAGGGTGACGCGCACGACGCGCTCGTCGCCGCCCGTGCGGCTGCGCCGCAGGAGGCCGCCCGCTTCCAGGCGGCGCAGCAGGGGCGACAGGGTGCCCGAGTCGAGCCGCAGCCTGCTGCCCAGCTCCGTGACGGTGAGGTCGCCGTGCTCCCACAGCACCAGCATGACCAGGTACTGCGGGTAGGTCAGGCCGATCTCGCCGAGCAGTTCCCGGTAGAGGCCGGTCAGCGCGCGCGAGGCGGCGTAGACCGCGAAGCACAGCTGGCTCTGCAGCGCCTGCGGGTCGGACTCCGACGTGTCGCTCATGGTGCGGGCGGCCCCCTCTCCTCCGACACTCAATTTAGCACAATCGAATTGTGTGCAACCGGATAGGCGCCCGCCACGTCACCCGGGGTCCTGCGCGTCGCGCAGCTTGCGGGCGATGTCGCGCAGGCTGCGCAGTTCGTCGCGGCTGAGCACCGCGCCCACGCAGTCCTCGATGGCCGCCGCGTGGGAGCGTCCGGCCCGCCGCAGCACTCCGCGGCCGCGCTCGGTCAGCCCGACGACCGTGCCGCGCCGGTCGCCGGAGTCGCAGTCGCGGCTGACCAGGCCCTCGGCGGCCATGCGTGTGACCAGGCGGCTGATTCCGGGCTGGGTGAGCAGCAGGTGCCCGCCCAAATCGCGCATGCGCAGGCCCTCCGGACTGCGCGCGAGAGTGAACAGCACGTCGTACTCGCGCATGGAGACCTCGCTGCGGCGGAAGTCGTCCTGGAACCGGCGCATCAGTGCGATCTGAGCGCGGGCGAGCTCCTCCCACGCCTGCTCGGCGAGCTTGTCCCCGGCCATTCATCCGCCTTTCCGCACCGGCGCCCCTGCCCGCCCCGGGTCCCCGGCCGCGGGCGCCGCCCGCGGCCGGATCCGGGCCGACGGTGCCGCCGACCGCCCGCCGCGGGCCCGTCACCGCCCCATGATTCCATCGCCGGACGGCGCCGCGCGGCGCCGCAGCGCCCGCAGCACGCGGCGGATGCGGCGGCGCGCGCCGCCCGCGGCCGGTTCAGATGGCGTTCCAGCGCTGCAGCAGGTGGAAGGCGCCCCACCCCGGCAGCACCGGGAACCAGAACGTCAGCAGCCGGTACAGCAGCACCGCCGGGATCCCGACCGCCGCCGGCACCCCGGCCACGGTGGTCAGTCCGCCCAGCAGCGCGGCCTCGACCGCCCCCAGCCCGCCGGGGGTGGGTGCGGCCGAGCCGATGGCGTTGCCGGCCAGAAACACCACGGCCAGCGCGGCGATGTCGGCACTACCGCCGAACGCGGCCACGGAAAAGCCCAGGCACATCACGAACGCGGCGCTCAGCAGCAGGGTCCCGCCCACGCCCAGCAGCAGCCGGCGCGGGTGCTGCAGCAGGTCCAGCAACCGGGGCAGCGTGTTGTGGAAGTAGGGGCGCGCCCGCTCCAGCACCGCGCGGCGCAGGGCGGGCACCAGCAGCACCAGCGCTACCGCGACCGCCAGCCCGGCGGTGACCGCCAGGGCCGTCACCGAGGGCGAGAAGTCGGCGAGGTAGGCGGTGCCGGTCAGATAGGCGCAGATCAGCAGCAGGGGCACGTGCAGGATGAGCCCCACCGCCTGGGACAGCCCCACCGCCGAGATCGCCAGCCCGGCAGAGGCCCCCATACGGGAGACGTAGCGGGTGTTGATCGCCAGCGATCCCAGGCCCGCCGGGGCGGCGATACGCACGAACGAGCCGGCGTACTGGACGAGGACCGTCGTCCACAGGTTCAGCGGAATCGGCACGAACCCCATCAGCGCCATGGCCGCGGCGACCATGCACAGCGTCGAGGCGCCGAATGCGGCCGCCGCCCAGCCGAGGTCCGCCCCGGAGACGGTGGTCAGGTCGACGCCGGCGAGCTGGTAGGCCAGGATCAGCCCCACGGCGGTGGCGACCGCGACGCTGACGACGGTGCGCGGGCGCATCCGCTCCAGCCGGGCCGGGCGGGCCGGCGCCTCGGGCACCGCGCCGGTGATCCGGGCGCGGACGGCGCTCAGCGTCTCGCGGTCGGCGCGCAGCCGGGCGCGTACCGCGAACGGCATCCCGGCGGACTGCAGGAACGGCAGGGCGCCCGCGGCGGTTTCGCGGCCCAGTACGCGGAAGGCCGACTCCACCGCGCGCCCCTCCCCCACACGCAGCGCCAGCACGGTCATCAGCGCCGCCACGTCCAGCGACGCCTTGATCGGGGAGGCGGCCACGGTGCCGTTGGCCAGGCCGGCGAAGACGACCCGCCCGTTGAGGCGCCGACCGACGGTGGCGCCGTTGAGGTTGCCGTGGGCGATGCGGTTGCGGTGCAGCAGTGCCAGTTCGGCGAAGATCTCGTCGAGCGCCTCGTCGGTGAGCTCGTCGGTCGGCATCGCGTCGAGCGGCCGCAGCGGCAGGTGCTCGGTCACCAGCGCCACGGTGCCCAGCCCCAGCTCGCCGATACCCAGCACCCGCGGGCCGGCGGCGCCCGCTGCCCGGGCGGCGAAGTCCATCAGGGCGGCGTGCTCGACTCGGCGCTGGACGCCCAGCAGCACCGACGGCGCCGCCGGCCCGCGCAGCATCGCCGCCCCCAGCAGCCGCTTCCACACGCCGTTGGTGTCCTCGCTGCGGAACAGCACCACGTCCAGGCTCCGGCCGACGGTGTCGACGGCGTAGCGCTGGTTGCCTTCGGTGTCGCCGCCCAGCGGGGTCAGGCCCAGCGGCTCCCAGCCGAGGCGGCGCAACTCGCGTATCAGGCGGCCGGTGGCCGGAACCGGACGCGACAGGCCCACGGCATAGGCGGCCACCGACGCGCAGGTCCAGGCGGCCACCACCGTCAGCAGCAGCGACAGCGGGGTGGTGACCCCCGCCAGCAGCACCGAGCCCGCGGTCAGCGCGATCCCGCCCCACATGGCGGCCCGCACCCGGGGCATGCGGCCCAGCGGCAGTGCCCGCACGTAGGCCACGGCCGCGGCGATGTAGGCGTGCAGCGGGGACGTGAGCAGGCTCTGGGCCTGCGGCCCCAGGAGTTCCTCCGGCAGCTGGCCGGCGGCGGCGAGCGCGTGCGCGGCGGCGTTGACCGCACCGGCCAGGCCGTAGCCGAGGGCGGCCGCCGCCAGAGCGCGCACGATCTGGCGGAACTCCCGGCGCAGCAGCCGTTCCACGGCGGTGACCGCGATCAGCACGGTGACGGCCAGGTTGGCCACACCGGCGGCGAGGGCGAGCACCGACGGCGGCAGCAGCGTGCGCAGTTCGGCCGGGTAGGCGGGTTCCTGGCCGTCGGCGGTGAAACGCACGGCGATCAGCACGGCGGCGATGACCAGCCCCCCGGCCGAGGCCACGAGCAGATCCACGGGCCTGCGCACGGTGGGGCCCAGTGCCGGGAGGCGCTCGTCGGACCCCTGGTTCGGCCCGGATCCCGCCGACGTCACCTGATCGCCCGGAGGATGCCCCGGCCTTCAGGCCGGGGAGGGGTCCGGGACGGTTGCCCGCGCTTGTCCCGGTTCGACGTACACATGTCTCTCCTCTGCGTCATCTTCGTGGTGTGCGGACGGCGTACCGGTGCCGGGCCTACCGGGCCCCGCACGCGGCCCGGGCAGGGGCCGGTCCCCCGCTGTGCGCATGCGCGGAGCTCGCACAATAGGGGAGGGCGCTGATGTGCGACGGCACGGGTTCTCCCTTCCGCGCTCGGCGACGAAGCAGGAAACCGCTGCTGCAAAGCGATCCGTGCAAGCGGAACCGTCCCGGACGGGACGGTCGGCTCCCCTTCCTTCAGGAGGGGGAGGAAGCCGGGATTCCAGACTGCCCGAATCCGGGCGGTGCCTGCGCCAGCTCCGGTACGGCGGCGTGTCCGCCGAGCGCACGTCCGCGGAGGCGGCATCCCCGAGACCACCCTGCGTGACCGGAGTCACGCCGAGACGTAACCGCACCGGCACCGCCGGTCGACGGTGTGAAACATGCGGCGGGCACCCTCGCAGGCATGGGTGACGACATGCGGACCGACCCGAACACGAGACCGAAGGCGCGCCGCCTGCCCGCCCCCCGGGGATTCTTCGGCCAGGAACTGGTGGATGTGGGCGGGCTGCTGCTGGCGGCGGGGGCAGCGCACCTGCTGGTGCTGTCGCTGGGCCACAGCGACCTGGGCGGCCGGTTGCTGGCCGCGGCCGGAGCGGTGCTGCTGGCGGCCTCGACCCTGCACCGTTGGCGAGCGCACCGCACCGGAGCCCGCACGTACGGCCGCGGCCCGGCGGCGCCGCACGGACGCGCGTCCCCGGCGCCGGAGCCGGCCGCCGGGGGCCGGGAGCGGCTGTGGCGAGTGCGCGTGGCCGTCGACGACGTACCCGGCGGGCTCGCCGCGCTCACCGCGCAGATGGCGCGCCACGGCGTGGACATCCGGCTGCTGCAGGTCCACCCCGCGGGCGAGGAGGCCGTCGACGAACTGTACGTGAGCGCGCCGGCCGGGATCGGCGCCGACGCGCTCGGCGAGGCCGCGGCCCGCGCCGGCGGGCGCCGCCCGGCCGTCGAGCCCGCCGACGTCCACGACCTGACCGATACCGCTACGCGCGCCCTGTCGCTGCTGGCCGGTCTGGCCGCGGGGCGGACGCGTCTGGAGGAGGCGCTGGGGGCGGTGTCGGGGGCCGGGACCGTCGAGCACCGCCCCGCTCCCCCGCCGGGGCTGGAAGCCGAGGACGTCCGGGGCACGCGGATATCGCTGCCCGATCCCGGGGGCGGCGTGCTGGTACTGAACCGCGCGGTCGCGTTCACCCCCGTGGAGTTCGCCCGGTGCCGGGCGCTGGTCCAGGCCGCCGGCTGCCTGCGGGAACGCCTGCACCTGCCCGCCGACGCCGCCCGCGCCGGTGAGGCCGGACCCGAGGACTGACCTGCGCCCGGATCGCCGGCGCGCGGCCTGGGCCACCCGGAGACCCGGCCGGCGCGGCACCCGGACCTCCTGCCGCGTCGGCCGCCGGATCCGATCAGCCGGTGGGCCCGCTCAGAGGAAACTCACGCCTTGGGCCAGCGGCAGCTCGGTGGAGTAGTTGACGGTGTTGGTGGCGCGGCGCATGTAGGCGCGCCAGGAGTCGGAACCGGATTCGCGCCCCGCGCCGGTGGCCTTCTCGCCGCCGAAGGCGCCCCCGATCTCGGCTCCGGAGGTGCCGATGTTGACGTTGGCGATGCCGCAGTCGCACCCGGCCGCCGACAGGAACCGCTCGGCTTCGCGCTGGTCGCGGGTGAACACCGACCCCGACAGGCCCTGCGGTACCCCGTTGTGCAGTTCCAGCGCCTCGTCGAAGGTGCTGTAGGTGAGCACGTACAGCACCGGGGCGAAGGTCTCCTCGCGCACGATGGCGGTCTGGCCGGGCATGCGCACCACCGCCGGGTCGGCGTAGTAGGCCTCGGGCGCCTGGTCCTCCAGCCGGCGTGCACCGCCGGTGAGCACGCTTCCCCCGTCCGCGCGGGCCGCCTGCAGGGCGCGGTCCATCGCGCTGTGGGCGCCCGCGCCGATCAGCGGCCCCACGAGGGTGTCCTCGGCGAAGGGGTCGCCGACGCGGCCGCGCAGTTCGGTGTAGGCGTCGGCGACGCGCGCCGTGAACTCCTCGGCGATGTCCTCGTGCACGATGAGGCGCCGCTGGGTGGTGCAGCGCTGGCCCGCCGTTCCGGCGGCGCCGAAGACCACCCCCTGCAAAGCGAGGTCCGCATCGGCCGAGGGCGCGACGATCGCTGCGTTGTTGCCGCCCAGTTCCAGCAGGTAGCGGCCCAGCCGGGAGGCCACCCGGGGGGCGACCTCGCGGCCCATGCGCACCGATCCGGTGGCGCTCAGCAGCGCCACCCGCGGATCGTCGACGAGCCGTTCGCCGACCTCGCGCCCGCCCACCAGGACCTGGTGCACCCCTTCGGGGGCGCCCACGTCGGCGGCGGCGCGCATCAGCAGCCCGTGGCAGGCCAACGCGGTCAGCGGGGTCGCCTCGGAGGGCTTCCACACGACGGTGTCGCCGCACACCAGCGCCACGGCGGTGTTCCACGACCACACGGCCACGGGGAAGTTGAAGGCGGTGACGACGCCGACCACACCCAGGGGGTGCCAGGTCTCCATCAGGCGGTGGCCGGGCCGTTCGGAGGCCATCGTGCGGCCGTAGAGCTGGCGCGACAGGCCCACCGCGAAGTCGCAGATGTCGATCATCTCCTGGACTTCGCCGGCGGCCTCGGAGCCGATCTTGCCGGCCTCGATCGTGACGAGGTCGGCCACGTCGCGCTTGTGCTCGCGCAGGAGCTCGCCCAGCCGCCGCACGAGGCGGCCGCGCTCGGGAGCCGGAGTGTCGCGCCAGGTTCCGGCGAAGACCGACTCGGCCGTGGCGACGGCCCGGTCGGCCTCGGCCGGGCCGTCGGGCGCCAGTTCGAACAGCGTCCGGCCGGTGACGGGGGTGCGGGCGCGGTGCCCGGAACCCTCGGCCAGGGCGTCGGCGCCGCAGCGCCGCAGCGCGGTGCGGGCGCGTTCGCGCAGCTGCTCGGTTTCGGGTAGGGCGGCCATATCCTTCTCTCCCCGTTGAGAGGCGGGTTCGGGCACCGGGGGTTTTCCCCGCGCCGTCGCGGACTAACCGCGTGTCGGCGGCACGGCGCGGGGGGCGGTCGGACGGCGCGGCGCCTGTGGGAGGCTGTGCGCCGGACGCCGCGCCCGGCACCGGCTTCGGGCCGCCCGGAAGCGCCCGGGTGCCCGGGTGCCCGCTCGGCTGCGGCACCGGCGACCGCGCTCTACCTGGAAGGAGGCGCGGCGTGTCCCCGCACGGCCGGGGCGGCACGCCGCAACGCAGATGATGAGGGGCACCGCTGTACCGGGTCCCCCCGCCGGAACACGGGGGCTCGCGGCCAGGGGGGCGAACGCCCTCCGCCGCCCGGCGCCACGCTCCCGCGGCGGCACCGACCGACACGTCCGCCCGCTCCAGCGGACGGACGGCTACGCCTACTCCACCCGAAAGGAGAAGGGCGTCCGCTCCCCGGCCCGCTGGGCGGGGAGTGCGCGCCCGACGCTCAGATGACCGTCGAGGAGTCCCGCACAGCCTTCGCCGCGCCGCAGGCGATACTGCGCCACTCGGGGTTCGCCGCCGCGGCTCCGCTGTTCGCAGCCGACCTGGCCGCGGCCGCCGACGCCGACGAGGCCGAGGGGGTCGTCGCCGCACACGGGCGGCGGCTGTGGACCGAGGCGGTGCGCCAGAGCGACGGCGTCGCCGACGACCGCTTCCTGTACTGGGCGCGGTTGACGCTCAGCGGCCGGCTGCACGAGTGGCGCCCCTCCTTCCCCGTGGACGAGCAGCGCCGCGCAGCGCTGGCCGACCGGCTGGAGCGGGCTTCGCGCGGCCACGACGACCTGGTGTTCCCGCCCGACGACAAGCTGCTGCGGGTGGTCGTCGCCGGGTTCGACCCCTTCGGACTGGACGAGGACGTCCGGCGCTCCGACCCGTCCGGGGCGGCCGCACTCAGCCTGCACGGGTCGCGCCTGGAGGTGGACGGCCGCTCGGCGGTACTGCGTACCGCGGTCTTCCCCGCCCGCTGGCGGGATCTGACCGCGGGCATGGTCGAGCGGGCGCTGGGGCCGCACTACTCCCCCGGGCCGGGTGCGGTGGCCGCCGACGCGGTGATCACGGTCAGCCAGGGCCGACCGGGCCGCTTCGACCTGCCGGTCTACACCGCCGGGATGCGGGGCGCGGCGCCGGACAACGAGGGGGTGAGCGCGCCGGGACCCGTGCCGCCGCCGCGTGCGGCGCCCACCCTCGATCCGCTACCGGAGTGGACGTCTTCCTCGCTGCCGCGCGAGGCCGTGGTGCGGCGCGCGGACGGGCGCTTTCCGGTGCACGACAACACCGAGGTCACCGAGGTGCCGGCGGCCGGAGGCGACCCAGTGACGCATCCGGGCGGTCCCACTCCCGGCGCGCGCCTGCGCGCGGGAGGTGCGGGCGACTACGTGTCCAACGAGGTCGCCTACCGCAATACGGTGCTGCGCGAGGCGACCGGGCGCGGTATCCGGTCCGGCCACGTCCGCACCCCGGTGCTGGAGCTCGACGCGTCCGACCCCGATGCGCTGACCTCGCCGGGCTTCGAACGCGACCGCGCCGACATCGTCGCGCAGCTGCGCGCGATCGTACAGGCGGCGCTGGAAGGCTAGCTGCGCCGTCCCGGCGCGCCGACGCACAGGAGCGCCCCGGTCCGGGCGGTACCGGACCGGGGCGCTGATCCGCGGCTGCCGACGGGGCGCGGTCCTAGTAGGACGGTTCCGACGACATTTCCGCGAAGATCGCGGCGCCGTACAGGATCCACACGATGAGCCCGATGATCAGCACCAGGGCGAAGAGGATCCAGGAGATCAGCGTGCAGATGCGCGCGGCCTTGGGGTTGCTTTCGACCATGACCACGCCGATGATCGCCAGGACCAGACCGATCGTGGTTCCGCCGCAGGTCAGGCACATACCGATGACGTTGGCGACAAGCGCACCGATGGCCGCGCCCTTGTTGGCGGGCGGCTCGGTTCCGGGACCGCCTCCCGGACCCCCGGGCGGGGGCGGCGGAGGGCCGTAGGCGCCACCGCCGCCGGGCGGGCCGGAAGGGGGCGGCGGGGGCGGCGGTCCGTAGCCTCCGCTGTTGCCGTAGGGCGGCTGACCCCCTGACGGTCCGTAACTCATGTGTTTCCTCCCCGGAATGCCCGGGCGGCGCGCTGGCCGGCGCCGCTGGGAATGTCTCGATGATGTGGGTACTGACGTGCACGGTTCGATGCGCACACGACCGCCGCGGTTCCGTCGGTTCGCTGGTCCTGCCCGATGCGGGCACGGAGGCGGCCGTCGTCGAAGACGCGCCGAATGCGGGATCAGGGCGTTCGAGTCCGCGGGGTCCGCCAGGGCAGCATACGGTGTTCCGCCCCCGGCCCAGTCGGGCAGGTCCCTGCGTACAGCGGGGTCGCCGCCGCACCCGGTGGTGCGCGTGGTGCCGGGACCGCCGCTGCGGAGCGCAGACGCCGGCGGCACCGCCCCTGCGCGGCATCCCCCCGGCGAGACCGATCGTGATGAAACCGAAACCGCACTGCCGTCCGCGGCGGCGCTGCTCAGCCCTCGTCCTCCAGGATCCCGTCGACGATGTCGCCCAGCACCCGCTCCCGGTCGTCGCCGGTGAGGTTGCCCAGTTCGGCCAGCGCGCCGGCGGTACCCACCCGGTCGCCGGCGCGCCCCTCGACCACGCACAGCCGCACCACCTCGCGGGTGGGGATGTGCAGGAACCGCAGCTCGTCGGGCGGGGCGAGGTCGTAGAGGTTGATCGGGTAGCGGGAGTGGCGGTTGCGCCACTGCTCGGCACGCTTGAGAACGAAGCCGTGCAGCAGCGACTCCAGGATCTCGGGTGCGGACAGGGCGTCGGCGTCGCCCTGGGCCCGGCACTCGGCGCAGTTGGCCAGCTCGGCCTTGAGCAGGCGGCGGGCACCGGGGTGGACGACGTGCTCGGCGTTGAGCTTGCTGGGGTGTCGGTGCGCCATTGGTATTCAGGGGTGCGGTACCCGCATGGGCCCGTTTCCCCGTCCCCCTTTCACTCCGTGCGTGCGGTTCACCCGCATACGGCTTGCCGATGATCTTCTTCGATCTTCTCGACCGGGGTACGCAGCGCCCGGACGACGGACGGTGCCGCCGAGCCTGAACAGTCCATGCCGGTCGAACCGCTCCTGGGCCCGGCGCGGGCCCGACCGGCCCGGAGATTGCGGCCGCGGTCGCTGCGCATGAGCCGCTGGAGCCTGCAGAACCCGTCAGCGGCGGGACGGGACGTCCCCCGCAGGCCCGGCACAGCTTCCAGGACACGGCACGGGCCCAGCTTAGGGCGTGTTTCCCGACGGGGGCGGTGTACTGGAAGGCAGCCCCGGCGAGGCGCCCTCCGGGACGCGGGCGGGCGACGCTCGGCGACAGGCGGCGTAGGCGGGCCGGGTCCTGTGCGCGTCGTGGGGGAGCTGCTCGCCCGTGAACCCCGGTAGTACGTGTGTTCGCATGCAGCTCCGGTACTCCTTCCGCCTGCACCCCAACGGCCCCCAGCGCCAAGCGCTGGCGCGAGCGTTCGGGTGCGCCCGCGTGGTCGACAACGACGCGCTGCGCGCACGGGAGACCGCCCGCACCGACGGCGGAGCGCTCCCCACGACGGGAGAACTGTCCCGGACAGCTGATCACCGAACCGGAGAAGACCGACGAGCGCGCGTGGTCGGGCGAGGTGTCGGCCGTGGTCCTGCAACAGGCGCTGCGGGACCTGGACACCGCCTACCGGAACTTTTTCGACGCGCTGAAGGGAAAACGGCCGCGCACGGGCGCACCCCGGTTCGAATCCAAAAGGGACACCCGTCAGGCCGTGCGGTTCACCGCCAACGCCCGCCGGAGGATCACGACCGGCGGCGACCTGTCGCTACCCAAGATCGGGAACGTGCGCGTGACGTGGTCCCGCGCGCTACCGTCGGTGCCGTCGTCGGTGACCGTGGCCAAAGACAGCGCGGAACGGTACTTCGCGTCTTTCGTCGTCGAGACCGGCCGGGACGAGACGCTGCCCGAGACCACCGGCGAGGTCGGCGTCGACCTCGGGTTTGTGTTCAGGCTGATGGAGGGGGTGAGCGTGCCGCGGCCGGGACTGGTCGGACCGTGGTCGCACAAGTACCCGCACCTGGGTGTGCCCGGACCCGCCATCGGGTTCCTGCAGCAGTGCGTGCGCTGGTGGGACCGCCGGCTCAAGGGCGTGGACAACGACATCATGAGCGAGTCGACGGTGCGGACCTGGATGCGGGCGAGCATGCCGCCCCCACCGCCTACGAGGAGCGGCCCGGCCGCTGGGTGGGCGAGCCCCGCTGGTCCTCCCCGCGCGTCGGCCGCCGTACCCACCCGCTGGCCAAGGACCGCATCGCCGAGCCCGGCGAGGCGGTCGGCTCCGGGAGCGCATCGGTGGAGTCGCCGCTGACCGTGGGGCAGTACGCGGGCAAGCGGTGCTGCCCCGGCGGGAACGCCTGAGCCGAGGGCACGCCCCCGCTGGAGACGACCCGCCTGGCTCCGGGCGGTCGGCAGTGGAAGGTCGAGCGCGACCTGGTCGACTACGAGCCGTCGCTGCGGGTGGCCGCGCGCACCTGGAACACGGTCGTCCCGCGCGACCACGTCTGAGGGCGCCGCAGTGTGGGCCGCGCCCGCTCGGTCGCCGGGGCCCGTGCGCCGCCCGCGGCGCGGGTTCACTCCGCCCCGGAGGACGGGGAACTCGCGCAGGAGCCCAGGTAGGTGACCCGGGTGCGTTCGGTGTGGTCGCTCATCAACCGGGCGGCCTCCTCTGGGCTGCCCGCCTGGACGGCGTCGATGATCCCGGCGTGCTCGTCCCAGGAGGCCATGCCGCGCGAGCGCGCGATGGGAGCGTAGTACCAGCGCACCCGCCGGTCGACCTGTGCGGCCAGCTCGGCCAGGACGCGGTTTCCCGAGGCTTCGATGACGCCGCGGTGGAAGTCGGCGTTGGCGGTGACCACCGAGTCGACGTCGGCGTCGGCGACCGCGTCGACGCCGGCGCGCCACAGGTCGCGCAGGTGCTCGACCCGGTCGGGTCCGGCGGACCGGGCCGCCAGGCGCGCGGCCTCGGTTTCGAGGACGGCGCGCACCGCCAGCAGCTGGTCGGCCTCGCTCTCGGTGGGGGTATGCACGAAGGCGCCGTAGCCGGGACGCAAGTCCACCCAGGCTTCGTTGCTCAGCCGCTGGAGGGCTTCGCGCACCGGCTGGCGCGAGACTCCGAGCTGCTCGGCGAGCTCGCTCTCGACCAGGTGCCGGCCGGGCGGGAGCTCCCGGGTGATGATGAGGTTGAGGAGGGTCTCGTAGACCGACTCGCGGAGCGGGACGGGACGCTGCACCCGCCCGCCCAGCGCGGCCTTCAACGGCTGTGTGGTCATGCCGCTCCTGCCCGTCGCACGGTGCTCGATCGAATGATGTAGACAGTCTACGAAATCCCGGCCGTGCCCGCAGTCCGAGCGGCGATCGCGGACCCGCGGGCGTCCCGCCGGCCCGCGATCGCACGGGGCGCTCCCGGCGGCGCGCCGACCGCCGCAGCCGCGCCCGCCCCCTGCGAACGAGGGTTCGGCGACGGAGAAGAACCGATGAAGTTACTTCTCGCCTGCATTCACCCGTTCCTTTTCCGCTGCCGACCCCTCGCCCGTGCACCATCGTCAGCATACTGTATACAGAATCGTTCGGGCGAGAGAACGGAGCACAGTATGAGAATCGCCATCCTCGGCGCCGGCGCGATCGGCGCCTACGCGGGCGCCGCCCTGCACCGCGGCGGTGCCGACGTCCACCTGATCGCCCGGGGGCCCCACCTTGAGGCGCTGCGGGCCGAGGGCGTCCGCGTCCTCAGCGACCGGGGCGACTTCACCGCCCGGCCCGACGCCACCGACGACCCCCGCGAGATCGGGCCGGTCGACGTCGTCTTCCTCGGGCTCAAAGCCCAGCACTACGCGGCCTGCGGGCCGATGCTGCGCCCGCTCATGGGCCCGGGCACCGCCGTGGTCGCCGCGCAGAACGGCATCCCCTGGTGGTATTTCCACGGCACCTCGGGGCCCCTGGCCGAGCACCGGGTGCACACCGTCGACCCGGGCGGCTCGGTGAGCCGGGCGATCCCCGTCGAGCGCGCCGTCGGCTGCGTCGTCTACGCCGCGACCGAGATCGAGGCGCCCGGCGTGGTGCGCCACCTGGAGGGCACCCGCTTCTCCATCGGCGAGCCCGACGGCAGCGCCTCCCGGCGCTGCACCGGCTTCAGCGAGGCGATGAAGGCCGGGGGCCTGAAGTGCCCGGTCGAACCGGAACTGCGCGAGGACATCTGGGTCAAGCTGATGGGCAACATCACCTTCAACCCCCTCAGTGCGCTGACCCGCTCCACCATGGCCCAGATCTGCGGCGGGCGCTCCACCCGCGAGCTGGCGCGGGCGATGATGAACGAGACGCTCGGGGTGGCCTCGCGCCTGGGCATCGATCCCGCGATCTCCGTCGAGCGCCGCCTGGCCGGCGCCGAGCGCGCCGGCGACCACCGCACCTCCACCCTGCACGACGTCGAGCGCGGCCGGCCCATGGAACTCGACGTCATCCTCACCGCCGTCGTCGAACTCGCCGACCTGGTCGGCGCCGAGGTTCCCGCCCTGCGCACCGTCGACGCGGTGTCCCGACTGCTCAACGACCGGCTGGTCGACGGAAGCGTGGCCGACCGCATGGCCGCCGCCTGAGGCCCTGCCCTGCCCCGTGTCCGGCGAGGGGACGCCCCCTGCCGCCGCCCCCTCGCCTGCGATCCCTTGCCCGCCCTCGGAGTGCCGCATACTGTAGACAATATTGCTGTGATGTAATTGACACACCGCAGCGGCGACGAGATCCAAGCGAGGCCTTGAAGATGCGATCGGACGACCACCAGCCCAGCAGCTACGAACGCCTCACCCGCCCGCTCGTCCGTGAGGACGGCCGGCTGCGTCCCGCCTCGTGGGACGAGGCGCTGGACCGCGCGGCCGAGGGCTTCCGCGCCGGCGTCCAGCGCCACGGCCCCGACACGTTCGGCATGCTCTCCTGCGCACGCGCCACCAACGAGATGAACTTCGTGGCCCAGAAGTTCAGCCGCGTCGTCATGGGCACCAACAACGTCGACTCCTGCAACCGCACGTGCCACGCACCGAGCGTGGCCGGACTGGCCGCAGCCTTCGGTTCCGGAGGGGGCACCTCCTCCTACGCCGACGTCGAGGACACCGACCTGATCATCGTGTGGGGCGGCAATCCGCGCTTCGCGCACCCGATCTTCTTCCAGCACGTCCTCAAGGGCGTGCACAAGGGCGCCCGACTGGTCGTGGTCGACCCCCGCCGGACCTCCTCGGCCCAGTGGGCCGACCGCTGGCTGGGCCTCAACGTCGGCACCGACATCCCGCTGGCCCACGCGATCGGACGCGAGATCATCCACGCCGGGCTGACCAACGACGCCTTCATCCAGCGCGCCACCACCGGCTTCGAGGAGTACCGCGAGCTGGTCGAGCCCTGGACCCCGGCTGCGGCCGAGGCCGAGACGGGCGTGCCGGCCGAGGCCGTGCGCGAACTGGCCCACGCCTACGCCACCGCCGAGCGGGCGCAGCTGTCGTGGACGCTGGGCATCACCGAGCACCACAACGCCACCGACAACGTCAAGGCGCTGATCAACCTCGCCTTGCTGACCGGGCACGTGGGCCGCCACGGATCCGGTCTGCAGCCGCTGCGCGGGCAGAACAACGTGCAGGGCGGCGGCGACATGGGCGCCATCCCCGACCGGCTGGCCGGCTTCCAGGACATCCTCGATCCCGAGGTCCGCTCGCGCTTCGAGTCGGTCTGGAACACCACCATCCAGCCGCACAAGGGCAAGACGCTGACCCAGATGTTCGAGGCGATGGACGAGGACGAGCTCAAGACGCTCTACGTCATCGGCGAGAACCCGGTGCAGTCTGAGCCCGAGACCTTCACCACCACCCGCCGGCTGCAGCGGCTGGACCACCTGGTGGTGCAGGACATCTTCCTGACCAGAACCGCCGAACTGGCCGACGTGGTGCTGCCGGCCAGCGCCTCCTGGTGCGAATCCGACGGCACCTTCACCAACAGCGAGCGCCGCGTGCAGCTGGTGCGCAAGGCGCTGGACCCGCCGCCGGGGGCGCGCGACGACATCGAGATCATGTGCGACCTGGCCCAGCGCCTGGGCCACGCCTGGCAGCGCCCTGAAGCCGAGGAGATCTGGGACGAGCTGCGCAGCCTCTCCCCGATCCACCGCGGCATGAGCTACCGGCGGCTGGAAGAGTTGCAGGGCATCCAGTGGCCCTGCTTCTCCGAGGACAGTCTGGAACCCGGCTACCTGCACCACCGGCTGTGGTCGACCGATCCCCGGCAGCGCGGCGCGCCCGCGCCCTTCGGCATCGTGGGCCACTCCCCGCCGGTCGACCTGCTCGACGAGGACTATCCCTTCCGCCTGACCACGGGCCGCCGGCTGGACGACTACAACACCGGCGTGCAGACCAGCGGCTTCTCCTCGCCCATGCGGCGCGGGGAGGCGCTGGACCTCTCGCCCGAGGACGCCCGGCGGCTGGACATCGCCGACGGCGAGACCGTACGGGTCGCCTCGCGCCGCGGATCGGTGCTGGTTCCCGCCGCGGTCTCCGCGCAGATGCGCGCGGGGCTGGTCTTCATGACCTTCCACTTCCCCGATCAGGTCGACACCCAGCTGCTGACCATCGACGCCACCGACCCCGACGCCGGCACCGCCGAGTACAAGGCGGCGGCCGTGCGCATCGAGAAGACCGCCGAGGACACCGCACCCGCAGGGGCGGCCGGCCATGCGCCGGTTCCGGCATCGCCCTAGCGGCGGCGACCGCCGCGGCCCGCCGGCCCGGACCGCGGGGTCCGGGCCGCGGCCCCGGGTGCGCTGTTCGCCACCACGCACCCGGGGCGCGGGCCGCGGCTACGCGTCGGGGGCCGCACCGGCCGAGCGGATCCGGTGCGGCCCCGAAGTGCGGTACGGACGCGGCGTCTGCGGATGCGCCTCCCGGGTGCCTGCCCCGCGCGGCGCAGGCGCTGCCACCTGCAGCACAGCACGCCGACACGGACGCGGACAGGGGGTTGCCCACGGGAGGAATGAAGCATACTGTAGCCCGTATACAAAGTCTGTGACCTGGCTTACATGATTCGAGGTGACCGGGGACGTGGACCTGCACTTCCTGGACGCAGTGCCCGAGGACGCCGAACGCGAGGCCGTGGACGCCGTCCTGGGTCCGCCGGATTCGGGATGGGACGGCGGCACCCGCCACGCGTCCGATCTGCGCTTCGCCGAGGGCGGCCACGTCGCCCGCGGCAGGCGCGACCTGCTGCTTCCGGCCCTGCACGCCGTCAACGACCGCGTGGGCTGGATCAGCCGGGCCGCGCTCGACTACATCTGCCGCCGACTGACGATCCCGCCGGCCGAGGCCTACGGCGTGGCGACCTTCTACGCCATGTTCGCACTCGAACGGCGCCCCCGCCGGGTGGTGCACGTATGCACCGACATCGCCTGCGCGGCAAAGGACTCCGCGAGCCTGTGCGCGCAGATGCGCGAGCGCGCCGGGGGGCCGGGCGGCGACGACGGGGAGTTCACCTGGCACGAGAGCCCGTGCCTGGGCCTGTGCGAACGCGCGCCCGCCGCGGTGTCACTGCAGGCCGGCGACCCGCCCCGCTACAGCGTCGCCGCCCCGGCACGCGCCGGCGAGATCATCCCCGAGCCGGGCGAGGTACCCGCCGGCGACACGCCCGCGGCCCCCGCGGCCGACGGACACGGCGCACCGGGCGACAGCCACGGGCCCCCGCTCGGCGGGGGCCGCCCGCAGCGCCGCACCACGTTCTCCCCCGACACGCTTCCCGGTCCCGCGCCCGAACCGCCGCCCCACGCCGCGGTCCCCCAAGCCGGCGACCCCGACCTCGTCCTGCTGCGCCGCATCGGCGTGGTCGACCCCACCAGCCTGGACGACTACCGCGCCAACGGCGGCTACGCGGCGCTCCGCGAAGCGATGCGCCTGGGGCCCAGCGGCGTCATCCGGGAGGTCGCCGACTCGGGGCTGGTCGGGCGCGGCGGCGCCGCCTTCCCGACCGGCCGCAAATGGGACGCAACCGCCAAACGACCCGAAACCCCGCGCTACGTCATCTGCAACGCCGACGAAAGCGAGCCGGGAACCTTCAAGGACCGGGTCCTCATGGAGGGCGACCCGTTCGCGGTCGTCGAGGCGCTGACCATCGCCGGCTACGCCAACAACGCCGCCGTCGGCTACATCTACATCCGCGGCGAGTACCCGCGGGCGCTGTGGCTGCTGGAGAACGCCGTCGAGCTGGCCCGGGAGCGCAACCTGCTGGGTACCGACATCCTCGGGTCCGGGTTCGACTTCGACATCGAGATCCGCCGCGGCGCCGGCGCCTACATCTGCGGTGAGGAGACCGCGATCTTCAACTCGATCGAAGGGCTGCGCGGCGAGCCCCGCAGCAAACCGCCCTTCCCCGTCGAGCGCGGCGTCTTCGGCAAACCGACGGCCATCAACAACGTCGAAACCCTGGTCAACGTACTGCCGATCGTGCTGCACGGCGGCCCCGCCTACGCCTCCGTCGGCACCGGCCGATCCACGGGCCCCAAGCTCTTCTGCGTCTCCGGCGCCGTCGAGCGCCCCGGCGTCTACGAGGTGCCCTTCGGCGCCGACCTGCGCGCGCTCATGGAGATGTGCGGCGGCGCGGGCACCGGCCCCGACGGAGCGCAGCGCCTACCGCGGGCGGTGCTGCTCGGCGGGGCCGCCGGCGGGTTCGTCCGCGGCGACGAGCTCGACATCCCCCTGACTCTGGAAGGCGCACGCGACGCCGGGGCCACCCTGGGCTCGGGCGTCATCCTCGTACTCGACGACGACGTCGACCTCACCGCGATCCTCGTGCGCATCGCGGCGTTCTTCCGCGACGAGTCCTGCGGCCAGTGCGTGCCCTGCCGGGTGGGCACCGTCCGGCAGGAGGAGGCGCTGGTGCGGCTCTCCCGGGAAACGGGGGCACGCGACACCGACCTGGCGCTGCTGCGCGAGGTCGGCGACGCGATGCGCGACGCCTCGATCTGCGGGCTGGGCCAGACCGCCTGGAACGCGGTCGAGTCGGCGATCGACCGGCTGGGCGCGTTCGGCCCGCAGGAGGAATCAACCCGTTAAGGAGGTCCGGTGAGCACACCGGTTGCTATTGGGACGCCTCGCCGCCTGGTCGAGGCCACCGTCGACGGGCGGCAGGTGCGCGTGCCCGAGGGGTCGACCATCCTGGACGCCTGCGAATCCGTCGGCACCGACGTACCGACCCTGTGCTACGGCGACACCCTCACGCCGCGCAACGCCTGCCGGGTGTGCGTGGTGGAGGTCGAGGGGGCGCGCACGCTCGTTCCCGCCTGCTCGCGCAGAATCGAAGACTCGATGTCGGTGGCCACCGACTCCGAGCGGGTCCGCCACAGCCGCAAGATGGTGCTGGAGCTGCTGGGCTCCTCCGTGGACCTGTCCACCACACCCGGCATCGCCGAATGGAACGAGCGCTACGACGCCCGGCCCGAGCGCTTCGGCCCGCGAGCCGAACCCGCCACCATGGGCGAGCGCGACGCCCGCCGCGCCGGGGAGCACACGGTCGGCGACGGCACGACCGCCGAGACCGTCGAGCAGCCCGTCAAGGACGACAACGATCTCTACGTGCGCGACTACGGCAAATGCATCATGTGCTACAAGTGCGTCGACGCCTGCGGCGAGCAGTGGCAGAACACCTTCGCCATCGGCATCGCCGGCCGCGGGTTCGACGCCGGGGTCTCCACCGAGCACGACCTGGCGCTGCCCGACTCCGCCTGCGTCTACTGCGGCAACTGCATCGAAGTCTGCCCCACCGGGGCGCTGATGTTCCGCTCGGAGTACGAGATGCGCCAGGAGGGTACCTGGGACGAGGAGAAGCAGTCCCAGACCACCACCGTGTGCACCTACTGCGGAGTCGGGTGCAACGTCACCCTCCACGTGCAGGAGAACGAGATCGTCAAGGTCACCTCGCCGCACGACAACCCCGTCACGCACGGGAACCTGTGCATCAAGGGCCGGTTCGGCTACCAGCACGTACAGCAGCGACGCCGCGACTGACACCGCGGCGGCCCATGCGGGGCCGCCGCAGCCGGGGCGGGTGCGATCGGACCGCGGTGCGGCGGCACGACTGAAACCCGGCCGGAGCGGGAACACCCCCCGCGTCCGGCCGCACCGACAGCACGCCGGGCGCGGGAAGCCCGGGCGCTTCCGGAAAGGGGCGGGTCCATGGGACGGGTCACGGTCCGCGAGCGGATCCTGCGCATCCGCGACGGCGCGGCGCAGGAGCGCGCCGACACCCTGGTGGCCGAGGAGCCGCTGGAGATCCGGATGAACGGCCGGGCGCTGACCGTCACGATGCGCACGCCCGGACACGATTTCGACCTGGCGGCGGGGTTCCTGGTCAGCGAGGGCGTCATCACCGGCGCCGACCAGATCTCGACCATCCGCTACTGCGCCGGCGCCACCGACGACGGCTCCAACACCTACAACGTCCTCGACGTCGCACTGGCTCCCGGGGTCGCGGTGCCCGAGGCGTCGCTGGAACGCAACTTCTACACCACCTCCTCCTGCGGCGTGTGCGGCAAGGCCAGCCTGGAGGCGGTCTCCACCGTGGCCCACTGGTCGGTCGCCGGCGACGAGGCGAACTTCGCGGTGCCGGTCCTGTCGCAGCTGCCCGACCGGCTGCGCGAGGCCCAGCGGGTCTTCGACCGCACCGGTGGACTGCACGCCGCCGGGCTGTTCACGCCCGAGGGGGAACTGCTCGCCGTGCGCGAGGACGTCGGCCGGCACAACGCCGTCGACAAGCTCGTGGGCTGGGCCCTGCGCGAGCACCGGCTGCCGCTGCGCGGCAGCGCGCTGATGGTCTCGGGGCGGGCTTCGTTCGAACTCGCGCAGAAGGCGCTGATGGCGGGAATCCCGATGCTGGCCGCGGTCTCCGCGCCCTCGTCGCTGGCCGTGGAGCTGGCCGCCGACTCGGGGCTGAGCCTGGTCGGATTCCTGCGCGGCGCCTCCATGAACGTCTACGCCGGCCGGCAACGGGTCACCCTGGAGACGGCGTCCGCGACGCCGATGGCGGCCCCGGGGTGACCCGCCGACCGGGCCGGTAGGCGCGAGACCGGCCGGCGTGCACCAGCCCCCTGCGCCGGCCGGTCCCGACATTCCCCGCGCCGGACACGGCGGCCCCGGTCCGGGAGACGACCGCCGAGTCGGGGCCGGCGAACAACGAGCCCGGGGTTTCACCGGTGTCCAAGCACTGCGCCGGCAAAAGCCGCGCGCTGGACGTGCCGGTTCCACGTGCGTCCGGCGCACCGCTATTGCGGTTTCGCCGCCTTCTTCGCCGCCTTCTCGCTCTTTTTGAAAGCGCGGACCTCGGCGAGGGTCTGCTCGTCGACCACGTCGGCGATGGAGCGGCGCGCGCCCTGTTCGCCGTAGGCGCCGGCCGCCTCGCGCCAGCCCGGCGCCTGCAGCCCGAACTGCTTGCCCAGCAGCGCCAGGAAGATCCGCGCCTTCTGGTCCCCGTAGCCCGGCAGCGCCTTGAGCCGCTTGAGCACCTCGCGGCCCTCGGGTTCGCCCGAGGTCCACAGCGCGGCGGCGTCGCCGCCGTAGTGCTCGACGAGGTAGCCGCACAGCGTCTGGATGCGGCCCGCCATCGAGCCGGGGAAGCGGTGGACGGCGGGCTGCCGGGAGCAGACCTCGGCGAACTCTTCCGGGGCGGTGGCGGCGATGGTCCCGGCGTCCAGGCCGCCCACCCGGTCGGCGATCTTCTTCGGACCGGCGAAGGCCACCTCCATCGCCACCTGCTGGTCCAGCAGCATCCCGATCAGCAGCGCCAGCGGATCCGACGCCAGCAGTGCGTCGGCTTCGGGTTCTTGGACGAGGTGCAACGACGTCATAGCCCCATGGTCCCAGCCGAGAGCCCTGACGGCACGCTCCGCGCCAGTGCGGTGGGGAAAAGCGGCGGAGGTCCGAGCGCTGGGAGCGGATCCGGCGGCGCGCCGCGGCGCGATCAGGCCGGCGGAGCCCGGTCGCTGTCGGCTGCGCCCGCGGGTCGCGGCGGTGGCCGCGCTGCGCGGAACCGGCCCGGCCGACGGCCCCGATGTCCCCGCCGGCCCGCACTGAGCGAGCCGGCGGGGCGGATCACCTCAGCCGCGGTCCGCGGGGACGTAGGTGTAGTCGGGGAAGTTGCCGGGCAGGCGCTCGCCGACCGGGCCGCGGGTGACGGCGTGGACCAGGAGCTTGCCACCCACGAAGGCGCCGCGCCAGGACGCGCCCCAGCCGCCGAACATCTCGTCGCGGTCGCCGCGCGAGCGCGGCCGGTTGATGCCGACCTTGAAGGCGCGGACCTCGTCGGCCAGCCGCGCTCCCAGGTCGGGGTCGTCGGTGGAGATGTTCGACACCAGGGCTCCGTTGCTGGCGTTCATGGCCGCCAGCAGCTCGGCTTCGGTGTCGACGAGCACGATGGAGTCGGCCGGGCCGAAGGGCTCGGCGTGGAACAGCGGGGAGGAGCGCGGCGGCTCCAGCAGGGACACCGGAGCGACGTAGGCGTCGGTGTTCTGGCCGGGCAGCAGGTGGGCGTCGTCGACCGACCCGCGGTACAGCGGCACCGCTCCGCCGGCGACGGCGTCGCCCACCTGGGCGGTGAGGTCCTTGGCTTTGGCGGCGTTGATGAGCGGGCCGAAGTCGAGCTCGGGCAGGTCGTCCCCGGGCGCGGAGACGGCCAGCGGGTGGCCGAAGCGCACCGAGTCCACCGCCGGCAGGTAGGCGCCGAGGAACCGGTCGAACAGGGAGCGCTGCACGACGAAGCGAGGATAGGCGGTGCAGCGCTGTTTCGCGTAGTCGAAGGTCGTGCGGACCTGTCCGGCGAAGGTCTCCCAGTCGCTGTATTCCCACACGCCCCAGCAGTTGAGCCCTTCCTGCTCCAGGATGTGGGGCTTGCCGAGGTCGGCGAGGTCGGCGGCGACCCGGCCGCCGGTGTCGCGGCCGCCGACGAAGGACACGCAGCCGATCTCGGGCGAGCGCACCAGCACCGGCGACAGGTTCCGTCCGCCGCCGCTGACCAGCGTGAAGGGCAGGCCTTCGCGCGCGGCCAGGGCCACGGCCAGGGTCAAGCACACCAGGCCGCCGTCGGTGGGGGTCTTGGCGACGGCGGCGTTGCCGGCCAGGGCCTGCACGCACATGGCGTGGGCCAGCACGCTCATCGGGTAGTTCCAGCTGGCGATGTTGCTGACCGGCCCCTCCAGCGGAGCGCGGCCCTGCATCATCTCCTCGATCTGCTCCAGGTACCACTCGGAGCCCGAGATCGCGCGGTCGACGTCCTGGCGGGCCAGCTTCCAGGACTTGCCGATCTCCCAGACCAGGGCGAGCGCGAGCGTGTCGCGGTGCTCGCTCCAGGCGTCGACGGCGGCGCGCACCCGCGCGCGGCGCTCCTGAAGCGGGACGACCCGCCAAGCGCGGTGCCGGTCGGCCGCCGCGCGCACCGCCGCCTCGGCGGTGTCGGGGTCGACCATGGGCGGGCCGGCGATCTCGGTGCCGTCGACGGGCGAGACGGCCAGGCGCGGTTCGCCGTCGGCGCGCCAGCGCCCGCCCCAGTGGTTGTGCACCCGGTCGGCGGCGAAGGCCTCGGGGGCGATCTCGCGGCAGCGCCGGTAGAGGGCGGTCCATTCGGTTCCGGGCTTGAGCATGAGCGTCATGGGATTCCCCTGGTGGTTGCGGTGCTGGGCGGATGCGGACCGCCGGCGGACCGCATCCGCCGGCTCGTGCGAGCCTGCCCCGGTTCCGGGTCCGCGGCTACGGCCGCGGCGGGTGTACTTCGGCGACTCTTCACGGTCTGTCGCGAGCGGCGATAATCACCACAGCGCCCGGGCGATCCCGGCCGCCTCGGTCGGGGTCGTGCCGACCTTGACGCCCGACGCCTCCAACGCCTCCTTCTTCGCCTGAGCCGTACCCGCCGACCCCGACACGATCGCCCCCGCATGACCCATCGTCTTACCCTCGGGCGCGGTGAACCCGGCCACATACCCCACCACGGGCGTGGACACGTGCTCACGCACATACTCCGCCGCCCGCTCCTCGGCATCCCCGCCGATCTCACCGATCATCACGATCGCATCGGTCTCCGGATCCGCCTCGAACGCCGCCAGCGCATCGATATGCGTCGTCCCGATCACCGGATCCCCACCGATCCCCACCGCCGTGGAGAACCCGATATCCCGCAGCTCATACATCATCTGATACGTCAGCGTGCCCGACTTCGACACCAGACCGATCCGCCCCGGCCGCGTGATATCGGCCGGAATGATCCCCGCATTGGACGCCCCCGGCGAAATCAACCCCGGGCAGTTCGGCCCCACGATCCGCGTCCGGTTCCCCGCCGACCGCGCATGCGACCAGAACGCCGCCGTATCGTGCACCGGAATCCCCTCGGTGATCACCACCGCCAGACCGATCCCCGCATCGACCGCCTCGACCACCGCCGCCCGAGCGAACTTCGGCGGCACGAACACCACCGTCACATCCGCCCCGGTCGCCGCCATCCCCTCGGCCACCGACGCGAACACCGGCACCGCACTGCCGTCGATATCCACCGCCGAACCGGCCTTGCGCGGATTCACCCCGCCCACGACACGCGTACCCGACGCCAGCATCCGCCGCGTGTGCTTGGTGCCCTCCGAGCCCGTCATGCCCTGGACCAGCACCTTGCTGTCCTTGGTCAGGAAAACAGCCATCGTCCTTCTTCCCCGCCTCTACTTCGCGGCCAGCTCCGCGGCCTGGGCCGCAGCGCCGTCCATGGTCGGGGCCTGCACCACCGCGGGGTGCCCGGCCCGGGTCAGGATCTCGCGGCCCAGCTCGGCGTTGTTGCCGTCCAGGCGCACCACCAGCGGCTTGGACACGTCGTCGCCGCGCGCCGCCAGCATCTCCAGCGCCTGCACGATGCCGTTGGCCACCGCGTCACAGGCCGTGATCCCGCCGAAGACGTTGACGAACACGCTCCGCACGTCCGCATCGCCCAGGATGATCTCCAGCCCGTCGGCCATCACCTCGGCCGACGCGCCGCCGCCGATGTCCAGGAAATTCGCCGGCTGCACCCCGCCGTGGGCCTCCCCGGCATAGGACACGACGTCCAGCGTGGACATGACCAGCCCGGCACCGTTGCCGATGATGCCGACCCGACCGTCCAGCTTGACGTAATTCAACCCCTTCTGTTCGGCACGGGCCTCCAGCGATCCGGATGCGCCGTCGTCGTGGAATGCGACGCGCTCGGGGTGGCGATCCAGGGCGTTGTCGTCGAGCGTGACCTTGCCGTCGAGGGCGAGGACGCGGCCGTCGGCGGTGCGGACCAGGGGGTTGACTTCGACCAGAGTGGCGTCCTCCTCCCGGGCCACCTCCCACAGCCGCTGCAGCACGGCCGCGGCGGGCGGGTGGACTTGCGGGGGCAGGCCCGCCTCGGCGCAGATCGCCAGGGCCGTGTCGCGGTCCAGTCCGCTCTGCGCGTCGACGGGGGTGCGTACCACGGCCTCGGGACGCCTCTCGGCGACCTCCTCGATCTCGACGCCGCCTTCGGCGGAGCAGATCGACAGGAAGCTCCGGTTGGCGCGGTCCAGCAGGAAGGAGGCGTAGTACTCCTCCGCGATGTCGCTCGCTTCCTCGATCAGGACGCGGTGCACGGTGTGCCCCTTGATGTCCATCCCGAGGATCCGCTCGGCCTTGGCGCGGGCGTCGGCGGCGTCGTCGGCGACCTGCACGCCGCCGGCCTTGCCGCGACCGCCGGCCTTCACCTGCGCCTTGACGACGACTTTGCCGCCCAGGCGGGCCGCACTGAGCTCGGCCTGCTCGGGCGAGGCGGCCAGCTGGCGCTCGGCCAGCGGGACCCCGCGGTCTCCGAACAGTTGCTTGGCTTCGTACTCGTAGAGGTCCACCGAGCCTCCTCGGCATCGCTGTGTGTTCCGGGACCCTCCCTCTACCGTGATACGCGAGATCGTATGCAGTATGCAATACCACGATGCGCGAGTCTCTGCCGCGGAAGACCGATCGCGCACCGCCGGCCGGCGTGAATCCACGAAAGAGATTCCCCGGCCTCTTCTCAACTTCGGTTCATCGACGCATACTGTATACGGTCCACTGACACTGTGAGGTGCGCCATATGAACCACCCGCCCGCCGCCACCGCACCGGCCGACCACCTGGCCTCGCCCTACGCGCCCCAGCGGCGCACCGGCGAACTGCACGACTGGAGCGGGCGCCGCTATGCGGTCGGGCGCCCGGCCCGCGAGCTGGCCGGATCCGCCCGCGCCGTCCCGGCGGCCCGGGCGGTCGCCGCGGTGTCGGCGATCGGCGTCCTGCAGTTCGGCTACGGCGCCACCGTTCCGCTGCTGACGGCCGCCCACGGTTGGAGCCCGGCGGCCGCACTGCTGCCCTTCGCGCTGTGGACGCTGATCCAGGGCGGCAGCGCCCGACCGATCGCGCGGCTGCGGGAACGCGGCCTGCTGTCCCCGGCGCGGGCGATCACGGTCGGCGCCCCGCTGTGCGCCGCCGCGCTCGCGGCCGTCGGCCTCGGCAGCGGACTCGTCGGGATGCTCCTCGCCTACGGCCTGGTCGGCGGGCTGGGCGCCGGACTCGTCTACCACTCCGGCGTGCACGTGGTCGCCGCCTGGTACCCCGAGCGCCCGACCGCCCCCGCGGTGTGGGCGGGGGCCGGTTTCGCGCTGGGCGCGGCCCCCCTGGTCGCCGGCCTGGCCCTGGCCCAGACCGCCCACCTCGCCGCCGCGCCGTGGCTGGGCGCCGTGCTGGCGTGCGCGGTGGGTGCCGCCGGGGCGGGGATCCGCACGCCGCCGCCGGGCTGGTGGCCGCCCGAGACCGATCCGCGCGACTGGGCACTGCGCCGGCGCGAGCCCGTGGCCTGCTACGACCACTCGGCCTCCCAGGCCTGGCGCAGCGGCGCCCTGCCCGGACTGCACGCGGTGGTGGCGCTGGCCGGCGCCGCCGCCCTGGTGGACCTGGCGGTACTACCGGTCCTACTGGCCCAGCACGGGATCCCTCCCGGCTCCACCGCCGCGGCACTGGCGGTGCTGGTGGCCTCCAGCGGCCTGGGCCGCGCCGCCGCCGGGCGCTGGGGCGAGCGCGTGGGCCGGCGGCGCTTCCTCGTCGCCGCGCTGGCCGCCGGCGCGGCCGCGCGGTTCGGCCTGGTCTGCGCCGCACTGACGGGATCGGGCGGCGCCCTGGTGCTGATGGCCGTGCCCGCGGGCGTCGGCGGGGGCTGCTGCTATCCGCTGACGCGGACTCTGGCCCAGGACTTCTTCGGCCACCGCGCCGACGCCGACATCCCCGGACTCGTCTACAGCGCCAAGGCGGTGGGCGGGATCGCGGGTGTGGGCGGCGCGGCGGCCCTGATCGCCCTGGCGCCGCACGCCGGGCCCGCGTTGTGCCTGGCCGGTGCGGGTGCGGCCGGTGCGGGCGCGGCCGCGGTCGCGGCCCGACTGCGGCGCCCGGTGCCCATTCGCACCCTTCCGCTCTAGACACCGGACGGGGGCTCGTTTGACGTCTTCTCGACCGTTGAAGGCCAAGATTCCAGCCTGCCGCTCGCACGGCTTCTGGCGAGTTCCCGCTTCAACGACCTGCGCCGGCACGGATGCGGGTCTTATCCGGCCTCCATCAGGCGTTTACCCTCTCCGCCCGTCCGGCGGCGAGCCACTGCAACGCCCGCTTGGTTTTCACGGGCAGTGATGACGCTACTACGAATCGGGAGCCCGATTCGCACGAATCCGAAAGCTAGAACACTTCCGCGGAAGACGGGTAGCCAGGTATCCATGAACGTCATACTGTATTCAGTATCCAAGCTAAGGAGGCGTTGATCAGATGACTGACGACACGGGTGCAGACACCACGATCTCCGGCGGCCACCTGGTCGCCAAGGCCCTCAAGGCCGAGGGGGTCGATGTGATCTTCACGCTCTGCGGCGGCCACATCATCGACATCTACGACGGTTGCGCCGACGAGGGCATCGACGTCATCGACGTCCGCCACGAGCAGGTGGCGGCCCACGCGGCCGACGGCTACGCGCGGGTGACCGGAAAGCCCGGATGCGCGGTCGTCACCGCCGGCCCCGGCACGACCGACTCCGTCACCGGCATCGCCAACGCCTACCGCGCCGAGAGCCCCGTGCTGGTCATCGGCGGGCAGGGCGCCCTCAGCCAGCACAAGATGGGTTCGCTGCAGGACCTTCCGCACGTCGACATGATCGGGCCCGTCTCCAAGTTCGCCGCGACCGTCCCGCACACCGAGCGGGTGGCCGACCTGGTCTCGATGGCGTTCCGGGAGTCGATGAACGGCGCCCCCGGCCCCTCTTTCCTGGAGATCCCGCGCGACGTCCTCGACGCCTCCGTACCCGCGGAATCGGCCCGAGTGCCCGAGGCCGGCCGCTACCGCGCCTCCACCCGCCAAGCCGGCGACCCCGACGCGATCGAGCGCCTGGCCGAGCTGCTGGTGCGCTCCGAACGCCCCAGCATCCTGCTGGGCAACCAGGTCCAGACCACCCACGCCACCGAGTCGGCCGTCGACCTGGTGCGCACCCTCAACGTCGCCGCCTACATGAACGGCGGCGGCCGCGGCACCCTGCCGCCGGGCGACCCGCACCACTTCCAGCTCTCGCGGCGCCACGCCTTCTCCAGCTCCGACCTGATCGTCATCGTCGGCACCCCCTTCGACTTCCGGATGGGCTACGGCAAACGGCTGTCGGCCGACGCCACGGTCGTGCAGATCGACCTCTCCTACGCCACGGTCGGCAAGAACCGCGACATCGACCTGGGCATCGTCGGCGACGCCGACGTCGTCCTGTCCTCGGTGCTGGAGGCGACCTCCGCCTACGGCGACAACGGGGCGCAGGGACGCAAGACCTGGCTGGAGGAGCTGCGCCAGGTCGAGAACACGGCGCTGGACAAGCGGGCGCCGCTGCTGGGCTCCGAGGCCACGCCCATCCACCCCTACCGCCTGGTCAGTGAGATCAACGAGTTCCTGACCGAGGACTCCATCTACATCGGCGACGGCGGCGACGTCGTCACCTTCTCCGGCCAGGTGGTCCAGCCCAAGGCCCCGGGGCACTGGCTGGACCCGGGCCCGCTGGGCACGCTGGGCGTGGGCGTGCCCTTCGTGATGGCCACCAAGTACGCCCGCCCGGACAAGGAGGTCGTCGCGCTGTTCGGCGACGGCGCCTTCAGCCTCACCGGGTGGGACTTCGAGACGCTGGTGCGCTTCGACATGCCCTTCATCGGGATCATCGGCAACAACTCCTCGATGAACCAGATCCGCTACGGCCAGGCCGCCAAGTACGGCGCCGACCGCGGCGAGATCGGCAACACGCTGGGCGACGTGCGCTACTCGGAGTTCGCCGCGATGCTCGGCGGCTACGGCGAGGAGGTCCACACACCCGACCAGATCGGGCCGGCGCTGCGGCGCGCCCGCGAATCCGGCACGCCCTCGCTGATCAACGTCTGGATCGACCCGGAGGTCTACGCGCCGGGGACGATGAACCAGACCATGTACAAGTAGGCGGTGAGGATCCACATGAGCAAGGCACTGGACGGGGTCCGCGTCCTGGACATGACCCACGTGCAGTCGGGGCCCTCGGCCACCCAGATCCTGGGCTGGCTCGGCGCCGACGTGGTCAAGCTGGAAGCGCCTTCGGGCGACGTCACGCGGCGCCAGCTGCGCGACCTGCCCGACGCCGACAGCCTCTACTTCACGATGCTCAACGGCAACAAGCGCAGCATCACGCTCAACACCAAGAGCGACGAGGGCCGGCGCATCTTCCTCGACCTGGTCAAGCGCAGCGACGTGCTGGTGGAGAACTTCGCACCCGGCGCGCTGGACCGGATGGGCTTCACCTGGGAGACGCTGCACGGGGCCAACCCGCGCCTGATCTACGCCTCGATCAAGGGGTTCGGCCCGGGCGCCTACGCCGGCTTCAAAGCCTACGAGGTCATCGCCCAGGCCATGGGCGGCTCGATGAGCACGACGGGCTTCGAGGACGGTCCCCCCACGGCGGCGGGCGCCCAGATCGGCGACTCCGGCACCGGAATGCATACAGTCGCCGGTATCCTCGCCGCGCTGTACCAGCGCACCAGCACCGGCACGGGGCAGCGGGTCGAGGTCGCCATGCAGGACGCGGTGCTCAACCTGTGCCGGGTCAAGCTGCGCGACCAGCAGCGCCTGACGCACGGCCCGCTCGACGAGTACCCCAACGCCGACTTCGGCGACGAAGTCCCGCGCTCGGGCAACGCCTCGGGCGGCGGGCAGCCCGGATGGGCGGTGCGCACCGCGCCCGGCGGGCCCAACGACTACGTCTACGTCATCATCCAGCCCACCGGCTGGGAGCACATCACCCGCATCATCGGCCGGCCCGAGCTCGCCACCGACCCCGAGTGGTCCACCCCGCAGGCGCGCCTGGACAAGCTCGACACGTGCTTCGGCCTCATCGAGGAGTGGTCGTCGTCGCTGCCCAAGTGGGAGGTGCTCGCCGCGCTCAACGAGCACGACATCCCCTGCGGGCCGATCCTGTCGACCCGGGAGATCATCGACGACCCCACGCTCAACGCCAACGGGATCGTCGCCACGGTCGACCACCCCCGCCGCGGCGCCTACAAGACCGTGGGCCTGCCCATCCGGATGTCGGACTCGCCCGCCGACGTCGGCCGCTCCCCCCTGCTCGGCGAGCACAACACCCAGGTCTACACCGACGAGCTGGGGCTGACCGCCGAGGACCTCGACGCCCTCAAGACGAACGGAGTGATCTGAGAAGATGACAACGGTATCCGGCTACGATCGCGAAGCCGTCCGCGCCGTGCTCGACCGGGCCCGCTCCGAGAGCCGCAGCGCGCTGACCGCCCCCGAGGGCAAGGAGCTCGCCGAGGCCTACGGCATCCCCGTCCCCCGCGAGGCGCTGGCCACCAGCGCCGACGCGGCGGTGTCGCTGGCCGTGGAACTGGGCCTGCCCGTGGTCGCCAAGATCGTCTCGCCCGACATCCTGCACAAGACCGACGCCGGCGGCGTCGAGGTGGGACTCTCCTCGGCCGAGGAGGTCGAGGCCGCCTACCGGCGCATCGTCGACAACGCACGGTCCTACGACCCCCGGGCGACGATCGAGGGCGTGCAGGTGCAGCAGATGGTGGGCGGGGGCACCGAGGTCCTCATCGGGGCCACCACCGACCCCACCTTCGGCAAGGTCGCGGTGTTCGGCCTCGGCGGGGTGCTGGTCGAAGTACTCAAGGACGTCTCGTTCCGCCTGGCCCCCGTATCGGCCGCCGACGCCCGCGCCCAGATCGGCGACATCAAGGCCGCCGAGGTGCTCGACGGCGTGCGCGGCGGCGAAGCGGTCGACACCGACCGCCTCGCCGACGTCATCACCCGGCTGTCGGACCTGGTCACCGACTTTCCCGAGATCTCCGAAGCCGACCTCAACCCGGTCTTCGCCTCGGGCACGGCCAGCGTGGCCGCCGACCTGCGCTTCGTGCTCGACTTCGACCCGGTCCAGCCGCCCGCGCAGTTCAGCACCGAGGAGATCCTCGCCTCGATGAACCGCATCTTCAAGCCGCGCTCCATCGCGGTCGTCGGCGCCTCCAACGAGCAGGGCAAGATCGGCAACTCGGTCATCCGCAACATCGTCGACGGCGGATACGCCGGGCAGGTCTATCCGATCAATCCCAAGGCCGACGAGGTCTACGGCCGCACCTCCTACGCCACCGTCGCCGACGCGCCCGCGGGCATCGACGTCGCGGTGTTCACGATCCCGGCCAAGCTCGTGCCCGCCGCGCTGGAAGAGGCCGGGCGCACGGGGGTGGCCGGCGCGATCCTCATCCCGTCGGGCTTCGCCGAGACCGGCGAGCACGAGCTGCAGGACGAGGTGCTGGAGGTGGCGCGCCGCCACGGCGTGCGGCTGCTGGGACCCAACATCTACGGCTACTACTACACCCCCGAGCACCTCTCGGCGACCTTCTGCACCCCCTACGACGTCGCCGGCGGCACCGCGCTGTCCTCCCAGTCGGGCGGCATCGGCATGGCCATCCTCGGATACAGCCGCAGCACGAGCACGGGCGTCTCGGCGATCGTGGGCGTGGGCAACAAAGCCGACATCGACGAGGACGACCTGCTGACGTTCTTCGGCCAGGACGACAACACCAACGCCGTCGCGATGCACCTGGAGGACCTCAAGGACGGCCGCGCCTTCGTGCAGGCCGCCCGCGAGGTGGTGCCCCGGAAGCCGGTGGTGGTGCTCAAGGCCGGCCGCACGTCGGCGGGCGCGCGGGCCGCGGGCTCGCACACCGGCGCGCTGGCCGGCGACGACAAAGTCTACGACGACATCCTGCGCCAGGCCGGCGTCGTGCGGGCGCCCGGGCTCAACGAGCTGCTGGAGTACGGGCGCGCGCTGCCGGTGCTGCCCACGCCCGCCGGGGAGAACGCCGTCATCATCACCGGCGCCGGCGGGTCGGGGGTACTGCTGTCGGACGCGGTGGTCGACAACGGCCTGTCGCTGATGGAGATCCCGCCCGACCTCGACGCGTCGTTCCGCGCCTTCATCCCGCCTTTCGGGGCGGCGGGCAACCCCGTCGACATCACCGGCGGGGAGCCGCCCTCGACGTATGCGAACACCATCCGGCTGGGCTTGGAGGACCCGCGGGTGCACGCGCTGATCCTGGGCTACTGGCACACCATCGTCACCCCGCCGATGGTCTTCGCCGAGCTGGTGGCCGACGTGGTCGGCCAAGCCCGCGCCGCCGGCATCGACAAGCCGGTCGTGGCGTCCCTGTCGGGCGACACGGAGGTCGAGGCCGCCAGCGCCCACCTGTTCCAGAACGGTGTGGTGGCCTACCCCTACACCACCGAGAAACCGGTCCAAGTGCTCGGCGCCAAGTATCGCTGGGCGCGCTCGGCCGGGCTACTCTGACCCGTGATCATCGTCGGGTAGCACCTGCCACACCCGGTGGCCGCCGAGCCGCCACGAAGCGGCCGCCGGGTACCCCGCCGCTGCGGCTTCCGCCAGAGCCGCGTCGGCGCAGATCCGCGACCATCCCGCCGGCCACGAGAAGGAGGTTGCGCGCGCAGGGGGGCGAATGAGGGGGCGAGACCAGCCCGCATCCGCGATCCAGCGAGGGAGAGCTCCACGCATGGACTCCTCAGACATCAACTCCGACCGGCCGCTGGGCCGTGATGACTCCCCCGGCACCGATGCGCCCGATGCGCAGGTGCCCGCACAGCGAGGCCCCTCGCCGGCAGAAGCCGGCGCCTCCGGCACCGGCGCCGCTGACACCGGCGCGTCCGAGGCCCCCGGAGAAGAACGCTATTGGAAAGCGGGGCGGCTGGAGCGGATGCCGATCCGCGCCCTGCCCGACGCGCCGCCCTCCGTCCACCTGCTGGGGCCGACGGTCTTCCTCGTCGCCCTGGGCGTGGGAATGGGCGAGTCCTACATGTGGCCGCGGCTGGTCCTGCTGTTCGGCCCCGAGATCCGGTGGCTGTTCCTCGTCGGCGTCAGCCTGCAGGCCGTGGTCATGCTAGAGATGTCGCGCTATGCGATGGCCACCGGCGAGAGCATCTTCTTCGGTGCCGCGCGCGTGTTCAAACCGCTGATGTGGTTCTTCTTCGTCACCGCGATGCTCGTCTACATATGGCCGGGCCACCTGTCAGCGGGCGCATCGGCCTTCGAACGGGTGAGCGGGATCCCCTGGCAGGCCACTGCGGTCACCGGCATGCTGCTGGTGGGCGTCATCTTCACGATGGCCAAGGTCGTCTACAACCTGCTGGAGAACGTCCTCTCCATCTGCATCGGCCTGCTGGTCGTGGGCACGTCGGTGGTGGCGGGCCTGGTCGGCAACCTGGCGGACCTCTCCAGCACCATCACCGGCATGTTCGCCTTCGGCTACATGCCCGACGAGGCGCTGAGCGCGGCGTGGTTCCCCGTCATCGTCGGCTCCATCGCCTTCGCCGGCCCGTCGGGCATGCAGCAGATGTGGTACACCCTGCACCTGCGCGACAAGGGCGCCGGCATGGGCTCCCACATTCCCCGCATCCGCGGCCTGGCCCACGCGGGCGAGCAGGAGACCATGCCCACCCGCGGCTTCATGTTCGACACCTCCGAGCCGGAGGAGATGGCCAAGTGGAAGGGCTGGCGCCGGTGGGTCACCTTCGACGCGTTCGTGCTCTTCTGGGGCATCACGATGCTGGTGACCGTCTCCTTCACCGTGCTCGCCCAGGCCTCGGCACGGTTCGACCCCGGGGTCGTGACGGTCATCCGCGACGGCGAACGCGACGCCGCGCTGGACGCGATGGCCGCCTCCTTCACCGCCGCCGGAAGCCCCGTCTTCGGCACCGTCTTCTTCCTGTTCATCTCCCTGATCGGCCTCAACGCCACGTTCGGCCTGTTCGACTCCTTCTCCCGCGGCCAGGCCGACATGACCTACTTCTTCGTCCCCGGCGCCCGACGTTTCAGCATGTCCAAGCTGTACGCGTTCTTCCTGTGGGGCGTCATCCTGTTCGGCATCGGCGTCCTGCTGTGGGGGCCGGCCGACGGCCCGGCGGGCATCCTGGACACGCTGGCGTTCCTGTCCACCTTCGCCATGGGCGCCTACTGCGTGACGCTGCTGCTGGTCAACAACCTGATGCTGCCCAAACCCATCCGGCCCGGCATCGTCACCAACCTGATCATCGCCTTCGCCGCGGTGTTCTACCTCGGCATGCTGTTCTACTCGCTGTTCGCCTACGGGGTGGTGGTGAGCTGATGAGCACCCGCACCACCGCAGCAGGGCCGATGCCCGCAGCGCTCCAGTACGCCGAGGTGTCCGTTCCGGGGGTGGGCGTCGGGCTGGTCGCCGGCGTCTTCGCCGCCGGAGTGGCGGCCATGGCCGGACTGCCCGCCGTGCAGATCGCGACGATCGCCGCCGGTCTGGGCCTGCCCCTGGCCCTGTTGGGAGCGGGCTACTGCATCCTGCTCGCCTTGGGCACGTTCGGGGTCGGCGCGCTCGGCCCGGTCGCCTTCTACTGGCTGGCCGGCTTCCCCCTGGCCCGGCTGACCGACCAGTACCTGGTCGCCGCCGTGCTCGGCCGCGACGAGGTACTGCGCGAGCCGCTGCTGTCGTTCCTGGCCTTCCAGGCGATGCTGAGCATGGGCTTCGCCATCGGGTTCCTGTGGCTGCACGAGCGGATCGCCCCCCACATGCTGATCCGCATCAAGGACCACAACCCCGTGGCCGCCGGCCTCGTCGGACGCTACGTCTCCCAGGCGACCGCCCTGGAGGAGCGGCGCGCGACCGCCACGCGGGAGCGTGCGGCCAAGCGGGGCCGCGGACGCGGCTCCCCCTGAGATGTAGTAAACCGGTCCCGGGCGCGTGCGGCGCCCGGGACCGGCTGCCCCGCGCCATCGCAACCGCTGGAGAACTCGCTTGGATATCGCACCTTGGGTCTGGGCAGCGACCATCGCCGTCCTGCTCGGCGTGATCGCGCTCGACTTCGCCATCATCACCCGCCGCCCCCATGAGCCGTCGATGCGCGAAGCCGCCGTCTGGGTCTCGGTCTACGTTTCGCTCGCGGTCCTGTTCGGGATCGGCCTGTCGGCGTTCACCGACGGCCAGGCCGTGGACTTCTTCACCGGATGGATCGTCGAATACTCGATGAGCATGGACAACCTGTTCGTGTTCATCCTCATCCTCGGCTCTTTCGCCGTCCCCCGGGAGCACCGCCAACGCGTCCTGCTGGTGGGCATCGCCCTCGCGCTGCTGTTCCGCGGGCTGTTCATCGCCGCCGGCGCCGCGGCCGTCAACACCTTCGCCGGCGTCTTCTACCTCTTCGGCGCCTTCCTGCTCTACACCGCCTGGAAGCTGGTCTCCGGCGGCGGCGAGGACGACGAGTACGAGGAGAACGCGGCCCTGAAAGCGGTCCGGCGGATCCTGCCCACGTCCGACACCTACGACGGCCACAAGCTGCTCACGCGCGTGAACGGCACGCGCATGGTGACCCCCATGCTGATGGTGATGATCGCCGTCGGCATGACCGACATCCTCTTCGCGCTGGACTCCATCCCCGCCATCTTCGGCATCACCCAGGAGCCCTACCTCGTCTTCACCGCCAACGCCTTCGCGCTGATGGGCCTGCGCCAGCTCTACTTCCTCATCGGCGGCTTGCTGAACAAGCTGGTCTACCTCAGCTACGGCCTGGCGGCGATCCTCGGCTTCATCGGAGTCAAGCTGGTCCTGCACGCCCTGCACGAGACCACCGACCTGCACGTTCCCGAGATCCCCACCATGGTTTCGCTGGTGGTGATCGTCGTGACACTGGGCGCCACCACGGTGCTGAGCCTGCTCAAGTCCCGCCGCGACGCCCGGGCCGACCAGGGCGCCGACGGACCGGAGGCGGCGGACAGGTCCGGCGGCGGTGACGACGACCTCGACGAGCGGGTCTCCCTCTGACCGGTCCCGGGCGCGGGACCGCCGCCGCGGCGGGTGCGGCATCGCCGTATCCGCCGCGGTGCCCCGCCGCGCCCGCAGGGGCGCGGCGGGTCCGTGCCGGGGTCGTGCCGGGGTCGTGCCGGGTCTGCAAGAGTCAGCCGGCGCTGCCGCGGGTCCAGGCGTTGAACGCCAGGTCGCGGCAGACGCGGGCGAAATCGAGTTCGGCGGCTTCGGCCGCCAGCGGGAACGTCGAGGTCTCGGTGAGCCCGGGAGCGACGTTGACTTCCAGGAACCGCACGCGGCCCGCGGCGTCGACGATGAGGTCGGTGCGCGAGTAGTCGCGCAACCCGAGCACACGGTGCGCGGTCAGCGCGGCGTCGGCCGCGGCGCGGGCGGCCTCCTCCGACAGGCGCGCGGGGCTGAAGAACTCGGTGCGGCCGGGGGTGTAGCGGGCGGCGTAGTCGTAGACGCCGCCGTCGGGCACGATCTCCACCGCAGGCAGGTCGACGGGGCCGTCGCCGAGGTCGACCACGCCCACAGCGACCTCGGTGCCGTCGATCCGCTCTTCGATGACCGCCTTGTCGCCGTAGGCGAAGCAGCTGACCATCGCCGCCGACAGCTCCTCGGCGGAGTCGACCGAGGTGGCCCCGAAGGCCGAGCCGCCCTGGTCGGGCTTGACGAACAGGGGCAGCCCCAGCCGGTCCACCACCCGCTCCAGCAGCGCCGGGGCGCCCAGGTCGTGGAACGCCGACTTGGGCAGCGTCACCCCGCGCGGCACCGGAACACCGTGCTGGGCCACCAGCGCTTTGGCGGCGGGTTTGGCGAAGGCGGTCCGGCATGCGGCGGGCGGCGCGCCGACGTAGGGCACACCGCTCAGCTGCAGGATCTCCGCGGTGGCGCCGTCTTCGCCGGAGGCGCCGTGCAGGACCGGGAAGACCGCCTGCGGCGGGTCGGTCCGCAGCCGCTCCAGCAGAGCCGCATCGATGTCGGCGATGTGGGCCTCCACGCCCAGGCGACGCAGCGATTCGGCCACGCGCCGCCCCGAGCGCACGCTGACCTCGTGCTCGGGCGACATGCCGCCCGCCAGTACGAGCACCCGCTCCAGATCGGCCACGGTCCTGCCTTCCTGCTGTGCTGCTGTGGGTGTCACCGGCCCGCTCCGCTGGTCGTCAGGGCAGGTCGGGGAAGGGGGATCCGTCGCCCGCTCCGGCCGGGGGCGACGTGTCGCCGAAGGTATCACGCAGCTCGGTCTCGCCCTCGATCACGCCGACGAGCCGGCGGACCCCTTCCCGGATCTGCTCGCCGGTGGGGTAGCAGAACGACAGCCGCATGCTGCGGCGGCCCTCGTCGGTGGCGTAGAAGCCGGTTCCGGGGACGTAGGCCACGCGTTCGTTGACCGCACGCGGCATCATGGCCTTGGCGTCGAGCCCTTCGGGCAGGGTCAGCCAGACGAAGAACCCGCCGTCGGGCCGGGTCCACTCGGTCCCGGCGGGCATGAGCGTGTCGAGGGCACCGAGCATGGCGTCGCGGCGCTCCCGGTACATCTCGTTGAAGTCCTTGATCTGCTCGCGCCATGCGTGGTCGGCGAGGTAGCGGCGCACGACCATCTGGTTGAAGGTGGAGTGGCTGAGCATGGCCGATTCCGCGGCCAGCACCAGCTTGGCGCGCACCGCCGGCGGAGCCAGTGCCCAGCCGATGCGGAAGCCCGGCGAGAGCGTCTTGGAGAAGGAGCCGAGGTAGATGACGCTGTCGGGCGCCTGGGCGCGCAGCGGCGCCACGGGCTCGCCGTCGTAGCGCAGCAGGCCGTAGGGATTGTCCTCCAGCACCAGCAGGCCGTAGCGCTGGCAGATCTCCAGGACGCGAGTGCGGCGTTCGGCCGCCAGGGTGACCCCGGCGGGGTTCTGGAAGTTGGGGATCGTGTAGAAGAACTTGGCCCGGCGGCCCTCGGCGGTCAGGCGCTGCAGCGCCTCCTCCAGCGCCTCGGGCACGACCCCGTCTCCGTCCATGGCGACGTGGCGGATGTCGGCCTGGAACGCGGCGAAGGTGTTGACGGCGGTGACGTAGGTGGGCGCTTCGCACAGCACCACGTCGCCGGGGTCGACGAAGACGCGGGTGACCAGGTCGAGCGCCTGCTGGGAGCCGACGGTGACGATGACGTCGTCGGCGGCGGCGTCGATGTCCTCCTCGGCCATGACCTCGCAGATGTGCTCGCGCAGTACGGGGTCGCCCTGGGCGGAGCCGTACTGCAGCGCGGTGGCGCCCTGCTCGGCGACGACCTGCTGGACGATGCGGCCGATGTCGTCCAGGGGGAGCGCGCTGACGTTGGGCATGCCGCCCGCCAGCGAGACGACCTCGGGACGGGAGGCCACGGCGAACAGCGCGCGGACCTCCGAGGCCACCATGCCCCGCGTCCGGGCTGCGTAGCTGTCGACATAAGGGTCGATGCGCGAGCCCTGGACCGAGGGCTGCCGGTGGGGTTCTCGGGGATCCTGCACGATCCACCTCCGCTGCCTGGGACGATGGTGCTGCCTGTGGCCGGTGGGACGCTTCGGCGGCGCCGCCGGTTCGCCTGATCCGCATACCGCGGTCCCGCGACACGTGTCCTGTCCGCCCGCCGCGGCACCCGGTTCGGCCGATCCCGGCCCAGTGTATGCTGGCCCGCCGCCGGTCCGCCCCGCGCCCTCCCCTGCGGAAGCACCGCGCCGCAGGACGGAGCCTTCCCGCCCACGCGGGCCGATGCGACCGCACTTACCCGATCCTGACCGGTTCGTTGCCCGCCGGCGGTCTCCGGACCTGCGGCGGCGACCCGGGCGGGCTCCCCCCACCCGCCGCAGGCCGCCGCCTTCGAAGGTCCGCCCGCGTGATCGACCCGCTACCCCCCTCAAGGCACCGGGTACGGGCGGACGTGGTCGTCGCGGCCCCGCGCCGCTGCACATCCGACTCGACCGCATCACCCCAGGCACAAGCAAAGGTTGCACGGGGTTGCATTTTAACTACGCACGGTGTTTCCAGTGTTTCGAAGCACCCGCGGGCCGGGGAGCCGGCCCGGGGACGACGCACCGAGCCGCCGCGGGCGCCTCAGCCCGGCAGCGGCGTGCCCGGCGCGGCGGCGCCGCGGGCCGCCTCGCCCCGGGCGCGCCGGATCCCGGGCGCACGCGAGGCCGGCAGCAGTTCGGCCGCGTGCTCGGGGGCGCGCACGCGCACCCGCAGGCCGTCGCCGAACCGGTAGGGGCGGCTCTCCACCACGCCGCCGAGGCGGCGGCGCAGGCGCGACATCTCCGCGCGCACGGTCACCAGCCGCTCGGCGTCGCCGAACAGCTCGCCGGCGAGCTCGGCGGCGCTGCAGCCCTGAGGACGGCGCGACAGCAGGAACAGCAGCTCGCAGTGGCGCAGGGTGGGCCGGTGTGTCCACGTCCCGCTGTGGCCGGAGACGGTCACCTGGGGCGCCGCGGCGTCGGCGAGATCCAGTACCACTTCGGTGGGCGACGGCTCCGCACCGGCACCGGGCCGCAGCAGCCACCCGCCCGGGAGGGGTTCCACGGCGCACTCCCCCAGCCCCGGCAGCCGGCTCCCCCCGCCCTGGAGGCGGCGGGGCAGCAGGACGCGGCGCGGCGGGTCCATGTGGACCGCCGTCGCCGTCCAGCCGTCGGAGTCGACCACCAGGGCCTTTTCGCCGATGCCCGACAGCAGCGGCGCGGAGACCGCGCGCAGCCGCTCCAGGTGGGCGTGGTGGCGGCCGCGCAGCTGCGATTCGGCGTGCTGGGCGACGACACTGACCAGAGCCAGGGTGGCCGGGTGCACGGTACGGGCGGGGCCGGTCAGGTTGACGGCGCCCAGAGCGCGCCCGTCGCGCGGGTCGTGTACGGGCGCGCTGGAGCAGGTGGCCTGGTGCAGCCCGCGGGCGTAGTGCTCGGCGGAGTAGACCTGAAGCGGGCGGTCCACGGCCAGCGAGGTCCCCACGGCGTTGGTGCCCGCGGCCTCCTCGCTCCAGTGCGAGCCCTCGACCAGCCCCATGGCGTCGGCCATGCGCCGCATCCGCACCGGGCCGTCGCGCCAGAGCAGGCGGCCCCTGTCGTCGGTGACGACCATGACGTGGGAGGCGTCCTCGGCGACGGGCATCAGCGCGTCGCGCAGCATGGGCAGCAGGTCGGCCAGCGGCGAGGCGCCGCGGAGGGTCTGCAGATCGTCGCGGGCCAGCACCGGGGCGGGGCGGGCGTCGTCGGGGTCGATGCGGGACCGGCGCATCCGCTCCCAGGAATCGGCGATGACCGGGCGGGGCCGGGCGGGCGGGCTGTCGCCGGCCAGGACCGCGTCGTGCACACGGCGCAGCAGCCGCGCGTAGTCCCTCGGGTCGACACCGGCAGGCACTGCGGTGTCCAGATGCGGCTGCACTATCGCGCCCCCGCTGAGCCGACGGATCCAGGACCCCTCAATCCTTGTCCCCGCGTGCGCGGGCGGCAACCGATACGCGAACAGGCGTAGCGCTTTGTGCAGCGGGAACCCCGAGTGGTCCCGAAAAGCCCGCTGCAGATCCCGGGTGTCCGCCGATTCGGCTTCGCACGCCGGGTTGCGTCGACGCCCGTCCGGCCTGGCGGGGCCGCGCCCCCGCAGGCGGAGGCGTCAGGAGGGCTGGATATCGCCGGTGGTGTAGCGATCCACCCCGACCAGGGCCAGATTGGTGACGCGGTCGATCAGGCCGTCGGGGCTCTCTTCGGGGTGCTCCAGCAGCCAATCGCTGAGCGAGTCGGCCGCGCCGATGGCGATGCGGGCGAGGATCTCGGCGTCGCGCTCGGTGACGATGCGCTCGCCGCCGCCCAGTCGGGTGCCGGCCACGACCATGCGGGTGATCTCCTCGATGACGCGGCGGCGGGCCTCGCTGACCTCCTGGGCGAAGGGCTCGCCCTGGGTACGGGCGTGCTGGTAGAGCACCGCCCAGCTGTCCCGGTTGTCGGCGACGAAGCGGAAGAACACCCGCAGGCCCGACCACAGCCCCAGTTCCGGGGGCTCGTCGGCGTGCACCGCTGCACGCACCGCCTCGACCACGCGGTCGGCCTCGCGGTGGATGCAGGCGGTGAACAGCCGCTCCTTGGATCCCAGGTAGATGTAGACCATCGGTTTGGAGATGCCCGCCGCCTCGGCGATCTCCTCGACGCTGGCCGTGTGGTAGCCGGAGCGGGAGAAGACCCGCACCGCGGCGTCGATCATCTGGCGCTCGCGCACTTCGCGCGGCAGGCGCTGCTGTTTGGTGGCCACGCCCCGACCCTATCGAGCGGACCGGTCCCGCCGCCGCGGGACCGGGCGACCGGAATCCGCCCTCCGACGGGCGATCCGAGCGTCCCCGGCACCGTCCGGGCGGTCCTTACCCCACTAGTAAACCGACTAGTCGGTCTTATAAGGTCGCGGTACTTCGAAGTAACCGGGATCACATGAAGGGCCCCACATGAGCACCACCGTCAGTGCCGCCGTCGTCGCCGGGGTCGACGAGCCGCCGAAGATCGAGCGCATCACCCTCAACGAGCCCGGACCGGGGCAGGTGCGGGTGCGGCTGGCCGCAGCGGGCGTGTGCCACTCCGATCTGTCGCTGGCCCAGGGCGTCCTGCCGCAGAAGCTGCCCGCCGTACTCGGCCACGAAGGCGCCGGCACCGTGGAGGCCGTCGGCCCCGGCGTCACCGGGCTGGAGCCCGGCGCCTCCGTCGTCCTCAACTGGACACCGCCCTGCCGCGCATGCTGGTACTGCGACAACGGCGAGCCCTACCTGTGCGAGCACGGGATGGACGCAGCCCAGCAGGCCTACGGCAAGCGCGCCGACGGCACCGCGGTCTATCCGGGGCTGGGCACAGCGGCCTTCGCCGAGGCCACGGTCGTCCCGGTCAACGGTGTGGTTCCCATGCCCGAGGGCGTCGACGCCGCGACCGCGGCCCTGCTGGGCTGCGCCGTGCTGACCGGCTGGGGCGCGGTCACCAACACCGCCGGCGTGCGCGCGGGCCAGTCGGCGGCCGTGATCGGCCTGGGAGGCGTGGGCCTCGCTGCGCTGCAGGCCGCCGCCCTCGCCGGAGCCGACCCCGTCATCGCCGTCGACGCCTCCCCCGGCAAGCGCGACCTCGCCCTCGCCCTGGGCGCCACCCACTTCGTGCAGGCCGGATCCGAGCTCGCCGGCGAGGTGCGCGCACTGACCGGCGGACGCGGCGTCGACCACGCCTTCGAGGTCGTGGGCTCCAGTACGACCATCCGCGCGGCCTGGGACATCAGCCGGCGCGGCGGCGGGGTGACGGTGGTGGGCGCCGGCGCCCTCGGCGACAGCGTCTCCTTCAGCGCTCTGGAGATCTTCCACCAGGCGCGCACCCTGCGCGGGTGCTTCTACGGCTCCTGCGACCCCGACCGCGACGTCCCTCTGGTCGCCGACCACGTCCGCGGCGGCGGCCTGGACCTGGCGACGATGGTCACCGACGAAGTCGGCCTCGACGAGCTGCCCGAGGCCTTCCAGCGGATGCGCGACGGCCGCGGCGGGCGTTCGCTGATCCGGTTCGACTGAGCAGGGCCGTCCGCCGCACGGGGCGGGCCCGTGCGCGTGCCGCCCGCTCCGCGCTCCCGCCTGCTCCCGTTTTTCCGAGGATCCGCCGCAGCCGACCGTGGGGAGTTCCCGTGGAAGAGCAGTCGTCCGAACCCGAGATCGCCCGCCCGACGCGCTCGCTCGCGGCGGTTACCGCGCAGCTGCTGGTCAGCGGCGGCCCCTTCGAGATGGAAACGGCCGAGGTCGGCGGCGTCGCCACCCGCGTGTGGAAGCACGCGCCGCCGCATATGCGCGCCGTCATCGAGTCGAGCCTGGAGCACGGTGAGGCGACGGCGCTGGTCTACGGTGACGAGCGCCTCACCCATTCCGCGTTCTACCGGAGCACCGCCGCCCTGGCGCGCCGCCTGATCGACGACTACGGCGTGGCCAAGGGCGACCGGGTGGCGATCGCGATGCGCAACTATCCGGAATGGGTGATCGCCTACTTCGCCGCGACCGCCATCGGTGCGATCGCCGTTCCCCTCAACTCCTGGTGGAGCGGGCCGGAGCTCGAATTCGGCCTCACCGACAGCGGGGCCGCGGTGCTGGTGGCCGACCGGGAGCGCATCGAGCGGCTGGGCGGAGCACTGGAACGGCTGGAGCTGCCGCTGATCGGGGTGCGCACCGAGGAGCTGCCCGAGGGCGCACGCTCCTGGGACGCCGTGCTGGGCACGGTCGCCTGCGACCAGCGCCTGCCCGAGGCCGAGCCCGCCCCCGACGATCCGTGCACGCTGTTCTACACCTCGGGCACCACCGGCCGTCCCAAGGCGGCGGTGGGCTCGCACCGCAACCTGGCCACCAACATCGTCTCCGGCTCCTACTCGCGGTTCCGCTCGCTGATGCGGCTCGGGCTGGAGATGGAGGAGGTCCAGGCCTACGTCGACGGAATGGGCCCCTCGGTCGTGCTGTGCGTCCTGCCGCTGTTCCACGCCACCGGCGCGCAGACGGTCATGCTGCCCACGCTCGCCAACGGCGGGACGCTGGTGCTGATGTACAAGTGGGACCCCGAGGAGGCGATGCGGCTGGTCGAGCGCGAGCGGGTCAGCGCGATCACCGCGGTGCCGTCGATGATCGCGCAGATGACCGCTTCGCCCCGGCTGGGCGACTACGACCTCTCCAGCCTGATGATGCTGGCCTCGGGCGGCGCGCCGGCCGCGCCCGCGCTGGTCTCGCGCACCCGCCGCAGCATGCACGAGATGCTGCTGGGGCAGGGATACGGGCTCACCGAATGCTCGGCGACGGCGACCACCAACGGCGGCAGCGACTACCTGCTGCGGCCCGACAGCGCCGGGCTGCCGGTGGCCACGGTCGACATCGCGATCTTCGACGCCGCCGAGCAGGAGCTGCCGCCGGGCGAGATCGGCGAGGTCTGGATCCGGGGCCCGGGCGTGGTGCACGGCTACTGGCAGCGCCCCCAGGCGACGGCGGCCGCTTTCAGCGGCGGCTGGCTGCGGACCGGCGATCTGGGGCGGCTGGACGACGAGGGATTCCTCTACATCGTCGACCGCGTTACCGACATGATCATCCGCGGCGGCGAGAACGTCTACTGCGCCGAGGTGGAGGCCGCCGTCCACGAGCACCCCGCGGTGGCAGAGGTGGCGGTGGTCGGGATCCCCGACGAGGTCATGGGCGAGGAGGTGGGTGCGGTGGTGCGCCTGCTCCCCGGTCGCGAGCTGACCGGCCAGGAGCTGGCGGAGTTCCTCGAACCGCACCTCGCGGGGTTCAAGATCCCCTCCCGCGTGCACGTGGTGACCGGGGAGCTGCCGCGCAACGCCGCGGGCAAGCTGCTCAAGAAGCACCTGAAGCGCGAGTACGGCTGGAGCGCGGACGAGGAGGGCCCGGCGGGCGTGCCCTGACGGCCCGGCACGCCGGGCTCGCCCAGCCCCTCCTGCGCCACCGCGACGCCCCACCGCCCGTACCGGCCGGCCTCCGCCTCGGCACGGTGCGGCGACGCGGCCGGCGGGGCCGGGCCGGTCAGGCGGTGCCGTCCGGGCCGGTGCCGTCCGGGCCGTCTCCGGACGCGCCGTCGCCGTCCTGCCCGCCGCCGTCGTCGCGGATCCGCTTGCGCGGTCGGCCGCGGCGGGGAATGCCCGCGGTGTCGCCGGGCAGCCGGCCCGCGTCGGCCAGCGCGCGGCGCAGCAGGAACTCGATCTGGGCGTTGGTGCTGCGCAGCTCGTCGCCGGCCCAGCGGGCAAGCGCGTCGTGCACGGCCGGATCCAGCCGCAGCAGGATCTTCTTGCGCTCAGCCACGGTGCTCCAGGTCTCGGCTACTGGTAGAGGGAACCGGCGTTGACCACCGGGCTCGCCGGCCGGTCCGAGCACAGCACCACGAGCAGGTTGCTCACCATCGTCGCCTTGCGCTCCTCGTCCAACTCCACCACCTCGCGCTCGGCCAGGCGGTCCAGAGCCGCGTCGACCATACCCACCGCCCCCTCCACGATCTGGCGGCGTGCGGCGACGACGGCGCCGGCCTGCTGGCGCTGCAGCATGGCCTGGGCGATCTCCTGAGCGTAGGCCAGGTGGGTGATGCGCGACTCGGCGATGCGCACGCCCGCCGACTCCACGCGCTCGGCGATCTCCGCCGACAGGCGCTCGGTGATCTCCTCGGCGTTGTCGCGCAGGGTCATGACCTGTTCGGCCGGGGCGTCGTAGGGATAGTTGTTGGCGATGTGCCGCACGGCCGTCTCGGTCTGGATGGACACGAACTCCACGAAGTCGTCGACCTCGAAGACCGCCCGCGCGGTGTCCTCGACCTGCCAGACCACCACGGCGGCGATCTCGATGGGGCTTCCGCCGGAGTCGTTGACCTTCAGCACCGACGTCTCGTGGTTGCGGATGCGGGTGGAGACCTGCCGGCGCGTGGTCAGGGGGTTGACCCAGCGCAAGCCGTCCGCGTGCACCGTGCCGACGTAGCGGCCCAGGAACTGCAGGACGCGGGCCCGGTTGGGCGCGACCACGGTGAGCCCGGCGGCGGCCACCACCGCGGCGGCGGCCGGGACGGCTCCGGCCGCGATCAGCGGCCCCGACCCGGAGTCGGCTCCCGCCACGATCGCGGCCGCCGCCGCGAGCAGAACGAGCAGGCAGGCGCCCGCGACGGGCAGGCCGGGCAGCTGCAGCGCGAGGCGCTCCCGGTACTTGGGCGCGGGCATCCGGATACCGGCACCCGGTGCGGGGGATTCGGACGGCGTCATGGGGCGGGATCCCCTTTCCTTCGATCGATGATTGCTTCATCATAGCATTGTGATATCACTTTCCACGTCGCATCGTCCCGACCACGAGAGGGGATCCGGGTCATGACACTCACCCGATCCGCCCCGTCCGCACCCGTCCTGCGGCCTCCTCGCCACCGCGTCGCGCGCCGCGCCGTCGCCTGGTGGAGCGCCCGCATTCTGACGCTGACCGCCGCCGGCGCGGCCACTCCGGCGCTCGCCGCCCTGATCGTTCCCGCAACCGGAAACCCGCCTCCGGTGCTGGCCGCCGCCCTGGTGTGGGCGGCGGCCGCGGCCGGCGCGGCGGGACTGGCGGCCGCAGCGGTGGTGCCCCTATGGCGCTTCCGCGTGCACCGCTGGGAGGTCGCCGACACCGCCGTCTACACCGCATCCGGCTGGCTCTGGCAGGAATGGCGGGTGGCGCCCATGTCGCGCATCCAGACCGTGGACACCCACCGCGGCCCGCTGCAGCGGCTCTTCGGACTCGCCGACGTCGTGGTCACCACCGCCTCGGCCGCCGGGCCCATCTCCATCGTCGGCATCGGCGCCGCGCAGGCCGAGCGCGCGGCCGCCGAACTGACCGAGGCCGCCCGCGTTTCGGAAGGCGACGCGACATGAGCGCGCATGCACCGGTTCCGGGAGCCGACACCGATTCCGCTCCCGATTCCGCTCCCGATTCCGATTTCGGCTCCGGCTCCGGCTGGCGGCGGCTGAGCCCGCTCACCGTCTGGGCGTGGGCGCTGGGGCTGGGCGCGGTCGCCGTCCCCGGCTCGGCCGCGGGCACCGTCCTCGTGCGCCTGGGCGGCGGGTCCTGGCTCTGGGTGGCGCTGATCGTACTCGGCGCCGCCGCCGGCACAGCCCTACCCACGGCGGTCGCGGCGCTGCGCTGGAGTCGGACCCGCTACCGGATCTCCGGCCGGCGCCTGGAGATCCGCACCGGCGTCGCGGCGGTTTCGTACCGCTCGGTGCCCCGCGAGCGCATCCGCAGCGTCGACGTGGCCGTGCCGCTGTGGATGCGGCCGCTGGGACTGTGCGCCCTCAGTATCGGCACGGCCGAGCAGGCCGGCTCCGGAGGCGCGCAGATCCGGCTCAGCGCCGTCCGGCGCGACGAGGGCGAGCGGCTGCGCGCACGACTGCTGCTGCGGGATCCGGCGGATCCGGCGCAGGCGCCCGCCGGATCCGCCGGCGACGGCCGCTCCGGCGCGGGAACCGCGCGCGAGCTGGTGCGGCTGCGGCCGGTGTGGCTGGGCTATGCCCCGGTTTCGGCCGCCGCGCCCGCGCTGGGCGCCGCCGCCGTCGGCGCCGCCTTCAACGTGCTGAGCCTCGCCGGCCGCGACCGGGCCGACGCCGCCGTGGCCGCCGTATACGGCCAGGTCCTCGACCGGCCGCTGCTCCTGCTGCCCGGCGTCGCCGCGGCACTGCTGGTCGGTGCGGCCGCGGCCGCCGCCGTGCAGGCCGAGGCGTGGTGGGGCTACCGCGTGGACCGCGAGCCCGACGGCACCCTGCGGCTGCAGCGCGGCCTGGTCACCACCACCTCGCTGTCGCTGGAAGAGCGGCGGCTGCGCGGCGTCGAACTGCGCCGGGCGCTGCCCCAGCGCTGGTTCGGCGCGGCACGGGTCCGGGCCGTGGCGACGGGACTGGCCGCCGAAGGCGGGCGCGGCGATCCGGTGCCGCGCAACGCGCTCTCGCCGGATCTGCCGCACCGGCGCGCACTCGCGCTCAGCGCCGCGGTGGTGGGCGAGTCCGAGTCGCCCGCCGCCGCGCCGCTGCGGAGCCACCCCCGGGCGGCCCTGCGCCGGCGCGTCGTCCGCGCCCTGGCGGGCACGGCGGTCGCGGCCGCCGCGGGTGCGGGCCTGGCGCCGGCGGCGCAGTGGGCCCTGGCGCAGACGCCCGCCGGCATGCGGGCGCTGGCCGAAGCCGACACGGCGACGGCACTGGCGGCCGGCGCATCGGCCGGCGCGCTGGCGGTCGGGCCGCCGCTGGCCGGCTGGGCGGTATCGGCCTACCGCGGGCTCGGACACACGGTGCTGCCGGGCTACCTGGTCACCCGCACCGGCGCGTTCGTGCGCACGACGGTGGCGCTGCGGCGCGAGGGGATCATCGGCTGGCGCATCTCCCGCTCGCCGTTCCAGCGCAGGGCGGGGCTGGCGACGGTGACCGCGACCACCGCGGCGGGGCCGGGGCGCTTCTCCGTGCCCGACGTCGCACTCGGTACGGGCCTGCGGCTCGCGGACGCGTCGGTGCCGGGCCTGCTGGGCCGGTTCCTGGTCCGCCCCGCCGCCGAGCGGTTCACCGGCGTCGGCGCGGCCGGTTCCGGCCGCGGCGCCGTCAGCGCCGGGCCGCCGAACGGGCGGTGAACGGCACCTGGGCCTGCGGCAGGACGGTGAAGCAACCTGCCAGGCCCAACGCCTCCAGCGTGCGGAGAACGGCGGGGGACGGCCCGCCCAGTGCCATCCGCACACCGCGCGCGTCGAGGCGCCGGCGCACCGCCATCAGCGCGCGAACGCCGCTCGCGTCGAAGAATCCGACCCCGGAGAGGTCGGCGACCAGCAGCGCGGTGCGCCGCTCCTCCCCCGCCGCGGCGAGCATCCGGTCGCGCATGTCGTCGGCCGTCGCGATATCGATCTCGCCCCGGACCGCGACGACCGCCGTATCCTGGTGATCGAACCGCGGGCCGCTTACTCCGGTCTGTCCGGGCACACCGTTCCGCCTCTCACTCGCCTGTCCGAATTCCCTGCCCCCGGGAGCATGATCGTATCGGTTGCCGGCCGTCTCCGCCCTCCTCCGAGAGTCCCGGGATCCACCGGTTCGCGGGCGATCGGGCGTTCTCCGGGGCCACCCGCCGAGCACGCCGCCGGGCGTGCCGAACAGGAACCGGCATCGGGAGGGTCTGGGCCGACCGGAAGTACACGGGCGGGACGCGCGGGAACGACGCGGCCGTGCTGCGGAATGCCGATTGCCGGGTGACCCGGTGGCGGCCGGCAGCCGGGTGCCCGGCGCGGGCGCCGGGCACCGTTGACATCGAACGGCGGGCTGCCTAGATTGATCTGGCAAGCGCTTTCCAAGGGTGCTGCAGGACTGCCGCCGACCGAAGGAGGTCGTGGACTCGCACCGCTCGCCGCCTTCTCCGCGGCCCTCCTCCACACGTCGGCCGCGTCCACCCCCGGCCCGGACCGGAACCGTTCGCGAAGGCAGGCCCGTGGACGTCCTCCCCTTGTGGGGAGGGACCCCGGCGGTCGCCCGCCGAGGAGGACCGCTTCGTCGCCGACCGCCCGGTCCGAGAGGACTCCTGTCGGGATCCGACACCCGAGCCCGCCCGCACCTGCCCGCTTCGGCGGCCCGCGTAGCGCGCACGCCCCTCCGCGCCGAACCGCCCCCGGACACGGTCGTCGCGGGCACGGCCGCACCCTCGGACCGGCCCCCGTTCCAGCCATCGTGCACGCCTCGACCAGGAAGGAGAGGGCGCCTCGCTCCCGCGTGAAGGCGGGGCCGGCGCGCCCGACATCCCGATGAGTGAATCCCCCGTTCCGGTCGTACTCGCCGGCGCCCACGGGCACGGGCGTTCGCACCTGCGCAATGTCGGGGCGCTCGCCGAAGAGGGACTGGTCCGGCTGGTCGGAGTGTGCGACCGGGTCCCGCTTCCGGAGTCCGAGCTTCCCGCCCGCTCCGGGGTCGAGCAGGGCGCCGACCTCGGCGCGCTACTGCGGCGCACCGGGGCCGCCGTCACGATCCTGTGCACTCCGATCCACACGCATCTCCCCCTCGCCCGCACGGCGCTGGAGGCGGGCTCGCACCTGCTGCTGGAGAAACCGCCCACCGCCACGGCCGGCGAATTCCACGCCCTGCGCGAGGCCGCAGCCGCCGCAGGCCCCGCCTGCCAGATCGGATTCCAGAGCCTCGGCTCGGCCGCCATCGCTGCGGTGCGGTCCCTGATCGCCGACGGGGCCGTCGGCACGGTCCGCGGCATCGGGGGCGCGGGAACGTGGGTGCGCACCTCGCAGTACTACGACCGCGCCGAATGGGCGGGCCGGCGCACCCTCGGCGGCGTCGACGTCGTCGACGGCGCGCTGACCAACCCGTTCGCGCACGCGGTGGCCACTGCATTGGCCCTGGCCGGCGTGCAGCGCAGGACCGCCGACGGCATCGAACTGGAGCTCTTCCGCGCCCACGGCATCGAAAGCGACGACACCTCGTGCCTGCGCCTGCACACCCCCGACGGGATGCCGATCAGCATCGCGGTCACCCTCTGCGCGGCGGTCCACCGCCCGCCGCGGCTGATCGTCCACGGCGACGCCGGACGCATCACGCTGTTCTACACCCGCGACGAGGTCCTGCTGGAGCGCCCCGGCGCGGAGCCCGAGACGACCGTCCACCCGCGCACCGACCTGCTGCGCAACCTGATCGACCACGTACGCGGCGAGGCCGAGCTGCTGGTTCCGCCCGAGGAGACCACCGGTTTCACGGCGGTGCTCGACGCCGTGCGCCGAGCGCCCGACCCGTTGCCGATCCCCGCCGGAATGCAGCTCGTGAGCAGCGAGGACGACGGTGTGCATCGAGTGGTGGAGGGAATCGACGATCTGATCGCACGCAGCGCCGAGCGGATGGCGCTCTTCTCCGAACTGGCGGCTCCCTGGGCGGTGCCCGGCCCGACCGGGACGGGAGCCCGCCCCGAAGCGGTCTCCGATCGCGGCGGCGGCACGGGCTGACGCCGCCGACCGCGTATCCGGGGCACGGCAGCGGCCCCGCCCCGGGCGGCGGCCGGAACGAGCGGGCCGACGGCCCGCGGCCCCGACGACACAGCGGCGCAACACGGCGGAAAGGACGGGTGCAGCCCTATGGCGGCAGGAGATGCGGACGGCGGCCGGGCCGGGAGCGGACACGGCGAAGGCGCAGCGGTGCTGCGGTGCCGGGGATCGGTGGTCGCCGAGTGGAACAGCGGCGCCGGCGTCGATCCGCAGCTGTCGCCCCGCCCCTACCTCCACCCGGTGCGCACCCCGGCGGGCACCACCGTCACCGAGGTCCGTCCCGACGACCACCTGCACCACCTGGGCGTCGGCGTGACCGTGCCCGACGTCAACGGCAGCAGCTTCTGGGGCGGCACCACCTTCGTCCGCGACCGCGGTCCGGTGCTGCTGGACAACCACGGGCGCCAGGAGCACCGCGGCTGGGACGCGGCCGCCGACGACCGGTCGGTCGAGCGGATCGCCTGGGTCGGGCGCGACGGTACCGAACTGCTCGGCGAGGTCCGCGAGACCGCCGCATGGGAGGTGGACGCGCACACGTGGGCGCTGGATCTGCACACGCGGCTGGTCGCCGGCGAGCGCGACCTGGAGGTCAACAGCCCGGCGACCAAGGGCCGCCCCGGGGCCGGCTACGGCGGGTTCTTCTGGCGCGCTCCGCGCCACGCCCGTCCGCCGCGGGTACTCGGTCCCGGTGCCGAGGGCGAGGACGCGCTGCACGGCTCGCGCGCCCCTTGGCTGGCGCTGCAGGGCACCTCCGACTCCGAGCAGCGGTGGAGCCTGGTGTTCGCCGCAGCGGGCCCGGTGGCGGACCCGTGGTTCGTGCGCGCCGGTGAGTACCCGGGCGTGGGCGGCTCGCTGGCCTGGCGCGATCCGCTGCACGTGGCGGCGCGCTCGGCGGTGGAGCGCCGCGTCCTCACCCTGGTCGCCGACGGCCATCCCTCCCCCGATCGCCTGGCCGGTCTGGTCGCGACCGCCCGCGACCGCCTGGGCGCGCCCGCTCCGGAGCGCTCCGCGGCGTGACGCCCGCGGGCCGGTTCCCCGCCTCGGCGCACCCGGGCGGGTCGGGCGGCGCACGTGCGCCGAGCGGGTCGACGTCCGCTCCCCGGCCGCGAAGCCGGGGATTCCTACGGCGGTCGGGTGACCGCTTCGGCGGTTTCCCGCTTCGTCGCGCCGCAGGCACCCGGACCTGAGGCCGTCCGGGTGCGGCGGGGTCCACTGGCGGCGCCCGCCGTCTGCTGCTCTCCTACGACGCGCGAAACTCAATGGCAAGCGCTTTCCAGTGGAGGAGGCGCACCCGGAAGCGCACGCGGCCGCGCGGGTCCGCACCGCACGCGCCCGACGACGCGAACAGGACGGCCATGCGCATCCCCGCCACCGGTGGCACGGGCCGAATCGGCCGCCGCGCGGGCGCGGCACCGACGGCCCGCTGCCATGACGCCCCTCGGCCGACCCGCCTCCCGCGGCTTCGGACGGCGGTGCCGGCTCCCCTACGGCAGTCCTGCCCGACGAGGCCGCGCGCGAGGATCCGTTCGCCCCGCTGCGCCCCGATCCCGCCCGCAGGGGCGGCGTCGACCACGCGCCCCCGTGGACGCCCTTGCGCCGGAACCGTCGGCCGAACCGGCGCCCCGCCTCCTCGGGCACCGCCGAAGCCGCGGCCGGTCCCGCCGGTCGGCATGGGCGTTCAGCCCCGCACCCGCCGCCGACCGGCTAGGCTGGCGCCCGCAGCGGATCCGGCGCGACGAACCACTGGAAGCGGTTTCCAGCGGGGGCCAGGGCACGGTCGGCGCGGCCGCCCCGCCCGCCCGGCGCACTCTCCTCAGCGTGTCGGGGTGCACCGCGCCGCGCCGCGGATGCGGCTGGTAACGGGGGTTGCGCGCACGCGTAGGATCGGACTGCGGAAAAAGTTTTCCCGCAGTCGGGGCGAAAGGTGAAGCCGTGGGCAGCGGATACGTGACATTGGATCAGGTCGCCCGGCACGCCGGCGTCTCCCTGGCCACCGCCTCGCGCGTCCTCAACGGCAGCACCCGCCAGGTAGGGCGCACCCTGCACGAGCGCGTCACGGCCAGCGCCCGCGAGCTGGGCTACCTCGCCAACGCCTCGGCCCAGACCCTGGCCCGCAACACCAGCTCACTGGTCGGACTCATCGTCCACGACATCGCCGACCCCTATTTCTCCAGCATCGCCTCCGGTGTCACCCGCACGGCCGAGGACGAAGGACTGGTCGTCGTGCTGGGCACCACCGGCCGCACCCCGCAGCGCGAACTGGAACTGCTCGCCACGCTGCGCTCGCACCGCGCCCGCGCGGTCGTGCTGGCGGGCAGCCGCACCATCGAAGAGGAGACCACCCGGCGGCTGGCCGACGAGATCGCCGCCCTCGGGGCCCGCGGGGGCCGCATCGCCTGCGTCTCCCAGGAGGGCCTGCCCGCCGACACCGTGGTGCCCAGCAACCGCGACGGCGCCGCCGAACTCGCCCGGCACCTGATCGGGCTGGGGCACCGCCGCTTCGCACTCCTGGCCGGACCCAACAACCTGCGCACCGCCCGCGACCGGCTCGACGGCTTCCACGCGGCGCTGTCGGCGGCAGGCATCGAACCGGACCCGCGCAACGTCGTGCACGGCGCCTTCACCCGCGACGGCGGCTACGAATCCACCCGCCGCCTGCTGTCCGCCGATACCGACGCCACCTGCCTGTTCGCCGTCAACGACGTCATGGCCACCGGCGCCGTCGCGGCGCTGCGCGACGGAGGGCTGGAGGTTCCCCGGGACATGTCGGTGGCCGGCTTCGACGACATCCCCACCCTGCGCGACCTCACCCCCGGCCTGACGACGGTGCGCCTGCCGCTGGAATGGATGGGCGAAGAGGCCGCCCGCCTGGCCCTGGACGACGACGAGAACACCGAGCCGCGCACGGTGCCGGTCTCGGGCGAGGTCGTCGTGCGCGAGAGCACGGCCCCGCCCGCCCGCTCCTGAGCGGCGTTCCCGCTCCGGGGTCCGCACCCGGGCCCCGGAACCGTCCGTGGACCGCCCGGGGCCGGGGCTGCGGACCGGCGCTCAGGCCAGGTAGCGGACGTGCCGGCGCGCCACGGTGGCCAGTACCGCGTCGGGGTCGGCCGACCACACGTCGGCGTTGAAGATCTCCACCTCGATGTCGCCGGTATATCCCGCCGCGTCCACGGCCCGGTGCAGCGCGGGGATGTCGGCGTGCCCGTCGCCGACCATGCCCCGGCCCAGCAGCGGGTCGGCCGGCAGCGGCAGCACCCAGTCGCAGACCTGGAAGGCGGCGATGCGCTCGCCGGCGCGGGCGATCTCCCGGTGGAGGCGGGGGTCCCACCACACGTGGTAGGAGTCCACGACCACGCCGACCTGGCCGACGGGGAAGCACTCGGCGACGTCCAGCGCCTGGCCCAGGGTCGACAGCACGGCCCGATCGGCGCAGAACATCGGGTGCAGGGCCTCCAGCGCCAGACACACGCCGCGCTCGGCGGCGTAGGGTGCGAGCTCGGCGATCGCCTCGGCCATGCGCTCGCGGGCGCCGACGAGGTCGCGGTCGCCGTCGGGCAGTCCGCCGACCACCACCACCAGGCAGGGCGCGCCGAGCTCGGCGGCCTCGTCGAGGGCCCGGCGGTTGTCCTCCAGCGCCGGGGTGCGGTCGCAGCCGGTGAGGAAACCGCCGCGGCAGTAGGAGGACACCCGCAGCCCGGACTCGCGCACCAGCCGGGCCGAGCGTGCGATGCCGGCCTCGGCGGCGTGCTCGCGCCACAGTCCGACGGAGCCGATGCCCGCGCGCAGGCAGCCGTCGACGGCCTCGGGCAGGCTCCACTCGTTGACGGTCTTCTGGTTGATCGACAGCCGGGCCAGTCGCGGGTCTCCGGGCTCCGGCGCGTCCCCCGCGGGCGCACCGGAGGGGACGTCGACGGCCGTAGGCGCGGCCGGACCGCCGTGCGCTCGTGCCGCCATCACCGCACCCCCGAGATCTCCAGCAGGCCGCGCATCCGGGCGACCGCCAGGTCGGGGTCGGTGAGGACCCCGGCGGCGTCGGCCAGACGCAGCGCCTCCGACAGGTGCACCAGGTCGCGGGCGCTGTGCAGGCCCCCGACCATGGTGAAGCCGGGCTGGTGCCCGTTGAGCCAGCTCAAGAACGCGATCCCGGTCTTGTAGTAGTACGTGGGAGCGGCGAAGATGTGGCGGGCCAGCGGGACCGTGGGCTCCAGCAGCGCGCGGTAACCCGCGGTGTCGCCGGCGTCCAGCGCACGCAGCGCCGCCGCGGCGGCCGGGGCGATGGCGGCGAAGATACCGAGCAGGGCGTGGGAGTGGCCGCCGGCGTCGCCTTCGATGAGCTCGGGATAGTTGAAGTCGTCGCCGGTGTAGAGCCGAACGCCCGCCGGCAGGCGTTCGCGCAGCCGCACCTCCAGCGCGGCGTCCAGCAGCGACACCTTGATCCCGTCGATGCGGGAGGCGTGCTCGGCGATGATTCCGGCGACCGTGTCGATCGCTTCGGCCGGATCGTCGTGGCCCCAGTAGCCGGCCAGCGCCGGATCGAAGGCGGTGCCCAGCCAGTGCAGAATGACGGGGCCGCGTACCTGCCGCAGCAGCCGTCCGTACACGGCGGCGTAGTCGGCGGGGCCGCGGGCGCAGGCGGCCAGGTGCCGGCTGGCCATCAGCACGGGGATGGCACCGGCGCCCTCGACGGTCTCCAGCTGTTCGGTATAGGCGGCCTCGACCTCCGTGAGCGTCGTCCCCGCGCCGGGTTCGAGGTGGTCGGTGCCGGCGCCGCAGCACACGGCGGCGCCGCGGGACGCGGCCTCGGCCGCGCTGCGGCGGATCAGCTCGGCCGTGGCGGGCCAGTCCAGACCCATGCCGCGCTGGGCGGTGTCCATGGCGTCGGCCACGCCCAGGCCCAGGTCCCACAGGTGGTGCCGGAAGGCCATGGTGGCTTCCCAGTCGAGGCGGGCGGGGGCGCCGATGGCGTTGCCGGCCAGCGGGTCGGCAACGACGTGGGCCGCTGCGTAGGCGGTGCGCGACCCGGGCGGCGGGGCGTCGGCGGCCGCGGGGGCCGGCGGTGCGCCGCGGGGGGTGAATCCGTTCAGCCGGCCGTCGGCGGTCGGCAGCATCAGTGTCGGGCCGCTCACGGCAGATCCACCTCCTCCAGCTCGACGCGGTTGCCCGAGGCGGCCGAGCGCAGCCCGGCCTCGGCCAGGTGCAGGCCCCGCGCCCCCGAGAGCAGGTCGTAGGGGAAGGAGGTACCCGCGCACACGTGGGAGATGAACTGTTCCCACTGGGTGCGGAAGCCGTTGTCGAAGACGGCGTTGTCGGGGACCTGCTCCCACTGGTCGCGGTATCCGCCCTGGTCGGAGGGGGCGTCGGGGTCCCAGAACGCGCGGGGGGTGGCGACGCGGTGCTGGATGCGGCAGTCGCGCAGTCCGGCCACGGCGCTGCCCTCGGTACCGTCGACCTGGAACTCCACGAGTTCGTCGCGGTCGACCCGCACGCACCAGGAGGAGTTGATCTGGGCGGTGATGCCGCCTTCGAGCTCGAAGACGGCGTAGGCGGCGTCTTCGGCGGTGGCGGCGTAGGGGCTGCCGCCTTCGTCCCAGCGCCGGGCGATGTGGGTGGCGGTGGTGGCGTTGACCGCGCGCACCGGGGCGAAGAGCTGCTCCAGGATGTAGTGCCAGTGCGGGAACATGTCCAGCACGATGCCGCCGCCGTCCTCGGCGCGGTAGTTCCAGCTGGGCCGCTGGGGCTCCTGCCAGCCGCCTTCGAAGACCCAGTAGCCGAACTCGCCGCGGATGGACAGCACCCGGCCGAAGAAGCCGCTTTCCAGCAGCCGGCGCAGTTTGAGCAGGCCGGGCAGGAACAGCTTGTCCTGCACGACGCCGTTGCACACTCCGGCGTCGCGGGCGAGCTTGGCCAGCTCCAGTGCCGCGCTGAGCGTGGAGGCGGTGGGTTTTTCGGTGTAGATGTGCTTGCCGGCCGCGATCGCCGAGCGCAGCGCCTCCTCGCGGGCGCTGGTGATCTGGGCGTCGAAGTAGGCTTCGATGCCGGGGTCGGACAGCACGGTGTCGAGGTCGGTGCTCCACCGCTCGACGCCGTTGGCTTCGGCGATGCGCCGGAGCTTGTCCGCGGACCGGCCCACGAGGACGGGCTCGGGCACCACCCGTGATCCGTCGGGGAGCTCGACTCCGCCGGCCTTCCTGATCGCCAGCACCGACCGCGTCAAATGCTGTCGGTAGCCCATGCGGCCGGTGACGCCGTTCATGGCGACGGCCAGCACCCGATCTTGCATGCGTCGTCCTATCACTCGATTGAGAAAGCGCTTTCCAACGTACTTTAACCTGCTTTCCGACGCCAGAGGCGTATCCGCGCACGGTGCCGGCCGCCCCGACGCCCCGACGGCGCCGATCCGGCCGGGCGCACGCCGATCGCACGGCGGAAAACCCGCCGGTGACCTGCCCGACACTAAAGGAAGGCGCTTACCATAGCCCTCGCGGGGCCCGCGCGGCGCGACCGCCGCGCGGGCCCCGCCGGCCGGTCAGCTCCCGGCCGTCGAGCACACGTCGGTTTCGATGTGCGTGCACAGCCAAGCGTGCTGGGCATAAGCCACGCGCAGCGCGAGCGCACGGCAGCGCGCACCGCAGTCGACCACCGCAGTCAGCTCGGCGACGTCGGGCGCGGGTGTGCGCAGCACCGTCCGCCGCAAGCGGGGGCTGTAGGCGCCCGCGTAGCAGCCGGCGCGGCGCAGCAGCAGCGCATAGGCGCGCCGCCCCAGCAGCGGCCGGACCTGGTGGACCGGCCGCTGCCCCGCCAGCACCTCGGCCAGGATCTGGGCGAAGCGCGACAGCTGCTGAGGGCTGCGGCGGTGCGGATAGGCCACCGGGTGCGAGCGTGCGGGACCGCGCCCGGGACGCGGCCGGCGGGTCGGGGCGTTCGGGGAGCGGCGCGCCGGCGGGTGCGAACCGCCGGTGCGGTCGACGGGCGGGGCCGGTGGGCCGGCGGGTGTGGAGGCGTGGGCGGAGGCGGTGTGGAGCTGGTGACCTGCCAAGGCTGCGTCCCTTCCGCGACGGATGCGGTCTCTTCCGCGGGCGCCGGGCGCCCGCGGAGGCGGCGGAGCCGGCGCGGCGCCGATCCGCCTCCCACTCAGAGCGCCCGGCACCGCCGCGATGCCACCTGGAATTCCAGGTTTCTCGCGCCGGTTCCGGGGCCGGCGCCCGCGCGGCCCTGGCCCGGGGCGTGGTCCCGGAACCCGGCAGCGGGCATACTGCTGGCTGTGACACACCGGTACCTCGACACACCCGCCCCCATCGCGCTGGCCCACCGCGGCGGCCGGCTCACCGACGCCTCCGGTGCCGTGGACACGTCGCTGGAGAACACCGCCGTCGCCTTCCAGCACGCCGTGGACCTGGGCTACCGGTACCTGGAGACCGACGTGCACGCCACAGCCGACGGCGTGCTGATGGCCTTCCACGACACCACGCTGGACCGGGCCACCGACCGCAGCGGCCGCATCGCCGACCTGCCCTACGCCGAGGCCGCCCGAGCGCGCGTCGCCGGGCGCGAGCCCATCCCGCTGCTGGAGGACCTGCTGGGTGCCTGGCCCCACGTGCGGCTCAACGTCGACATCAAAAGCGACGCGGCCGTGGCCCCGCTGGTGCGGACCCTGCGCCGCACCGCGGCCTGGGACCGCGTGTGCGTGGGCTCCTTCGACCAGCGGCGGGTGAACCGCGCCCGCCGGCTGTTCGACCGCCCGGTGGCCACCTCGTGCGGTCCGGTCGAGGTCGCCCGGCTACGCGCCGCCTCCTTCGCCGCACCGCTGCGCCCGCTGGCGCCGACGGTCCCGGTCTGCGCGCAGATTCCCCTCAGCCACAGCTCGATCCCGCTGGTCAGCAGCGATGTGATCGCCACGGCCCATCGCCTCGGGCTGCAGGTGCACGTGTGGACCATCAACGACACCGGCGTGATGGAACGGCTGCTGGACGCCGGCGTCGACGGCATCGTCACCGACGACACCGAGGGTCTGCGCCGCGTGCTGCGCCGTCGCGGCGCCTGGCAGGATTCCGGCGGCGACCCGGTCGCCGACCGGTAGCCGCCCCCACCGCCCCGCCCCCGGACAAGGATCCGACCATGGCCACCACTCCCCCTCCCCCGGCTTCCCCGCCGCCCGGCGCGGCACCCGGCCCGCCCTCCGCCACGGGACGCGAGCGCCGCGCCTGGTACTTCTACGACTGGGCGAACTCGGTCTTCTTCACGTCGGTCATTTCGGTCTTCTTCGGTCCGTACCTGACTACTCTGGCCCAGAACGCCGCCGGCCCCGGAGGCCGGATCAGCGTGCTGGGCTGGATGATCGACCCCACCGCGCTCTACCCCTACGCGACCTCGCTGTCGGTACTGCTGCAGCTGGTGGCACTGCCCGCCGTGGGGGCGATCGCCGACTACACCGGACGCAAGCGCGAGCTGATGGGCGTGCTGGCCTACATCGGGGCCTTCGCCACGATGGGCCTGTACTTCGTCGACGGCACCGAGTACCTGCTGGGCGCCGGCCTGTTCGTGCTGGCCAACCTCGTCCTGGGCGCGTCGGTCGTGGTCTACAACTCCTTCCTTCCGGACTTGGCCGCGCCCGACGAGCGCGACACCGTCTCTTCGCGCGGCTGGGCGCTGGGCTACCTCGGCGGCGCGCTGCTGCTGAGCCTGCACCTGGTGCTCTACCTCTTCCACGGGGCGTTCGGCCTGGAGCAGGGCCACGCCGTGCGCATCGCCATGGCGTCGGCGGGCGTGTGGTGGGCGGTGTTCACCCTGATCCCGCTGACGCGGCTGCGCAACCGCTACCGCGGCAGCGTGCTGACGGGCACCCGGCCCGCCGAACCGGGCCGGGCCACCACTTCCCGCATGGTGACCGGCAGCTTCGTCCAGCTCTGGCACACCGTGCGCAGTCTGCGCGCCTACCCCCGGACACTGCTGTTCCTGGTGGCCTACATCCTGTTCAACGACGGCATCCAGACCGTGATCGCGTTCGCGGCGACCTTCGCCGACCAGGCGCTGGGCCTGGGCCAGGAAGTGCAGATCGGCGCCATCCTGATGGTGCAGTTCGTGGCCTTCGGCGGTGCGCTGGCGGTGGGCGCGATCGGGCGCCGGCTGGGCACCAAGCGCACGATCCTGGGCAGCCTGGTCGTATGGACGGCGGTGGTGGCCGTGGCGCCGCTGCTGAGCGAGGGATCGGCGGTGCAGTTCTTCATCCTGGCGTTCTTCATCGCCATCGTGCTGGGCGGCACCCAGGCGCTGTCGCGGTCGCTGTTCTCCCACCTGGTCCCGGCCGGCAAGGAGGCCGAGTATTTCGGCCTCTACGAGATCAGCGACAAGGGGTCGGCGTTTCTGGGGTCGCTGGCGCTGGGGGTGGCGCTGGACGCCACCGGCGGCGACTACCGGCTGGCGATCCTGTCACTGGTGGTGTTCTTCGTCCTGGGCTTCGCGGTCCTGGCTTCGCTGGGTGTATCCCGCGGCATCCGCGACGCCGGCAACACCGTGCCCGACGCCGTCTAGAACCGCCGAGAACCCGGCCGGGGACGGGTCGCGTGTGCGGCGCGGACGGGTGTCCGCCCGCGCCGCCCGGACCGGCCCGGCCCCGGCCGGTCCTACCGGAATCCGCGCTCGACCCGCTCCCGGCGCTCGCCGGCGTCGTCGAGTTCGGGCACCCGGTCGGCCATAGTGGCGGGCTCGTCGCCCACGCCGCTCCAGCGGCGCAGCGCCGCGGTGGCCGCCGAGCGGTCCTCGCCGGACAGCGCGGCGATGTCGGCGCCGTGGTTGGCACCCGGGGCGACGAAGCGCATGGTGTCACGCTTGCCGAGGACCCTGAAGGGCTCGGCGCCCCACGGGTCGTACTCGCCGTCGACGAAGAGCATGCGCTCGGACCGGTGGGTCACCCAGTGGTCGATGTCGGGCATGGCCCACCGGTCGAAGCGCGGGACGTCCATGTCCTCGGGCAGGTAGCTGCCGGCCTGGAACAGGCCGGGGTAGCGCAGCAGGCCGTCGAGGTGGCGCGTGGGCACGCTCGGGGTCCCCAGCTGGGTGGCGGCCTGGAAGTAGTAGGGGATGTAGGGCTCGGTTCCCTGGTCGGTGTAGAAGGCGAACCCGGCGACCTCGTCGAGGAACGCCGCGATGTCGCCGGTGGAGGCCTCGGGCGCCGGCACGTCGGCGCAGGCCTCGGTGTGGGGCTGGTATTGCCAGAACGCCCAGGGGGTGTCGAGGACGAGCATCTCCAGGGCCTTGTCGGCGCTGCCGAGGGAGCGGTGGAAGGTCCAGCCGTTCTCCTCGGCCCGTCCCCTGTAGTGGTCCACGAGCTCGTCCCGCCGCTCCAGCGCCGCGCGCTGGAGGTCCTCCAGGCCCCGCCGGCACCGGGGGTCGTCGCCGACGGTGCGGAAGAACCGCCGGTAGGCGTGGTCCTCGTGGTCGAGGACGTCGTTGGGGGCGACGTAGGCGACGGTGCCGTCGACGTCGCCGGGGTAGAAGCGGCGGTGGTAGACCGAGGTCATGCCGCCCTTCGAGGCTCCGGTCGAGATCCACTCCCGCTCGTAGACGTCGTCGAGCGCCTCGACGAGGCGGTGGTGGTCGGCGGCGGCCTGGCGGATGTCCAGATCGTCCCAGTCGGCGGGGTCCGGGCGGGAGGGCTCGAAGAACCGCTGCTCGGTGGAGATCTGGTTGCCGTCGACGATGCGGGTGGGCTCGCTTCGGAAGGCGCCGAGGCCGACACCGTATCCGCTGGTGTGCAGTACGGTGGGCCGGTCGAGGCCGCGGTGCAGCAGGGTCAGGCGCTGTTCGAAGCTGTCGCCGCCGGGGGCGGCGTGGTCGGCGGGCTGCTCGTACCCCAGGACGAAGTAGCGGAATCCGGGTGCGGTGTCGGTCTCGTCGATGATGCGCAGGCCCGGTACTGCCTCGATCCGGTCGGTGATGTCGCCGGCGGCGGGAGCGGGGTCGGCGGCGGCCGGTGCCGCGGTCAGCAGCAGTGCGGTCGCGGTCAGCAGGGCTCCGGCGGCGCTGCGCCGGGACGGTTCCGTGTGCGGTTTTCGGGCGGTCACCCGTCGAACCTCCTCGGTAGGGGGCCGCCCCGGCGGGGGTGGCGGGGCGGGTCGTTTACCGACTGACCGATCATTCGGTGCGCCGCGTCCGCAGTCAAGCGGTCGCCGCGTGTCGCGGGTCCCGGTGTGGCCGGGGCGGATCCGCCGCCGCGGATGGCTATGCTGGCCAGTCGGCCGAGACGACGACGGCGCCGCCGCCTCCGGGCGGTTCCGGCGCGGAAGGGGAGCACATGCTGTTCGGCAAGGAGCACGTCGAGCGCTACCGCGCGACCGACGGCGCGGAGGGCCACGAGTGGAACGGCACCACGGTGCTGCTGCTGACCACAACCGGACGCAATTCCGGCGAGCCGCGCACCACGCCGCTGATCTACCGGCCCGACGGCGGGGCCTACGTGGTCGTGGCCTCCAACGGCGGCGCACCCGACCACCCGCAGTGGTACAAGAACCTGCAGGCCGACCCGCAGGCGCGGGTGCAGGTCGGAGCCGAGGAGTTCGGCGCCCGGGCGCGCACCGCCGCCCCCGGGGAGAAGAGCCGGCTGTGGTCCTCCATGGCCGAGGTGTGGCCGCAGTACGACGAGTACCAGAAGAGCACCGACCGCGACATTCCGGTCGTGCTGCTGGAGCCCGTGTCCTGACGTCCGCGCCGCGGCGGCCCACCCGGGCGGCCGCCGGCTCCGGCGACCGCCCCGGTACGGGAATCCGGCCCCGGTGGCGGTGCGTTGGAGCTGACGGCCGGGGAGGGCCGCGCGCGCCGCGGTACGCCGACGGCGGGGAGCGGCCTGCCGCCCGGCGTCGGCTCACCGGCCGATCCCGGTAAAGATTGTGTCAAGACCGCACGGGGAATGCAGGGGTGCGACCGGGCCGTGTGCTCGGCGTTGTGCGCCCGTGTCCTGTGGCTACTACCGTTCGGCGCGCCCCGGTCACCGGCGACCGGGCATTATCGCACGGTTGGTTCACCGATGTGCGGGGAATCTTGGCACGGACCGACGTGTTAGACCCATGTATCCCGCAAGAGCGCCTGGAGGCACGCAACCGATGGCCGAGCGAGCACTTCGCGGCACACGACTCGGGGCGACGAGCTACGAGAACGACCGCAACACCGACCTGGCACCGCGCCAAGAGGTCACCTACGACTGCCCTCGGGGTCATCGCTTCCCCATCACGTTCGCGACCGAAGCCGAGGTCCCCACGAACTGGGAGTGCCGCTTCTGCGGCGAGACCGCGCTGATGGTCGACGGCAAGGAGTCGCAGGAGAAGAAGGCCAAGCCCGCGCGGACCCACTGGGACATGCTCCTGGAGCGCCGCAGCATGGAGGACCTCGAAGAGGTCCTCAACGAGCGCTTGGAGCTGCTCAGGTCCCGCCGCAGGGAAGAGCAGGAGCACATGGAGGCGATCGCCGAAGAGCGGCGCAGCGCCTGAGCACCGGCAGGGGGCGCGCACGCGCGAGGGGCGGAGGCGGGAGGGCCTGACCGCCCCTTCGCATGTGCGCGGATCCCGCTCGTGCGGCGGGTTCAGGAACCCTGAGCCTGGTCGGCGGTCGTGTCCTCGCCGAAGGGGTCGCGGGTGTGGCCCACGAGGTCGGCCACCGAATTCAGGACCTTCGTCGGGCGGTAGGGGAAGAGCTCGGCCGTCTCGCGGCCGGAGATCCCCGACAGCACCAGCAGCGACTGCAGGCCCGCCTCCAGTCCGGAGCGCACGTCGGTGTCCATGCGGTCGCCGATCATGACGGTGCTCTCGGAGTGGGCGCCCAGCGCCCGCAGCGCCGAACGCATCATCAGCGGATTGGGCTTGCCCACGTAATACGGCGCTCGCCCGGTCGCGCGCTCGATCAGCGCCGCCACCGCGCCGGTGGCCGGCAGCGACCCTTCGCGACTGGGCCCCTTCTCGTCGGGGTTGGTCGCGATGAACCGCGCGCCGCTCTCCACCAACCGGATCGCGCGGGTGATCGCCTCGAAGCTGTAGGTGCGGGTCTCGCCCAGCACCACGTAGTCGGGGTCGCGGTCGGTGAGCACGTAGCCGATGCTGTGCAGCGCGGTGGTCAGGCCCGACTCCCCCACCACGTAGGCCGATCCGCCGGGCCGCTGCTCGCGCAGGAACCGCGCGGTGGCCAGAGCGGAGGTCCAGATGGATTCCTCGGGGATGTCCAGGCCGCTGCGCCGCAGGCGGGCCCGCAGGTCGCGCGGCGTGTAGATGGAGTTGTTCGTCAGGACCATGAAGCCGATTCCGTTCTCCCGCAATTCGGAGACGAACACGTCGGCGCCGGGGATGAGGTGCTCTTCGTGCACCAGGACCCCGTCCATGTCCATGAGGTAGTTCCACGGCTTGTCGTCGTTCACGCCCGCAACACTACCGCCGGGGATCCGGTCCGGCCGGGCGGTGCCCGGCCCGGATCGGCCGGGATCACTCGTCCTCGACGATGCGGCCCCGCACGACGCGGCCGCCGCCGGGGGCGCGGCCGTCCTTGCCTCCGGGCTCGGGCGGGATGCGGCCGCCCCGGGCGACGAACTCGGCCTCGGCGGCGTCGCGCATGCGGGTGACGCGGCGCTCGGCCCAGGCCGCGAACGCCCAGCGCAGCGCCGGTCGGGTGAAGGGCAGCGCCATCACGGCGCCGAAGGCGGCGGTGACGAACCCCGGGGTGAGCAGCAGGATGCCGCCCACCATCAGCATCAGCGTGTCCAGCAGCCCCGACTGCGGAGGCGAGCCGGTGCGCATGGCCTCGTTCGCCTCGCGGAAGGTCTTGGTTCCGGCGCTGCGCAGCACGACGACGCCCGCGGCGCTCAGCGCGAACAGCAGCGCGACGGTCCAGGCGACGCCGATCTGCTGGCCGACCATGATCATCAGCCAGATCTCCAGGAAAGGCAGCGCCATCAGCGCGATGACGATCAGCAGGGGCATGGGCACCATCCTCGACTCGGCCGGTCTCCCTGACGGGTACAACGCCTGAACGGCCCTGAGCGTTCCCGCACCGGCCACAGCGGATCGGGATCCGCCCGGGGCGACCGATCCGGTCCTGTGCTCCCGCTCAGGCTCACTGCGCCGCCTCCGGCGGATCGGCCCCGCCCGCGCCGCCGGACCGCCCGCCCCGGGCGGGCTCGGCGCGTGCCCGGCGGAGGCCCCGCCCGGCCGCCGCCGCGAGCGCGCCCAGCGCCAGGGCGCACAGAGCGGCTTCGGGCAGCGCCCCCAGGCGGGTGGCCGGAGTCTGCCCGGTCATGGCGGGGATCTCGGCGACGTGCACCGCCGGCTCGGCCTCGGGCGAGCGGTAGTCGATCCGGCCCCCGGCGGTGACCACGGCGCTGATGCCGCTGGTGGAGGCCACCACGGCGGGGCGGCCGTGCTCGACCGCGCGCAGCCGGGTGATGGCCAACTGCTGATCGGATTGGCCGGTGAAGTTGTAGTTGGCGTTGTTCGTGGGGACCGCGATGATCTGGCCGCCCGCGGCCACCGCTTCGCGGACCGGCCGGTCGAAGGCCACGTCGAAGCAGATCGCGGTGGCCAGCGCCGTACCGCCCATGTCCAGCGCGCCGGGCTCGGTTCCGGGGACCGCGTCGCTGCCGACCTGGTCCAGCCGCTCGACGAAGCGGGTGAAGAAGTCCCGGTAGGGGACGTACTCGCCGAAGGGCACGAGGTAGCGCTTGGTGTAGTGGTCGACCGGCCCCGCACCGGGCTCCCACACCACGCTGCGCACCTCGCGCTCGGTGCCGTCAGCGCTGTAGCGGGTGATCCCGAACAGCAGGGGGGCGCCGATGTCGCGGGCGGCAGCGTCGATCATGTCGGCGGCGGCCGGGTCGGCGTAGGCGTCGATGTCGCTGGCGTTCTCCGGCAGCACCACGAGGTCGGGCCGGGGCGCCTCGCCGGCCTCGACGCGCTCGGCCAGCCGGTGCACGCCGTCGACGTGGTTGCCCAGCACCTCCATGCGCTCGCCCAGGACGCTCATCTGCCCCACGCCCGGCACGTTGCCCTGGACGAGGGCGACGGTGGCGGTGTGGTCGACGGCGGGCGCGGTGGCGGCGGGCAGGACCGCGCCGGCTCCGGTGAGCGCGACGGCGCCCGCGAGCAGGCCGGCGGCGGCCGGCGCCCGGCGCGCCCGGCGCGGCCGGCGGGCCAGGCGCAGCGCCGCCGCCAGCAGCAGGGCGCCTACCAGCGCCACGGCGAACGTGGTCAGCGGCGACGATCCCGCGGCCGCATAGCCGGTGAAGGGGGTGTCGGGCTGGGCGAAGGCGAGCTTGCCCCAGGGGAATCCGCCGAGCGGGAACCGGGCGCGCACGGCTTCCTGCAGCACCCACAGCGCCGCGGTCCACACCGGCCATCCCGGCAGCCGTACGACCAGGGCCAGGCCCGCGGCCATCGGGGCGAAGTAGACGGCCTCGGCGGCGGCGATCAGCAGCCATACGTCCGTGCCGAGGACGTCCTGCCAGCGCAGCAGGGGAACCATCAGCGCCGCGCCGCAGACCGCGCCCAGCCACGCCGCGCGGCGCGCGCGGGCGCCCATGACGGCAAGAGTGAGCAGGGCGGCGCCGACCGGTCCGAGCCACCAGAGGCCGTACGGGGGCAGGGAGAGAAGTTGGCACAGCCCCGCCGCCGCGGCCGCGAGGGCGCGCGGGGCGGGGCCGGTCAGCGAGCTTCGAGGGGGTTGCCGGACCGCCGGAGCGGCGGCCTGCGCGTTGTCGCCCGTGTCCTGGGCGTCGTCGGTAACCACGCCGGGCTCGCTTTCACCAAAGTTGGGGGGACGCGGAAAAGGCCCGAAAGCACCCTTCGGACCGGATCCGTCTCGTCGGCGGCGAGCGCGGAGACCGTTGTCTACTGGATGTTCGGGCCTTCTCCGGGTCCAACCCCCCGCCCGGCCGCGGAACCCCGGTCCTTATCAGGCCGGCGAACGCACCTGGTGCGTGGTGCGACGCCGGGCAAGACAACGACCGGACCGCTCGACCGGTCCGTCCAGTGCTGGACTGGTCCGTAGATTACCCAGACTCGCAGCCGTACGCCGCAACGCTTCGCCGACGTGTCGGGGAGAGGAATCCCGCCCGCTCACGCACGCGGAGCCTGCGAGACGACCGGATCCGGGCAACCGTCGCCAGGCTAACGCACCCGGGGACCGCACGCCAGTCTGCCCACTCGGCGGCGGGCGCACCTAAACCCCCTCTATACAGCGCCGTGCGCTGCACCGACACACGGATCGCCGCGGTTTCGGGGACGCTCGGCACCCCGCGCGCGCCGGAGCGTGCGCGCACGGCGATACGGGATCCGCAAGCGCGGAGCCGGACGCCGGCGCGCGGCCCACCGCCCCGCCGCGCCGTGGCCCGCGCCACACGCGCGACGCTCGTCTCACATCGTGAACGCAATCGGATCGAAATCGCGCGAACTATCGACAGATCGGCGCCATTGATGTTCAGTATTGGTCAACACATCGATATAGAGCGATCACCACAGCGGACAAGCCCGATCCCGCGAGCCGGGGCGGGCCACGGACACGGGAGCTGTTACCCCATGGCGAAGATCGTCCTGGACGGCGTCGACAAGGTGTACTCCGGCGGAGTCAAGGCCGTCGACAACCTGAACCTGGAAATCAACGACAGCGAGTTCATGGTGCTCGTCGGACCGTCGGGCTGCGGCAAGTCCACCGCCCTGCGGATGATCGCCGGCCTGGAGGAGATCACCGGCGGCGACCTCTACATCGGCGACGACGTGGTCAACGACCGCCCGCCCAAGGACCGCGACATCGCGATGGTCTTCCAGAACTACGCGCTCTACCCGCACATGACCGTCGAGCAGAACCTCGCCTTCGGCCTGAAGCTGCGCAAGATCCCCAAGCAGGAGATCCAGAAGCGCGTACAGGAGGCCGCCTCGATGCTGGGGCTGGAGACCTACCTCAAGCGCCGCCCCGCCGCCCTCTCCGGCGGCCAGCGCCAGCGTGTGGCCATGGGCCGGGCCATCGTCCGCGAGCCCCAGGCCTTCCTCATGGACGAGCCCCTCTCCAACCTCGACGCCAAGCTGCGCGTGCAGATGCGTGCCTCGCTGAACCAGCTGCACGAGCGCCTGGGCGTGACCACCGTCTACGTCACCCACGACCAGACCGAGGCCATGACGCTGGGCGACCGCGTCGCGGTGCTGCGCGACGGCCGCCTGCAGCAGGCCGACACCCCCAAGAACCTGTTCGACCACCCGGCCAACCTGTTCGTCGCCGGCTTCATCGGCTCTCCCGCCATGAACTTCATCAACGCCGAACTGCAGAAGGACGGCGCGGGCGCGGTGCTGAAGTTCGCCGAGCACAGCCTGGCCGTGCCCGAGTCGGTCGTCGAAGCCCGTCCGGGCCTGCGCGACTACATGGGCACGGAGATCATCCTGGGCATCCGCCCCTCCGACTACGAGGACGCCACGATCACGGGCAACGGATCCGGCGTCACCATGGAGGCGGTCGCCGACGTCACCGAGGAGCTGGGCACCGAGATCAACGTGATCTTCTCGGTCAACGCCCCTCCGGTCCGCCACGAGGAGGCCGCCGCCCTGGCCGCCGACGCGACCGGCGACGGCGAAGACGCGGACTCCGGACTCTCGCTGAGCAGCGAGGACAAGGCGCAGTTCACCGCCCGTGTCAGCCCGCGCAGCTCGGTGCGCCCCGGCGGCACGATCTCGCTGGCCGTCGACATCAGCCAGCTGCACTACTTCGACAAGGACAGCGGCCTCGCCATCGGCCACGCGGGCTGATCGCGACACCCTTCCCCGGCCGCAGCGGGCCCTCCCCTCCCCGGCCGCCGCGCTCGCCCGCGGCGGCCGGCCCGGTCCGCGGCATCCGACGGGCTCCGGGCGCACCGCCCCGGGGCCCGTCGGCGGTTCGGGTCCGACGCCGGACGCCGCGACGCTCACCGCGCGAGCCGCACCCCTCCGCGGCCTCCGGGGCGGCCGCGACCGGACGGTTGGCCCGGAGGAGCCCGCACGGTCGGCGGTACGCCGCTATTTCACCGCTCCGGCCATCACGCCCTGCACGAAGTACCGCTGGAAGGCGAAGAACACCAGCAGCGGCACGATCATCGACAGGAACGCGCCCGATGCGATCACGTCGATGTTGGCCCCGAACTGGCGCATCTCCGACTGCAGGGCCACGGTCATGGGCCGGCTGGTCTCCGCGGCGAAGACCAGTGCGACCAGCAGGTCGTTCCACACCCACAGGAACTGGAAGATGCCCAGCGAGGCGATCGCGGGACCGCCCAGCGGCAGGATCACCCGGCGGAAGACGGTCGGTTCCGTGCCGCCGTCCATGCGCGCCGCCTCCAGCAGGTCCCGCGGAATGGACGCGAAGAAGTTGCGCAGCAGGAAGATCCCGAAGGGCAGCCCGAATCCCACGTGGAACAGCACCACGGCCGGGATCGACCCGTACAGCGGCGTGCCGCCGTACAGGCGGGAGATGGGCACCAGCGCCACCTGGATCGGCACCACCAGCAGCCCCACCACGCCCAGAAACAGCCAGTCGCGGCCGGGGAACTCCAGCCAGGCGAAAGCGTAGGCGGCCAGAGCGGCCACGACCACGATGATCAGTGTGGAGGGCACCGTGATCAGTACCGTATTGGCGAAGGACGCGACGAAGTCGGGGTTGTCCAGCAGGTTCGCGTAGTTGCGCAGAGTGATCCGGGCGGGCTCGGTGAACACGGTCCACCACCCCGACGCGGCGTTGTCCGCCGACGAGCGCAGGCTGGAGAACAGCAGGCCCAGGGTCGGCACCATCCAGAACAGCGCGATGAGGATCAGCAGCACCTGCACCAGCCCCGACCCGGCGCGCGCCACCAGGCGCGCGGCCGGCGAGCGGTGCGGCGCGCCCTCGCCGCCCGGTCCTGGAGGTGCGGCGCCCTCCTGGGCCGATGCGGCCGGTTCGGCGTGTGCGCTCATCGCTCCTCCCGGCGGAACCGTCGGATCTGGAAGACCATCGCGGGCACGACCAGGATCAGCAGGAACACCGCGAGCGCGCTGCCCAGCCCCTGGTCGCTGGCGCCGAAGGAGACCTGCCACATCTCCAGTGCCAACACGTTGGCGTCGGCGCGCACCGATCCCGGCGCGATCACGAACACGAGGTCGAAGATCTTCAGAACGTAGATCATCAGGGTCACGAAGACCACCATGAGCACCGGGGACAGCAGGGGCACGGTGACCCGCCTGAACACCTGCCACTCGGTCGCCCCGTCGACGCGGGCGGCCTCCAGCGACTCGCGCGGGATGGCCGAGAGCCCGGCGGCGATCAGCACCATGGCGAACCCCGCCCACACCCACAGATAGGCGGCGATGATGGCGGGTGTGATCAGCGTGGGGCCCAGCCACGTCACCCCGTTGTAGGGATCGGAGAAGTTGGAACCCGACAGCCGCAGCGTGTACCGGCCGTCCTCCAGCCCGGTCAGAGCGAACGTGCCGTCGGCGCCGGTGGCGGTGGCCGCCACCGCGTCGCCGTCGCGCACCGCCTCCACACGCAGCGCGGGAAGCCCGGTCTCGCCGGGGTCGACGGCTCCCTCCCGCCCGCCGCCTCCGCGGGTGAAATCCATCCACACCGTCCCGGCGACCTCGCCCCGGCCCGCCCGGGGCTCGACCGCGTCCTGGGCGTCTGCGGGCAGGTTGTCGGCTGAGACGCCCACCAGCGGAAGGGCCACCGCGTCCCCGGGGGCGACGGGGTCGGCGAGCCGGTAGCCGCCGCCCGGCGCCTCCTCCAGCGGCGCACCGTCGCGCGGACCGGCGCCGGGATAGGCACCGGTGGGGGCGATCGTGTCCTGGACGGTGGTGATGGCCGCGTTGGCCAGGCCGCGGTCGGGGTCCTGCTCGTAGACGATCCGGAAGATCACACCGGAGGCGAGGAAGGAGATCGCCATCGGCATGAACACCACGATCCTGAAGGCGGTGGCCCAGCGGATGCGCTCGGTCAGCACGGCGAAGATCAGCCCGGCCGCGGTCACCACGGCCGGCGCCACCGCGATCCAGATCACGTTGTTGCGCAACGCGGTGAAAGTGTCGGCCCGGGTGAACATCCGGACGTAGTTGTCCAGCCCGACGAACTCCGCACCCGCGGCGTCCCACAGGCTGCGGTAGACGGAGAACAGGATCGGGTAGACCACGTAGACGCCCAGGAACAGCAGGGCGGGCAGCAGGAAGAACAGCGCCAGCCACGGCGGCGGGCCCAGACGGCCCCGCCCGGCCCCGGGACCGCCGGCCTGCTCGTCCTCACGGGCGGGGGCCTCCTCCGCGGTCACCGCATCCGCCCGCCTTCCGCGTCCCCGCGGCGCAGCGGCGCCGCCGGAGCCGGCGCCGCCCTCGTCACCGTCGCCATGTCGGCGCTACTCCGCGTTCGCGGCGGCCCGCTCCAGCCGCTGCGCCGCGGCCCCGGGGTCGGAAGGATCGCGCAGGAAGTCCTGCAGCACGGCCCACATCCCCTTGCCCTCGGTCGCGCCGAACCGGCTGGGCACCTGGTCGGAGAGGTCGTAGCGGACGTCGTCGCCGGACTCCAGGATGGTCTGGGCCAGCTCCTGGGTGAACTCGTCGGGGTAGGCGCCGGCCTCGACCCCGGAGTTCGCGGAAAGGTAGCCGCCCAACCCCGCCCAGTCGGTCTGGGCCTTCGACGACGCCAGGTAGGCCACGAGCCGCTGCACGCCCTCGGACTCGCTCATGGCCACGGCGATGTCGCCGCCGACCACGACCGGTGCCCGCTCGCCCACGGCCGGGAACGGGAAGGCCCGGGCGGTCTCGCCGACCGTGGCGCCGGCCTCCTGGGCGCTGGCGGCGACGAAGTCGGCCTCATAGACCATGGCTGCCTGCTCCTGGCCGTAGACCTGCGAGACGCAGGTGGGGAAGTCGGTCTGCACGGCGCCCCGCGTGCCGCCGGCCATCCAGTCGCTTTCGCTCCACACGTCCGACAGGGTCCGCAGGGCCTGCACGACGCTGTCGTCGGTCCAGGGGATCTCGCGGTCGGCGAGCCGGTCGTACTTCTGCGGTCCGGCCTGGGCGAGATAGACGTTCTCGAACCAGTCGGTCAGCGTCCACCCGGAGGCTCCGCACATGGCGAAGGGGGTGATTCCGGCGTCGGACAGCGTGGGCGCGGTGGTTCCGGTCATGGCGTCCCAGGTCTCGGGCGGATTGACGCCCGCCTGGTCGAAGGCCTCGGGCCGATACCAGACGACGGACTTGTGCGCCGCCTTGAGCAGCACGCCATAGGAGTCGCCCCCGACCGAGCCCAGGTCCTGCCAGTAGTCGGTGTAGTCCTCCTCCAGGCGTGCGGCCGCGTCGCCGGACAGCGGCACCAGCGCGTCCTGCGCGGCGTACTCCGCAAGCAGGCCGGGTTGGGGGAGCACGGCCACATCCGGCGGCTCGCCCGCCTCGATCTTGGGACCGAGGTAGGCGCCGGTGTCCTCCCCGGTGGACTCGTAGGTGACGGTGGCGCCGGTCTCCTCCTCGAAACCGGACAGCACCTCGGTGAAGTTGTCCTCCTCTACGCCGGTCCATTTGGCCGCCACCAGCAGCTCCACGCCGGCGAGGCCCCCGGAGCCGCCGGAGGGCGCCGATCCCGGGCTGCAGGCGGTGGCGGCGACCAGGGCCGCGGCCGCCGATACGGCCACCGCTGCGCGTCCGGACCGCAGGTGCTCACGCATGTGTTCCCTCTCTCCGCTGGGGGATGGAGTCCGGATCGCCCCGGATGGCGTCTCCCGTGGCAGGGTCGAAGAAGTACAGGCGCCCGGTGTCGACCCGCACCCGCAGCGGCCGGCCGGTGCGGGCCCGGGAGCGAGGGCTGAACCGGGCGACGGCGCCGCTGTCCGGGGCCGCGGCGTCGATCCCGTCGGCGCCGGCGTCGCGCGCGAGTTCCCGGGTGTCGTCGGTGACCACCGGCGGCGCGGGCAGCCGGAAGTGCACGAGCAGTTCAGGGCCCAGCGCCTCGACGATGTCGGTGGTGGAGGTCAGTACCGTTTCCCGCTCTCCGTCGCGGAGTTCGGCGTCGTCCATGTCCTCGGGCCGGATGCCCAGGGCGACCTCGCGGCCCAGATACGCGCGCAGCCCGGGACGCCGCTCCAGCAGCGAGGCGGGCACGGCGAGCGTCTGCCCGCCCAGCTGCACGCGGGCGGCGGAGCCGTCGGCGTCGAGGCGGCCCTGCAGCAGGTTCATCGCCGGCGAACCGATGAATCCGGCCACGAACAGGTTGGCCGGGTGGTCGTAGAGCTCCTGGGGCGGGGCGGCCTGCTGCAGCAGGCCCTTCTTCAGCACCGCGACGCGGTCGCCCAGCGTCATGGCCTCGACCTGGTCGTGGGTGACGTAGACGGTGGTCACGCCGAGGCCGCGCTGGATCCGGGAGATCTCGGCGCGCATCTGCACGCGCAGTTTGGCGTCGAGGTTGGAGAGGGGCTCGTCCATGAGGAAGGCCTGGGGATCGCGGACGATGGCCCGGCCCATGGCCACGCGCTGGCGCTGGCCGCCGGAGAGGTTGCGGGGGCGGCGGTCCAGATGCTCGGTCAGACCCAGGGTCGCGGCTGCGGCCTCCACCCGCCGTTTGATCTCGTTTCTGGGGCGCTTGCGCAGCTGCAGCCCGAAGCCGATGTTGTCGCGCACGGACAGGTGGGGATAGAGCGCATAGCTCTGGAAGACCATGGCCACGTCGCGGTCGCGTGCCGGGGTGCGGTTGAGGACGCGGCCGCCGACGGTCAGCGTGCCCGAGCTGATCTCCTCCAGCCCGGCGACCATGCGCAGCGCCGTCGTCTTGCCGCAGCCCGACGGACCGACGAGGACCAGGAACTCGCCTTCGGCGATATCGAGGTCGAGCCCGGTCACTGCGCTCGTCCCGTCGGGGTAGGTCTTGCCGATCCCGGACAGGTGGACCCGCGCCATTCGCGCCTCCGACGCCGTTCGCCATTCGGATAGGCAGCGGCCGACCCCGGCCGCGTCAGGCGGGCTGCGTCACACGGGCTCGTGACCCGTGCCACACCAGCGCTCGCACTCTTGTACCAGCCGACGCCGCGATGTGCACAGCCCCCGCCACAGCGGTGTTACCGATTCTTGACCGCCTCCCGGCAGCCGGCGGCCGGCGGTCATCCGGCGTCGGCGGAGCGGGCGAGGTCGCGGCCGATCACCATGCGCTGGATCTGGTTGGTTCCCTCGACGATCTGCAGCACCTTGGCCTCGCGCATGTACCGCTCGGCGGGCAGGTCGCGCGTATAGCCCGAGCCGCCCAGCACCTGAACGGCGTCGGTGGTGACGCGCATCGCGGTGTCGGTGGCCAGGAGCTTGGCCATGGCCGCCTGGGTGCCGAAGGCGAGCCCGGCGTCGCGGCGGCGGGCGGCCGCCAGGTACAGCTCGCGCGCGGCCTGCACACCGGTGGCCATGTCGGCGAGCATGAAGGAGATCCCCTGGAAGTCGCCGACGGCGCTGCCGAACTGGCGGCGGGTGCGCGAGTAGGCCACCGCCTCGTCCAGCGCGGCCTGGGCGACGCCGACCGCGCAGGCGGCGATGCCGAGACGGCCGGAGTCCAGCGCCGCCAGGGCGACGGCCAGGCCCTGCCCCTCCTCGCCGACGCGGTGCTCGGCGGGCACCGGTGCCCGGTCGAAGCGCACGGCCGCCGTCGGCGACGAGGCCATGCCCATCTTGCGTTCGGGCGCGTCGGCCTGCACTCCGGCCGTGTCGGCGGGGACGTGGAAGCAGCTGATGCCGCGGCCGCCGGAGTCGGACTCGCCGGTACGGGCGAACAGGGCGTAGTAGTCGGCGGCGCCGCCATGGGTGATCCAGGATTTGGCGCCGTCGACCACGTACCCGTCCTCCGCGGCGCGGGCCCGGGTGCGCATGGCGGCGGCGTCGGATCCGGACTGGGCTTCGGACAGGCAGTAGGCACCCAGCCGCTCCCCGCCGAGCATGTCCGGCAGCAGTTCGGCGCGCTGGCGCTCGGTTCCGTAGGCGGCGACGGGGAAGCAGGACAGGGTGTGCACGCTCACGCCCAGCCCCACGGCCAGCCAGCGGGCGGCCAGCTCTTCGACGACCTGCAGGTAGACCTCGTAGGGCTGGTCACCGCCGCCGTAGTCGGCCGGGTAGGGCAGGCCGAGCAGCCCGGAGGCGCCCAGCAGCGCGAAAGCGTCGCGCGGGAAGGCGCCCTGCTCCTCGTCGCGTGCGGCGCGCGGGGCCAGTTCCGTGTCGGCGATGCCGCGGGCCAGCTCCAGCAGGTCCCGGGCCTCGGATGTGGGCAGGATGCGCTCGTGGGCCATATCTGGGCTCCCTGGAGTCGGGGCGGGGTCCCCGCCCGGAGAACTATGTGGACGTCCTACTTGTTACTAGGACGTCCGAATATATACGGCGGCTCCGGGGCCGGGACCACCGCCCCGCCCGGTTTCCGCCCATGTCCGGGACGCTCCCCCGTCCGGGCGCAGCTCACTCGCCGGCCGGGCCGCACCCGCATGCCGCAGTCTCCGGGGCGGGCCCGGCCGCGGACGCCCGGCGGCCCTTCAGCGCTCCGCCGCCGGCTCCAGCCGTGCCAGCATCCGCTCCCAGGTCCACTCCGCGCATACGCACTCGCGCCCCCGCTCCCCCATCGCCCTGGCGGTGTCGGGGTCGGACAGCAGCAGCGACAGCTTGCGGGCGACCGACCGCGCATCCGCGCCGTCGACGACGTAGCCCGTCTCGGCGTGGCGCACCCGCTCCCCCGCCGCCGCTCCGGCGACCACCGGCAGCCCGCAGGCCGCGGCCTCCAGCAGCCGCGCCCTCGAATCGGCGTTCCGGTGGTCGGAATCCGCGCGGCACGGGAGCGCGAACACGTCCGCGGCGGCATAGAGCCCCGGCAGCTCGGCCCGGGTGAACGGGCCGGCGAAGACCACCTCGTGCTCGACGCCCGCCCAGGCGGCCAGCGCGCGCAGCCGCCGCAGGTCCGGTCCCCCTCCGGCCACCAGCAGCCGCACCCCCGGGACGCGTACCCGCAGCCAGGTCATGGCCCGCACCAGGCTGTCGGCACCGCAGTCGCGCGTCAGCCGGCCCGCGCACAGAACCACCGGGCCCGCTCCGAGACCGAAGCGGCCGCGTGTCTGCGCGCCGTCCGATCCGGGTCGGAAAACGCCGGTATCCACGCCCTCGGCCAGCCGGACCAGCCGCACCGGTGTGTCGGGGTCCAGCATGCCGCGGACCCGCACCCGTGCTGCCTCGCTCGGGCAGGCCAGCACGTCGGCGCCGGAGGCGATGCCGCGCAGCACCGGCCGCGCGGCCGGGCCCCAGGCGCCGATCCCGCGAGTGGCGGCCACGACTTCGCCGCCGCTCCCGGCCCGCACGCGGGCGGCCATCAGGCCGAGCCCGGCCTCGGCCAGCAGCACCCGGTCGCAGCCGTAGCCGCGCATCAGCGCCGCCACGCGGCGCGCGGTGCGCGGGGTCGGCAACAGGCGCGGTCCGGAGCCGCGCTCGATCGGATAGCCCTGGTGATCGTCGTAACCGCCGGTCCCCGACGCGACCGTGTGCACGACCGCACCCAGCCCGTCGTCGCCGGCCAGCCGCCGGGCCAGCCGGCTGCCGAACGTCTCGGATCCGCCCCCGCGTCCGGGGAAGTCGTTGGTGACCAGCAGAGTGCGCGCTGCCATGGCAGCCCCCGTATTCCTCGTCACGGCACCGGTGGCGGCCGTGAACATCCTCGCCTGCAGCATTGTCCGCCCGGCCGGCGGGCAATCCCCGTCCCACCCGGCCGGCGCGGCACCCCGGTATCGGCGCCCCCGCAGCGCACATCCTCCGGTGACCGGTCCCGGCCGCCCTCGACGGCCGGCACCGCCATTGTGCCGGTCGGCGCCGCCCCCAAGCGGGCGTTCGCGCCGCCCGGCCCCCGCCGGCGGGGCCGCAGGATCAGCCCACCGAGGAGTAGGCGACCACCCCGCGGCGGACGAGGTCCACGGCGCGGCGGGCGCTGCGGCGCACTCCGCTGTCCTCGGGGGCGGCGCCGGCGATCTGGCCGAGCATGTCGACCAGCTGCTTGGTGGTGCGCACGAAGTCGCCGGCGGGCATGTCGGCCTCACCGAGGATGCGGTCCAGCCGGTCGCCGCGCGCCCAGCGGTGGGTGATCCACACGAATCCCAGGTCGGGGCGGCGCAGGAACCCGACGCCGTTGTCGCGTTCGACCTCGTGCAACTCGCCCCACAGCCGCTCCATCTCCTCCAGCACCGCGGCCGGAGGGCCGTCGGGCACCCGCGGGAACGGGTCGTCGTTCCGCCGCGACTCATAGACCAGCGAGGACGCGCACGTGGCCAGGTCCTGGGGGGCGAGGTCCTCCCACACGCCCCGGCGCAGGCACTCCGAGACCAGCAGGTCCATCTCGGAGTAGACCTTGGCCAAGCGGGCCCCCTCCTCGGTGACGGTGTCGCCGTCGAGGTACTCCAGGGTCTCCAGCACGCCGCAGACGCGGTCGAAGGTGCGGGCGATGACGTGGGAACGCCCTTCGACGCGGCGGCGCAGCGACTCGGTGTCCTTGCGCAGCCGGAAGTAGCGCTCGGCCCAGCGGGCGTGGTCCTCGCGGTCCTGGCAGGCGTGGCACGGGTGGCGCCGCAGATCCCGGCGCAGGCGGGTGATCTCGGCGTCCTCGGGGGCCTCGCCGCCCCCGCCCTGCTTGGCCGGGTCGACTCCGCCGGTCTCTTCGAGCTTGGCGCGCAGCGCCGAGGCCAGCTCGGTGCGCGACTGCGCCGATCGGGCCGAGAAGTTCTTCGGAATGCGCAGTCGCCCGGCCGGCTCCACCGGCACCGGGAAGTCGGCGGCGTTGACCCGCTTGACCTGCCGCTTGGAGGTCAGTACCAGAGGCGCCGGGGTGTCGCCCTTCAACCCCGGGTCCAGGACCACGGCGAAGCCGGTGTGGCGTCCGGAGGGCACGCGGATGACGTCGCCGGAACGCAGCCGCTCCAGGCTGCGCACCGCTTCGTCGCGGCGGCGGGCGCTGCGGCCCTTGGCCGCCTGGTTCTCGCGGTCGCTGAGTTCGCGCCGCATCCCGGCGTACTCCATGAAATCGCCCAGGTGGCACTGCGCCGCTTCGGCGTATCCCTGCAGGGCCTCCTCCTGCTTGCGCAGCTGCTTGGTCAGGCCCACCACCGCGCGGTCGGCCTGGAACTGGGCGAAAGAGGCCTCCAGCATGGTGCGGCTGCGCTCGCGTCCCACCTGGCCCACGAGGTTGACCGCCATGTTGTAGGAGGGCTGGAAACTGGAGTTCAGCGGATAGGTGCGGGTGCTGGCCAGCCCCGCCACGGCCTCGGGGTCGGTGCCGGGCTGCCACACCACGACGGCGTGGCCTTCGACGTCGATGCCGCGCCGCCCGGCGCGCCCCGTCAGCTGGGTGTACTCTCCCGCCGTGAGCGCTGCGTGGGTCTCACCGTTCCACTTGTCGAGCTTTTCGATGACCACGGTGCGCGCGGGCATGTTGATGCCCAGCGCCAGGGTCTCGGTGGCGAAGACCGCCCGGATCAGGCCGCGGGAGAACAGCGTCTCCACGACCTCCTTGAACGTCGGCAGCAGACCCGCGTGGTGGGCGGCCACGCCGTGCTCCAGGGCGCGCAGCCACTCCTCGTAACCCAGCACCGCCAGGTCGCGGGCGGGGATGTCGGAGCAGTGGCGCTCGGCGAAGGCGCGGATCTCCGCGGCCTCCTCCTCGGTGGTCAGCTCCAGCCCGGCGTATACGCACTGGCGCACGGCGTCGTCGCATCCGGCCCGGCTGAAGATGAACGCGATCGCCGGCAGCAAGCCCTCGTGGTTGAGTTCGTCGACGACCTGAACCCGGTTGGGCGGGGCGTACTTGGTCTTGGGACGGGGCGAGGTGCGCGCCCGCGACTGGGGGTGGCGCCGGCGGTGGGCCAACTGGGTGATGCGGTCCTCTTCGGTGGCCAGCCGGATCAGCCGCGGGTTGACCGCCATGCGCTCGCCGCTGACGACGATTTCGGAGGGGCGGGCGTGCGATGAGCGGTCGCGCTTGCGGGTGCGCTTTCCGCCGCCGCCCCGGGAGCCGCCCTGCTCTCCGCCGTCCTCCTCCCCGTCGAGGGGCACGAACAGGTCGTGGATGCGCTTGCCGGTCATAACGTGCTGCCACAGCGGCACCGGACGGGTCTCGTCGACGATGACCGTCGTCTCGCCGCGCACCTGCTGCAGCCATTCGCCGAACTCCTCGGCGTTGCTGACCGTGGCCGACAGCGCCACCACCCGCACCGATTCGGGCAGGTGGATGATGACCTCTTCCCACACCGCCCCGCGGAAGCGGTCGGCGAGGTAGTGGACCTCGTCCATGACCACATAGGCCAGCCCGGCCAGGGTGCGCGAGCCCGCGTAGAGCATGTTGCGCAGCACCTCGGTGGTCATGACGACGATCGGCGCCTCGCCGTTGACCGTGTTGTCGCCGGTGAGCAGACCGACCTGCTCGGCTCCGTAGCGGCGCACCAGGTCGGTGTACTTCTGGTTGGACAGCGCCTTGATGGGCGTGGTGTAGAAGCACTTGGCGCCGTCGCGCAGCGCGAGGTGCACGGCGTATTCGCCCACGATGGTCTTGCCCGAGCCGGTGGGGGCGGCCACCAGCACTCCCTCGCCCGACTCCAGCGCCTTGCAGGCCCGGATCTGGAAACGGTCGAACTCGAATCCGTAGAGACCCTGGAAATCCTCGATGGCGGCGCTGGATTCTGCTTGGCGCCGGCGGAAAGCGGCGTACCGGGCGGCGTGGGTACTCATATCCACCTAGCCTAGAACGTCGGGGCGGATGGGGAGCACGCGGCGCAGCGCGCCGCCGCGCCGGCGACGGTGCGCAGGCGGATCAGCTCTGCTCACCCTCGGCCTGCGCGCCGCCCTCCTCCGCGGATGCGTCCCCGGCACGGCCGGTCTCGCGGGAGGCGGGTGCGACCACCGCACGCACCGGGACCTCGCCGCGCTGGATGGCGGCTTCCTCGGCCGTGAGGTACTCCTCGGGGATGTCGAACTCGCCGTCCTTGGCGCCCAGCACGAACGCGTCCCACTCGGCGGGGGTGAAGAACAGGGTGCCCTTCTCGGGGTGCTTGCCGTCGCGCACCGCCCGGTACCCGTCCTCGAATTCGGCGACCTCGACGACGGCCGAGGAGTTCTCGCGCGAGAGCGAAGAGCGCTTCCACACGGCGTCGGTGGTGTCGTGCCACTTGGAGTTGCCGCGGGCCTCGGGCGGCAGGTCCCGGGAGGCGGGCGTGGCGTTGTCCATCTGACTGCTCCTCGGCGAACGTCGGATCACCCCGCTGATCGGGGGTTCGGCGTGTCCGAGACTAGCGCTTCGGATCGGGGCCGGGCACCGACTCCGCGTCATCGAGCGGAGAGATCTCGTCGTCGTCGAGCCCGGCGAGACCGTCGCGGGCGCGGCGGCGCCGGTCGTTGACGAAGCAGAACAACTCGGCGGCCTCGAACAGCGCGATGAGCGGAAGCGCCAGCGCCAGCATCGACAGCGGCTCGGCGGGGGTGGCCACCGCCGCCAGCACGAAGATGCCGAAGAGGATGATGCGGCGCGAGCGCGCCAGCGCCTCGTGGCTGAGGACCCCCAGCAGGTTGAGCAGGGCGACCAGCAGCGGGGTCACGAAACCCAGCCCGAACACGAGCATCATCAGCATCATGTAGCTGAGGTAGTTGGTGATGGTGATCATCGCCGTCGCGCCCTCGAACGCGAAGCCGAACAGCACCGTCATCGCGAGGCTGGTGATGTAGTAGGCCAGTGTCGCGCCGCCGACGAACAGCACCGCGGCCAGCGGGACGAAGACGTAGGTGTAGCGCTTCTCGCGGCCGTTGAGCGCCGGTGCGACGAACGCCCACAGCTGGTACAGCCAGAACGGGCAGGACACCGCCAGGCCCACGATCAGCCACACCCGGAAGGCGACGAAGAAGGGATCGAACACGCCGGTGAAGATCAGGTCGCATTCCTGGCCGCCGCCGCGCACGTCGGCCGGAAGGGAGCAGTAGGGTTCACTGAGCCAGGCCCACACCGGGTCTTCGACCAGGTATCCCACCACGGCGCCCGCCGCGATGAACACCATCGCCTTGAGCACCCGGTTGCGCAGCTCGCGCAGGTGGTCCATGAGCGGCATGCGGCCCTCGGGGTCCCGCGACCGCCGCTGCCGTGCTCGCCCCGCCTGCATCGCCCGCTACGCTCCTCGTGCCCGGCCTCGTCCGTTCGCCGGCGCGCCCGTGTACGCGCCGTTCGCCGCAGCGCCCCCGCTGAAGGCGCCGTCCTCCGTCCGTCCGGATTCTAGCCGCTGCTGCTGCGGCGGACGGGCTCACCGTTCTCGTCGACGACCTGCCGACCGGACGGAAGCTCCGGGTAACCGCTGCGGGCGTCCTGCTGCGGCTGCTGCGGGGGCGCGTCGACGCCGGACGGCGCGCCCGCCTGGGTGCCGGCCCCGCCCTGCGTCTTCTGGTCGGACGTGTCCTCGGCCTCTTCGTCGGCCAGGCCCTTGGTCTCGGCCTTGAGGATCCGGGCACTGCGGCCCAGCGACCGCGCCAAGTCGGGAAGCCGCCGCGCACCGAACAGGATCAGCGCGATGACCACCAGAAAAGCCAACGTCTTGGGATCGAACAAACCCATGTCTCAACCTCTTTTCCCGGCGCCACCTGCGCCATCGATGGTACGCCCCGGCGGTGCCAGGATCACGGGGCGCCCACCTTGTCGCGCCCGGTGCGGGCGCGCAGCCTGTCGTATGCCGGTTCGACCTGGTCACGGGTCCGCTCCAGCTGGTTGCGGAGCCGCCGCAGTTCGGCGAGCATCCGCAGGGCGCACGCGCCCACGCAGATCAGCCCGACGGCGGTCAGCGCGATCAGCACAGCGAACACGAACACCACTCCAGCTTACTGCCCGTCCCGCGCAATGCGGATTGCCTCGGGATGAATCCGACCGATCGGGTGTGCGAACCGCGGTCGGTCCCGTCCGGTCATCCTAGGCTCCCCGCCCGCAGGCGGAAAGGGGTCCCCACCGCCCGCTCAGCCGGCACACCCCGGGCGCCGGGCGCGCCGGGCAGAAGTCCGCACCCGGATCGTCTTGACTTCCGCTCCCCGGGCTAAGAGCCGGGGATTCCTACGGCGGCCGGTCGGCCGCTTCGGCGGGTTCCCGCTTCATCGCGCTGCGCCCGAACGGGTTCGGGTCTTACCTGCGCTCCACGGGCTGATGCCGCCAGTCCGGCGGCCGTGGCGACGTTGACCGCCGCGTTGACGTCCCGGTCGAGGACGGCCCCGCAGTCGCCGCACGTCCACACACGTACATGCAAAGGCTTGGGCCCGTCCTTGACGCCGCACACCGAACACACCCGGGACGTGGGTTCGAACCGCCCGATCCTGACCAGCCTCCGGCCGTACCGCGCGGCCTTGTACTCCAGCATGCGCACGAACGCCGACCACCCCGCGTCATGCACCGACTTAGCCAGCCTGGTGCGGGCGAGCCCGTTCACCGCCAGGGTCTCCACGGCCACCGCTTGGTTCTCGCGGATCAGCCGGGTGGAGAGCCGGTGGTGGAAATCGCGCCGTGCGTCGGCGACCCGGGCGTGAGCGCGGGCGACCTTCACCCTGGCCTTGTCCCGGTTGGCCGACCCCTTCTGTGTGCGGGACAGGCGGCGCTGTTCCCGCTTGAGCTTCTTCTCGGCCCGGCGCAGGAACCGGGGCGAGTCGACCTTCGTGCCGTCCGACAGCACCGCGAAGTGCCCCAACCCGAGGTCGATGCCGACCTCGCCGGTGGTCTCGGGCAGCGTCTCGTCCCGGCCGGTCTCGACGACGAAGCTCGCGAAGTACCGTCCGGCGGCGTCCTTGACCACGGTGACCGACGACGGCACCGACGGTAGCGCGCGGGACCACGTCACGCGCACGTTCCCGATCTTGGGTAGCGACAGGTCGCCGCCGGTCGTGATCCTCCAGCGGGCGTTGGCAGTGAACCGGACGGTCTGACGCCGGTCTTTGCGGGACTTGAACCGGGGTGCGCCCATGCGCGGGCGCTTGCCCGTGAGGCCGTCGAAGAAGGTGCGGTAGGCGGCGTCCAGATCCCTCAGCGCCTGCTGCAGGACCACGGCGGACACGTCGCCCAACCATGCGCGCTCGGGGGTCGCCTTCGCTCGGGTGATCAGCTTCTTGGACAGGTCCCCGGTCGTCGGGAACGCGTCGCCGCCGGTGCGGGCGGTCTCCCGCGCCCGCAGCGCGTCGTTGTAGACCACGCGGGCGCAGCCGAACGCCTGCGCCAACGCTTGGCGCTGGGGGCCGTTGGGGTACAGGCGGAACCGGTACCGGAGCTGCATGCGAACAAACGTACTACAGGGGGGCACGGGCCCACACGAGAACGCCGGAACCGGCAGACACCGCGTTTCCGTTCTGCATGCGCACTCGGTTTTCGTTACGAAGTACCGGCATGCGGTGTTCTCCGACGCCCACCTTCACCGCATGGAGGAGGTCATGCGGTCGGTGTGCACCGACGTCGCGGCCGATCCGGTGGAGTCCGACGGCGCGGGCGAGCACGTCCACCCGCCGGTGCACCTCCCGCCCGACACCGCGGCCTCCACACCGGTCGACAGCCGCACGGGCGTGTCCCCGCGCCGGTCGCGCCCGGAATTCTGCGAGCGTGTCCGCCACTGCCAGCGCGGGCGAGCGGCCCCGGTCGGGCTCCTACTCCGCCGGCCCGGCCGGCGACACCCCGTCGACCGCGGTACGGCGGAGCACTGCCGACGACCCCGGTAGCGTTCTCAACGGCCGCGGGTCCGGGCAGGCCGACGGGCCCGACATCGCATCCTCGGGGGGGGGATCGGGACATGCAGAACAGGTTTTCCGGCAAGGTCGTGCTCATCACCGGCGCCGGCTCGGGGCTGGGCAGGGCCGCGGCGGTCGAGGTGGCGGCGGAGGGGGCGCGGCCGGCGCTCGTGGACGTCAGTGAGCGGGGGCTGGCCGATACCGCCGCGGCGGTCGAGGAGGCGGCGCCGGGCGCCGAGGCGCTGCGCATCACCGCCGACGTCACCGACGAGGACGCCGTCCGCCGCTACGTCGACGCGACCCGGCAGGCCTACGGCCGTATCGACGGGTTCTTCAACAACGCCGGTGTCGAAGGCAGGCAGAACCTCACCGAGGACTACGGATCCGAGGAGTTCGACAGGGTGGTCGGGATCAACCTCCGCGGTGTCTTCCTCGGGCTCCGCTACGTGCTGGCGGTCATGCGCGAGCAGGGTTCGGGAACCGTGGTCAACACGGCGTCGGTCGGCGGTATCCGCGGTGTCGGCAACCAGTCCGGCTACGCCGCGTCCAAGCACGGTGTGGTGGGGCTGACCCGCAATTCGGGCATCGAATACGGCCCCTTCGGGATCTCGGTCAAGGCCATCGCGCCGGGCGCGATCATGACCCCGATGGTCGAGGAGTCCCTGAAGCAGATCGACCCGGAGAACTGGCAGGAGGCGGGGCGCGAGTTCGTCAGCGCGAACCCGATGCGGCGCTTCGGCCGCCCCGAGGAGATCGGGCATCTCGTCGCGTTCCTGCTGTCCGACCAGGCCGGATTCATCAACGCCACCACGGTGCCGATCGACGGCGGCCAATCGGAGCAGTACTGATCCCCGCGGCTGCGCCCCGCCGGGGCGCAGCCGCGTGCCGACGCGCGTGCTCCCGGGGCGGTCAGATGCAGCGGGCCGCGCGCCGAAACGGTCGGGGCCGCCGCGGCGATCCGGTCAGCCGTCCTGCCCGTAGGCGGCCAGGGCTCCCCGCGCCTCCTCGCGCACCCGTTCGGCCAACTCCAGCGGGGCCACCACGCGCGCCAGCGGCCCCAGGCGCAGCGCCAGCCGGCACACCCACGCCGGCGCCGGGGTGCGCAGGACCGCGCGCACCCGCCCGCCCTCGAACTCGCGCACCGACGAGCACAGGTACTCCTCGGTGACCCACCGTGCCGCGGGGGCGAGGTCCAGCGTCACGCGGGCGTCGTCGGCCGACAGCTGCAGCACGCCCTCGCTGAGGTCGCGGCGCCGGGCGCGGTCCGGGACCTGCGCGGGCTCGGGCAGCACCGTCAGGTCCAGCACGCGGTCCAGCCGGAACAGCCGCACGTCGCCGCGCAGCCGGCACCAGCCCTCCAGGAACGCGTGGCCGTCGTGCACCACCAGCCCCATGGGGTCGACGTCGCGCTCGGTGACCTCGTCGGCGTAGCCGGCCAGGTACCGCAGGTGCACCAGCTGCCCGCTCCGCAGCGCTTCGTCGCAGCGCCGCTGGACCTCGCGCACCTCGTCGCCGAGTTCGATGCGCACCCCCACCGACCCCGCCAGGCGCTCCAGCGGGTCGGGGGCCTCCTCGGCGGCGCCGGCTTCGCGGGCACCCGCGGCCTCGCCGATTCCGGACGGGGCGGCCGCCGCGGACCGCAGCTTCTCGCCGACCCGCTTGAGCGCCTCGCTGTCGGCCACACCGGGCAGTTCGGCCAGCAGTTCGACGCCGATGACCAGACTGGCGGCCTCGTCGGCGGTCAGCCGCAGCGGCTGGGCCAGGGTGTCGGCGTTGCCGATGATGATCTCGCCGGTGGCCTCGGCGGCCTCCAGATCGACGTCGATCAGGTCACCGGGAGTGTAGCCGGGCAACCCGCACATCCACAGCAGGCTCAGGTCCTTGAGCACCTGGCGCTGGTCGAGGTTGAAGTGGGCGGCGACCTCGGGCACGCGCACGTCGTGGCTGAGGGCGTAGGGCACCAGCATCAGCAGCCGGCGCAGCTGCTCGGAGGAGGCCGACTGGCGGCGGGTGGCGGTCCAGGGGCCGGGGCCCTCGTCGGATGCGGCGGCATCACGCGGATCGGGGTCGCGGGCGGCCAGCTCGGCCAGGTGGGCGGCCACGGCTTCGCGGGCCTCGGCGGGCGCCTCGATCACCGCGCGGTCGCCGAAGCGGGCCACCGCCCCGACGAGGTCGGCGACGTCGGTGTAGGGCAGGTCGAGCACGTCCCAGCGCCGGTTCTCGGCGCTGTGCTCGCCGGCCACGATGCGCTGGGCGGAGCGGCGCAACTCGTGCCCGGCGTCGGCGCGGACCCGTACCCGGGCCAGCCCTTGCGGCTCGCTGCTGCGGCCCAGCCGCACCACCGTGCGCACGTCGACCCCCTCGGGCACGTGGACGGGCGGGCCCGCGGAGGCGACCTCGACCTCGCCGGCGATGCGGCCCAGCCGGAAGACCCGGCGGTCCCCGCGGTCGCGGTCGTAGCCGGCGACGTACCAGTGGCCGTGGACGTTGACCACACCCCAGGGCTCCAGGCTGCGCCGGGCGGCGGCTTCGTCGCCGGGCTTGCGGTAGTCGAAGCGGATCGGCCGGCGGTCGCGCACCGCCTGCCAGATCGGAAGGAACGCCGGTTCCTCGGTGCCCAGCACGGGTGTGAGGGCGGGGGCGGCGTCGGTGTCGACGGGTACTCCGGCGGCGCGCAGCTTGAGGATGGCGTTGGCGGCGGCCTCGCCGAGCGCGGCGTGCCGCCAGGCGCGGGCGGCCAGGCCGAGCACGGCGGCCTCGTCGGCCAGCAGCTCGATCTCGGGCAGCCGGTAGTGGGCCCGCAGGATGCGGTAGCCCTCCTCGCCGCTCCAGACGTCGCCGCCGCCGGTCTCGATCGGGATCCCGGAGTCGCGCAGTTCGCGCTTGTCCCGTTCGAACATCCGCTTGAAGGCGGAGTCGGTTTCGGCGTCCTCGTAGCCGGCGACCGTCGAACGGATCTCCCGCGCGGTGAGGAAGCGCCGGGTGGCCAGCAGGCAGATCACCAGGTTGAGCTGCCGTTCGGTCTTCTTGCGCGACATCGGACCTCCGTTATCCTTCCGCGCCGCGGCCGCGGGCCTTCACGCCCTGACGGTACCGCGCCCGGGAGGCGGGAGTGACGCCGTGCACAACCGGCGCCCGCGCACGGGGCGGGGCCGCCGGACGCGCAGGGGCGCCCGGCCCGGAGCGGGCCGGGCGCCCCTGCGCGCGGAAACCGTGCGGTCAGCCGTCGTCGGAGCCGCCGCCGTCGCCCGAGCCACTACCGTCGCCGGATCCCTCGCCCGATCCCTCGCCGGAGCCGTCGCCCTGCTCCTCTTGGGGTGCGCTGTTGACCGCGTCGAGGATGTCGATGACGAACACCAGGGTGCCCTCGGGCGCCCCCTGCTGCGCGGCGCTGTCGCCGTAGGCCAGGTCCGGCGGAACGACCAGCAGCATGCGGCTGCCGACGTTCGCACCGACCAGGCCCTCGTCCCAGCCCTCGATGACCTGGCCGTCGCCGATGAGGAAGGTGGCGGGCACGCCTTCGGCGCCCTCGCGGCTCCAGGTGGAGTCGAACTCCTCGCCGTTGTTCCACTGCACGCCGGTGTACTGCACGACCAGCTGCTGGCCCGCCTCGACCTCGGGACCGTCGCCCTGGATCAGCGCTTCGGTCCGCATCTCCGCCGGAGGATCGGTGTCCTCGGGGACGGTGATGTCGGGCTGGTCGTGGCCGCTCTGCTCGACGGTGGGCAGCCCGTCACCGCCCTCGCTGTCCTGCTGGCCGGGCACGACCTCGGCCTCGCCGTAGCGTTTGCGGATGTCCAGTACCGACACCGAGCTGCCCGGTTCGGGCGAGGGCTGGCCCTGCTGCTGGGCCTGCTCGGGGTCCTGGGGCGGGAAGGCGTAGACGACCCGGGTGCCGACCGGCTGGTTGACCAGGCTCTCGGTCAGGTTCTCCTGGAGCTGGCCGAGGTTGAGCAGGATGGGGGCGTCGGCCTCATACGTCGACTGGGTCTGCTCCGCCTTGCCCTCGGCGGTCCACTGGTACTCCACGACGTCGGCCTGGACGATGTCGCCGCCGCGGATGAGGTCGTTCTCGCCGTCGCCCTTCTCGACCACGCCGGAGACCTGCTCCTGGGGCGGGGCCTTGCCGCTGAAGTCGACCTCGGGTTCCGTGCCGAATTCGCCGCTCACCTCGGGCAGCCGGTCGTCGATCTCCTGGCGGTCGGTCTCCAGGAAGGCGGGCGTGCGCCAGTCCTCGGGGATGGCACTGCAGCTCGACACCGCGAGCAGCACGGCAAAAGACGGCACCGCGATGGCGGCGGCACGCAGTCGCATAGGTCACTACCTCAGATATCCGGCTCGGGTCCCCGACACACTATCGGAGTGCCCATGATGCAGTAGTTCTGTGAGAACAGCGTAAGAGCCGGAAGCGCGCGGTGACATACCGATCGCATACCGGTCGGCGCGCCCGCCCCGCCCCGGGCGCGCCGGTTGCGCGGACCGGGGCTACATGCCGGCGATGAGCTTGTCGACGCGCTCGTCGACGGACTTGAAGGGGTCCTTGCACAGCACCGTGCGCTGAGCCTGGTCGTTGAGCTTGAGGTGGACCCAGTCGACGGTGAAGTCGCGCCGCTTCTCCTGGGCCTTGCGGATGAACTCGCCGCGCAGCCGGGCCCGGGTGCTCTGGGGCGGCACCGACTTGGCCTCGAAGGAGTGCAGGTCGCCGATGACGCGGTCCATCTGGCCCTTGCGCTGCATCAGGTAGAACAGCCCGCGGTCGCGGTGGATGTCGTGGTACGTCAGATCCAGCTGGGCCACCCGCGGCGAGGACAGCGACAGCCCGTGCTTGGTTCGGTAGCGCTCCAGCAGCAGGTATTTGGACACCCAGTCGATCTCGCGCGCTACCAGTTCGAGGTTCTGGGTCTCGACGGCTTCGAGGGTGCGCGCCCACAGTTCCAGCACCCGCTTGCCGGTGGCGTCGGTGCCGTTGCGGTCGACGAAGTTCTGCACCTTCTCCAGGTATTCGCGCTGGATCTCCAGGGCGCTGGCCTCGCGCCCGTTGGCCAGGCGGACCTTGCGCCGCCCGGTCATGTCGTGGCTGATCTCGCGGATGGCGCGGATGGGGTTCTCCAGCGTGAAGTCGCGCATCACCACCCCGTTCTCGACCATGCGCAGCACCAGGTCGGTGGAGGCCAGCTTGAGCAGGGTGGTGACCTCGCTCATGTTGGAGTCGCCCACGATGACGTGCAGCCGGCGGAAGCGTTCGGCGTCGGCGTGGGGCTCGTCGCGGGTGTTGATGATGGGCCGCGACCGGGTGGTCGCCGAGGAGACGCCCTCCCAGATGTGCTCGGCGCGCTGGCTCACGCAGTACAGCGCGCCGCGGGGCGTCTGCAGCACCTTGCCGGCCCCGCACACGATCTGGCGGGTGACCAGGAAGGGGATGAGGATGTCGGCCAGCCGGCCGAACTCGCCGTGCCGCCCCACCAGGTAGTTCTCGTGGCAGCCGTAGGAGTTGCCGGCGGAGTCGGTGTTGTTCTTGAACAGGTAGATCTCGCCGGCGATGCCCTCTTCGTGCAGGCGCTGCTCGGCGTCGACCTGCAGCCCCTCCAGAATGCGCTCGCCGGCCTTGTCGTGGGCGATGAGGTCGGCGAGGCTGTCGCACTCGGGGGTGGCGTACTCGGGGTGGCTGCCCACGTCCAGGTAGAGCCGGGCGCCGTTGCGCAGGAACACGTTGCTGCTGCGGCCCCAGGAGACCACGCGGCGGAACAGGTAGCGCGCCACCTCATCGGGGGAGAGCCGCCGCTGGCCCCGGAACGTGCAGGTGACGCCGTATTCGTTCTCAAGACCGAAGATCCGACGTTCCATGTGGTCTCACCAATCCCGTCCTGTCACCGCCCCCGGCCGGTATCCGGAGTGCTGCAACGGCTCCCAGAGTATTCATCGCCCACGGGGGTGTGCGGAAACCCCGGCGGGCGCGGCCCCGCGCCGCGGCGCCCGCCGCTGCGGGCAGTGCCGGGCTGCCGGGCCGCGCCCGCCGATCGCGTGTCAGGAACCGTTCGTCCGGTCCTGGGAGCCGCCGCCCGGCTCCTCCGCCGCCGAATCCTGCGCCGGATCCGCTCCGCCCGACGCCGCACCCTCTTCCATCAGGGAGGTGAGCCGGTCGCCGGTGACGCGCCGGAACTTGCGGTGCTCGCGGCGCCCGCGCTCCAGGACGGCCACCTCCAGTCCGGAAGAGTCCAGATCACGCTCCTCGCCGTTCTCGTGGCGCAGCGCGTGCACGGCGGCGTTGACGGCGGCGCCGAGCGAGGCGTCCTTGTCGAACCGCTCCTTGAGGGCGGTGGTGACCTGCTCCGCCGATCCGCCCATCGCCAGATAGCCCTGCTCGTCGACCACCGAGCCGTCGAAGGTGATGCGGTAGATCTGGTCGGAGGCGGCGTCGTCGCCGACCTCGGCGACGACGATCTCCACCTCCCAGGGCTTGTTGCTCTCGCTGAAGACGGTGCCCAGGGTCTGGGCGTAGATGTTGGCCAGCACCCGGCCGCTGACGTCGCTGCGGTCGTAGGCGTAGCCGCGCACGTCGGCGAGGCGCACCCCCATCTGGCGCAGGTTCTCGAACTCGTTGTAGCGGCCCACCGCGGCGAAGGCGATGCGGTCGTAGAGCTCGCTGATCTTGTGCAGGGTGCGGGAGATGTTGTCGGCAACGAACAGGATGCCGCCGTCGTACTGCAGCACGACGGCGCTTCGGCCGCGGGCGATGCCCTTGCGGGCATAGTCCGCCTTGTCCTTCATGCTCTGTTCGGGCGAAACGTAGAACGGCATCGACACCGCGAATCGTTCCTTTGCTACAGATCGTCGGGGCGGGGGCTCAGCGCAGCGGTGCCCGAGGGCCGTCGGGCCGCTGCGCACGCTCCTCGACCACCGCGGTGGCCAGGCGCGCGACGTCCTCCTCCGCCATGCGGCGGTGGCCGTCCTCGGTGATCACGTCGACCAGCGGGTAGATCTTGCGGTGCAGATCGGGGCCGCCGGTGGCGGAATCGTCGTCGGCGGCGTCGTAGAGCGCTTGGAGCGCCACGCGAACGGCGTCCTCCTCGGCCAGGTCGTCGCCGAAGAGCTTCTTGAGCGAACCGCGGGCATAGACCGCGCCCGATCCGATGGTGTGGTAGTCGTGCTCTTCGCTGCGCCCGCCGACGGCGTCGTAGCTGAAGATGCGGCCCAGGCCGCGATCGGTGTCGTAGCCCACCAGCAGCGGCAGCACCACGAAGCCCTGCAGCGCCATGGGCAGGTTGCCCCGGATCATCGTGGCCAGCCGGTTGGCTTTGCCCTCAAGGGACAGCGAGCGCCCCTCCATCTTCTCGTAGTGCTCCAGCTCCACCTGGAACAGCTTGGCCATCTCGATGCCGACACCGGCGGCCCCCGCGATGGCCACGGCCGAGAACTCGTCGGTGCGGTAGAGCTTGTCCACGTCGCGGTTGGCGATGACGTTGCCGGTGGTCGCCCGGCGGTCGCCTGCCAGTACCACGCCGTCGGGGAAGGTCAGGGCGACGATCGTGGTGGCCTCGGGGGTCATGTGCGTCGTGGTGGCGCCCTGCGGGAGCTCCCGTGCGGTCGGCAGCAGGTCGGGAGCGACCACGCCGAGCAGCTCGGCGAACGAAGAGGTTCCCGGATTCATGAACGCGGCCGGCAGCTGTCCACCGCCGTCGAACGCTTCGGACACTCGGCTCCCTTCGGATTGCGCCCCGCCCGGTGGGGGCGGGCGGGACGCGTGAGGTTGTTCTGTCGGCAGGTACCGGCGACCCTAGTGAGCGCCGAGACGAGCGGCGCACCGGCGTGCCGGGACTTGGCTGAGAGCGAACCGGCCGGCGGCCCGGCCCCCCGGCCGGGGCCGTTCCCGCCGCGCCGGGTGCCGCGGCACCCGGCCTCCGCCCGGGTCGCGGATCACTGGCCGCCCTTCTGCACGAACTGGCGCACGAAGTCCTCGCTGTTGGTTTCGAGAACCTCGTCGATCTCGTCGAGGATGTCGTCGGTGTCCTCGTCCAGCTTCTCGTTGCGCTCCTGCGCCTCGGTGCCGGCCTCGGTCTCCTCGACCTCTTCCTCATGGCGGCTGCCGTGCTTCTGGCCGCCGGTGTCCTTCGTCGCCATGGATGCAACCTCCTCGATGGAGCATTCGCCCTTATCTTGGCCCAAGCGCGGGCGCCTCAACCTCGATTGCGGTGCCTGTTGTGCTTGCGTTACCGGCCGCCCCGGGCACCGCCCTGTGCCCGGGCGAACGCGCCCCGCCGCACGGGGATTCCCGGCCGCCGGCGGGGCGGCCCTCCAGCGGGCGGGCCGCCGGGCTCAGCGGCGGTCCCCGGTCAGGACCGAGACCAGGTCGGCGGCGGTGGCCGACTGCTCCAGCAGGTCGCCCACGTGCTCGCGGGTCCCGCGCAGGGGCTCCAGCGTGGGCACGCGCTGCAGCGAGTCGCGGCCGGGCAGGTCGAAGATGACCGAGTCCCACGAGGCCGCGGCCACCGAGTCGGCGTACTTGGCCAGGCAGCGCCCGCGGAAGTAGGCGCGGGTGTCCTCGGGCGGCTCGGTGACGGCCCGGTCGACCTCCCCGTCGCCCAGCAGCCGCTGCATGCGCCCGCGGGCCGCCAAGCGGTTGTACAGGCCCTTGTCGGCACGCACGTCGGAGTACTGCAGGTCGACCAGCTGGAGGCGGTGGTGGCCCCAGTCGATGTCGTCGCGGCTGCGGTAGCCCTCCAGCAGCTTGAGCTTGGCCACCCAGTCCAGCTCCTCCGAGAGCTGCATCGGGTCGGCGGCCAGGCGCTCCAGGGTCGATTCCCAGCGGTCGAGGATGTCGGCGGTTTCGGCGTCGACGTCGGGACCGAACCGGTCCTGGACGTACTTGCGCGCCAGTTCCAGGTACTGGCGCTGCAGTTCCACCGCGGTCATCCGGCGGCCGTCGCGCAGCCGGGCGGCGTGGGTGAGGCCGGGGTCGTGGGAGAACGCCCGCAGGTCGGACACGGGGGTCTCCAACGACAGGTCCACGTTGAGGAAGCCGTCCTCGACCATGGCCAGCACGAGCGCGGTGGTGCCGAGCTTGAGGTAGGTGGAGACCTCGCTCATGTTGGCGTCGCCGACGATGACGTGCAGGCGCCGGTACTTGTCGGGGTCGGCGTGGGGCTCGTCGCGGGTGTTGATGATGGGCCGCTTCAGGGTGGTCTCCAGGCCCACCTCGACCTCGAAGAAGTCGGCGCGCTGGCTGATCTGGAATCCGCTGTCACGGCCGTCGGCGCCGATCCCCACACGTCCCGCCCCGCAGATCACCTGGCGGGAGACGAAGAAGGGGATGAGGTGGCGGACGATGTCGCCGAACGGCGTGGACCGGCGCATCAGGTAGTTCTCGTGGCAGCCGTAGGAGGCGCCCTTGTTGTCGGTGTTGTTCTTGTAGAGCTGGATCGGCTCGACACCGGGGATGGTGCTCGCGCGGGCGCAGGCGTCGGCCATCACGCGCTCTCCGGCCTTGTCCCACAGGACCGCGTCGCGGGGGTTGGTGACTTCCGGAGCGGAGTACTCGGGATGGGCGTGGTCGACGTAGAGGCGCGCGCCGTTGGTCAGGATGACGTTGGCCAGCCCGAGGTCCTCGTCGGTGAGCTGGGTGGAGTCGGCGACCTCGCGGGAGAGGTCGAATCCGCGCGCATCGCGGAGCGGGTTCTCCTCCTCGAAGTCCCAGCGGGCCTTGCGCGCTCGCGCGGCGGAGGCCGCCAGGTAGGCGTTGACCACCTGTGTGGAGGTCACCATCGCATTGGCACCGGGGTTTCCGGGCACGGAGATGCCGTACTCGGTCTCGATGCCCATAATCCGCTGCACACTCATGCTGGAAGGTTATCCATCGTCGCGGGGTCTTGAACTCCCTTCAGCGAATTGTGGCCCGACAGCCACCGGTTTACCCCCTTTGCGCCCGCTTCGTCATATCCGAGAGGCCGTGCTGTGCCCGGGATGCGGGGCCGGAACCGCCGTGGGCAGGTTTCCAACGGGCCGGTCGGCCGCCGGGCGTGGCGCGGGGGCCGGCCGCACGCGCTTCCGGACGGGCACCGCGGGCGCCCGCCGCCCACGAGCGGAAGGCCGGGCCGCGCGGGGCGGCCCGGCCTACTGCGTCGGGCATCCTACAGGTACTGGCCGGTGTTGGCCACGGTGTCGATGGAGCGCCCGGAGTCGGCGCCCTTCTTGCCCGAGACCAGGGTGCGGATGTAGACGATCCGCTCGCCCTTCTTCCCGGAGATCCGGGCCCAGTCGTCGGGATTGGTGGTGTTGGGCAGGTCCTCGTTCTCGCTGAACTCGTCGACGCAGGCCTGCATCAGGTGCGAAACGCGGATGCCGCGTGCGTCGTCGTCGATGTAGTCCTTGATGGCCATCTTCTTGGCCCGGTCGACGATGTTCTGGATCATCGCGCCGGAGTTGAAGTCCTTGAAGTACAGGACGTCCTTGTCACCGTTGGCGTAGGTGACCTCCAGGAAGCGGTTCTCCTCGCTCTCGTCGTACATCCGCTCCACCACGCGCTGGATCATGGCGTCGACCGTGGCGCGCGCGGACCCGCCGTGCTCGGCGAGGTCCTCGTCGTGCAGGGGCAGGTCGTCGGTGATGTACTTGGAGAAGATGTCGCGCGCGGCCTCGGCGTCGGGACGCTCGATCTTGATCTTCACGTCCAGGCGCCCGGGCCGCAGGATCGCCGGGTCGATCATGTCCTCGCGGTTGGAGGCGCCGATGACGATGACGTTCTCCAAGCCCTCCACACCGTCGATCTCGCTGAGGAGCTGGGGCACGATGGTGTTCTCGACGTCGCTGGACACCCCGGACCCGCGGGTGCGGAAGATGGAGTCCATCTCGTCGAAGAACACGATGACCGGCGAGCCCTCGCTGGCCTTCTCGCGGGCGCGCTGGAAGACCAGGCGGATGTGGCGCTCGGTCTCGCCCACGTACTTGTTGAGCAGTTCCGGGCCCTTGATGTTGAGGAAGAAGCTCTTACCGACGTCGCGGCCGGTCTTGTCCGAGACCTGCTTGGCCAGGGAGTTGGCCACCGCCTTGGCGATGAGCGTCTTGCCGCAGCCGGGCGGCCCGTAGAGCAGCACGCCCTTGGGCGGGCGCAGCTGGTGCTCGTAGAAGAGGTTCTTGTGCAGGTACGGCAGTTCGACCGCGTCGCGGATCATCTCGATCTGCCCGCCGAGGCCGCCGATGTCGGTGTAGGCGATGTCGGGGACCTCTTCGAGGATGAGCTCCTCGACCTCCGACTTGGGGATGCGCTCGTAGATGTAGCCCGAGCGCGGCTCCAGCAGCAGCGAGTCGCCCGGGCGCACCGGCTGGTCGCGCAGCGGCTCGGCGAGCCGGACGATCTTCTCCTCGTCGTGGTTGCTGATCACCAGGGCCCGGTCGTTGCCCTCGAGGAACTCCTTGAGGAGCACGACCTCGCCGATGGTCTCGAACGACTGGACCTCGACGACGTTGAACGCCTCGTTGAGCATCACCTCCTGGCCGGGACGAAGGTCGCCGACCTCCACCGAAGGGCTCACGCTGACCCGCATCTTGCGCCCGTTGGTGAAGATTTCGACGGTCTCGTCCTCGCGTGCCCCCAGGAACACGCCGAATCCCGACGGAGGCTGCGACAGCCGGTCGACCTCTTCCTTCAAGGCCGTGATCTGGTCGCGAGCCTCCTTGAGTGTCTCCACGAGGCGCTCGTTCTTACCGTTCGCGGCGGCCAGGTTGGCCTGCGCCTCACGCAACCGGTCTTCGAGCAGCCGCACGTGGCGGGGGGAATCGGCGAGCTTGCGCCGGACTACGCTGAGCTCCTTTTCCAGATAGGAGACTTGAGCGGTGAGTTCCGCGACTTCACGGTCGCGTTCGGTCTGACGCTCGTCGTCGCGATCGGCCACGTCCGCCACCTCCCTGTAAGAAGGACGACTACTCGAAACCCTACCTACCCGTGGACGATTCCTAACCTCCCGGCGGCCGCGAGTGTCATAGCGCTCACTTTTCGATGTTGTGAACGCCTAGGTCACCCTGATAAGAGCCGGTGCGGCGTAACGCGAACGTAATGTCACTCGCCGCCGCCGGCCCCCGCGGGACCGGTGTCCGCGGCGCCGGATCCGGAGGAAGGCCGGGCGCCCGCCGCCGCACGCGCCTCCTGCTCGCGCTGCCAGTCCTGGCCGTAGGCGCCCTTGGAGGGGCGCCGACGGCGGTCGGGCGGCACCGCGCCGTCGGCCAGGCGCCGTGCGGTCACCAGGAATCCCGTGTGTCCGATCATGCGGTGGTCGGGGCGCACGGCCAGGCCTTCCACGTGCCACTCCCGCACCATCGTCTCGAAGGCGCGCGGCTCGTAGAAGGAGCCGTTGTCGCGCAGCTCCTCGACCACCCGCGAGATCTGCGTCGTAGTGGCGACGTAGACGCACACCAGCCCGCCCGGAATCAGCGCCGTGGAAACGGCCTCCAGGCACTCCCACGGGGCGAGCATGTCCAGCACCACCCGGTCGAGGTCGGTCTCGGCGAGCTCCTCGGCCAGATCCCCCACGGTCAGCCGCCAGGCCGGGTGCTCACCGCCGAAGAAGCGCTCCACGTTGGTGCGGGCGATCTCGGCGAAGTCGGCGCGGCGCTCATAGGAGGAGACCAGCCCCTGCTCGCCCGCAGCGCGCAGCAGCCAGCTGGTAAGCGCACCCGAGCCGCCTCCGGCCTCGGCGACCCGTGCGCCCGGGAAGATGTCGGCCTGAGCGACGATCTGCGCGGCGTCCTTGGGGTAGACGATCGTCGCGCCGCGCTTCATGGACAGCGTGAAGTCGGCCAGCAGCGGACGCAGGGCCACATAGGCGGTGTTGGAGGTCGCACGCACCACGCAGCCCTCAGAGCTGCCGATCAGCTCGTCGTGGTCCAGGCGCCCCCGGTGGGTGTGGAAAGCGGCTCCGGCCTTGAGGGTGATGGTGTGCATCTTGCCCTTGGGGTCGGTCAGCTGGACGATGTCGCCCTCGCGGAAGGGGCCGCGGCGGGCGTGGATGCCGGTCACAGGTACTCGTCTCTTCGCGGTTTCGGTCGTTGCACTGGGGCGGGCAGTCGCCCACGTTAGCGGCCCGGACACCGCACGGCGTAATCGCGCGCCCACCCCGTCCCGCACGGCGCGCAGCGCACGCGCCACGTCCCGGAAGGCGGCACAATCGGACTACGGGCACACGCGGGCCGGGGTTTCCCGGCGGGCCGGGAAGGACGGGACGACATGGCGCCCAGCGCACCCCGGACGGGGATCGGAATCGACATCGGCGGCAGCGGGATCAAGGCCGCGCCGGTCGACCTGGAGCAGGGGACGTTCCTGGTGGAACGGCTCAAAACGGCGACGCCCCGCCCCGCCACCCCCGAGGCGGTGGCCGAGGTCGTCGCCGACCTCGCCGCCTCCTTCCCCGAGCACGTGTCCGAGTCGGCGCCGCTGGGCGTGACCTTCCCGGCGGTCATCCAGCACGGGGTCGCCCGCAGCGCCGCGAACGTCGACCCCTCCTGGGTCGGCGCCGACGCCGAGAAGCTGCTGTCGGAGGCGACCGGGCGCGCGGTCGGCGTCGTCAACGACGCCGACGCCGCCGCGGTGGCCGAGCACCGCTACGGCGCCGCGCGCGGCGTACGGGGCGTGGCGCTGCTGACCACGCTCGGCACCGGCATCGGCACGGCGCTGCTGGTGGACGGCCGCCTGGTGCCCAATACCGAGTTCGGGCACCTGGAGATCGACGGCTACGACGCCGAGACCCGGGCCGCCTCCAGCGTGCAGGACCGCGAAGGGCTGTCGTACGAGCAGTGGGCCCGGGAGCGGCTGCAGCGCTACTACGACGAGGTGGAGCGGCTGCTGTGGCCCGACCTGATCGTGGTGGGCGGCGGGGTGAGCCGCATCGCCGACCGGTTCCTGCCCTACCTGGACCTCAACGCCCCCATCGTGCCGGCCGAGCTGCGCAACACGGCGGGGATCGTGGGCGCGGCCTGCCTGGCGGTGGAGCGGTTCGGCCCGGCGCGGACCGGCGGTGCCCCGCAGCCGTCGACGTGACCCGGCCCGACTCCTGCGGCAGGCCCGCCCGACGGCCGATCAGCCGTGGCGGGCCCGCAGCACCCGGGCGATCCTCCGTGCGGCCTCGGCGGGCCGCGCAGCGGGCGCAAGCGGGGTCCGGTGCGGCGGCGGCAGCGCCGGGTCGGCGCCGCAGTCCAGCCACCACCACAGCCGGCCGCGGTGCGGCCGCAGCAGGGCCTGCTGCACCCGCGGTCGGGGGCCGTCGGCGACGGCGTCGACCGCGCCGACGACGCGGTCCGTGCGGGCCCGCACGCCCATCGACCGCAGTTCGGCACTGAGACCGCTGAGCGCGCTGCTCCAGTGCGGACCGTCGGCGCCGCTGTCAAGCGTGTGGCCGCGTGCGGCCAGTCCGGACGTTCCACCGGGCGGGGTACCGACGGTCATGGGCGCTCCTGATCGCTACACACATCCCCGACACGACAGGGACTTCGGACCCTTGACTCTGCCTCGGGAGCGAACTCCGCGTAACCCTCCATGCGCATTACGCATAGCAGTATCTTTTTCACACATAGCCACCGATGCCTGGTGGAACCTTTAATCTAGGCTCATGCCCCGACGAGACAGCGCGCTGCCGCCGGACTTCTGGGAACGCGACGGCATCACCGAGGCGCTGGCCACCTGCGACCTCGCCCGTGTCCTGGAACAGGTGCGCCTGGCCCGCGACTGGTCCCAAGGCGAGCTCGCCGCCGCCGTCGGCTACTCGCAGAGCTGGGTGTCGCGGGTGGTCAACCGGCAGCAGTCACTCACCGTCGACCAGGTCCGCGAGATCGCCGGGCGGCTGGGGATCCCGATCCGCCTCCTGCGGTTCGCGGGCTCCGCCGATCCGGACAGGGGGGCCGATCCGACGAGACGACGGGAATTCGGCACGGTCGTCGCCACGGCGGCGCTGACGCCCGGAGCGATCCCGCGCGACGGGGTCGACGAAGGCACCGCCCAGACCCTGCGCGCGATCACCGGCGGCCAGCGGCGCCTGGACGGCGCCTCGCCGTCGCGCGACCTCGCCGGCGGCGCGGTCGCCCACGTGGAACTGACCGGGCGGACGCTGGCCCGGGCCCGCCGCACGCCGTTCGCGCCCGGTATCGCCGCGGCGGCCGGCGAAGCCGCCGGCTTCGCCGCCTGGCTGCACGCCGACATGGACGACGCCGGATCGGCGCGCGGCTACTACCGCACCGCGGTGCGCAACGCCCGGCTGGCCCGCGATCCGCTGCTGGGCGCCTACATGGTGGGCAGCCTGGCCGCGTTCGAGACCGAGACCGAGGACGCCGCGGCCGGGCTGAGCCTGGTCGGCGAGGCGGCGCGGCTGCTGGGCGGCGGCACCCACCCCACCGCTGCGGCGTGGCTGTCGTGCACCCGCGCGATGGCCTACGCCACGCTCGGCGACGCCTCCGCGGCCGACGCCGAGATCGCCTCCGCCGAGCGCGCGGTCGCCCGCAGCGACAACACCGAGCCGCCCTGGCCCTGGGTCTTCCCCTTCACTGACGCGAAGGTCGCCGGGTACCGTGCCCGAGCGGGCGTGCGGCTGCACCGTCCGCGCGAGGCGCGCGCCGCCTTCGCCGAGGCGTTCGGCGGCACTCGGCCCGCGGCCAAGAGCGGCGCGAACCTGATGGTGGAGCTCGCCGGCGCCCACGCCGACGCCGGCGACGTCGACGAAGCGTTCTCGCTGGCCGCCGATTCTCTGCGGATCGCCGTGCACTTCCGCTCCGATCGGCTGATATCGCGGGTGCGGCGCTTCCGCCGCGCCTACCGGGGGCCCGGCGCACGCTGCGTCAAGGAGCTCGACGAACAGCTCGCCTCGGCGGCGCTGACCGCCTAGCGCCGCCTGTGCGCACCCCGCGTGGCGGGTGCCCGGGCCAGAGAGGAAGGGCGATGCGGCGTATCGCGATCACCGGCCACCGCGGCCTGCCCGAGGAGGTCGCTCGTGCGGTGGACTCCGTCCTGCGCACCCGCCTGCGGGGCATCGGGCCGTACCTGACGGGGCTTTCCTGCCTCGCCGACGGCGCCGATGCGCTGTTCGCGCGCGCCGTGCTGGACGCCGGCGGCGCTCTGGAGGCGGTGGTGCCGGCCGACCGCTACCGCGACGGCCTGCCCGAGTGGCACCGCGCCACCTACGACGCGCTCATGGCGGAGGCGTCGCTGGTGCACCGGCTGCCGTACGTGGAGTCCACCTCCCAGGCCCACCTCGAAGCGGGCCGCTACCTGGTGGAGCACTGCGACGAGCTGCTGGCCGTGTGGGACGGCTGCCCGCCGCGCGGGCCGGGCGGAACGGCAGACATCGTCGACTACGCCCGCTCCCGCCGGCGCCACGTGACCGTCGTCTGGCCCGAGGGCGCCACCCGCTGAGCGGGCCCCGAGCGCATCCGCCGGCCGACGGCCTCAGCGCCGGACGAAGGCCTGCTGGATGTCGGAGGTGTAGAGCGCGCCGTAGACGCTGCCGTCGGCCTCCACCAGCAGGTACTCCTGGGCGGGGTGGGCGCGCAGCGCCTCCAGCAGCTCCTCGCCTTCCAGGTCGGCGCCGACGACCGCCCCGGAGGTGATCGCGCGGGCCACGCTGGAGACCGGCACCCACGGGAGCCGGGTGTCGGGCACGGCCGCCGCAGCGGCCTCGTTGACGATGGACGTGGGGGTTCCGGCGGTGTCGGCGACCACCACCGCCCGCGCGCCCGCCGCCTCCATGCGCCGACGGGCTTCGGCCACCGACGTGTCGGCGCCGACGGCGACCACGCGCCGACCCAGCCGCCGCGCGCGCAGCGTGGGCACCCGTTCGCGTACACGCGCGGCCCGCAGTGCCGAGGCCGCACCCATCCACATGAACGACGCCAGCAGCACCGCCCACACCATGCCGAACAGGTCGGGCGCGCTCCCGGTGGCCAGCCCGTACAGGACCGGGACGGCGACGATGGCCACCGCCAGCAGCCGCCCGCCCCAGGCGGCGACCACGGTTCCGGCGTAGGGCCTGCGGGTGAGCGCCCACACCGCGGCCCGCACCAGGCGTCCGCCGTCCAGCGGCAGGCCGGGCAGCAGGTTGAACACGCCCACCAGGAGGTTGGCCACCCACAGCTGCCACACCAGCACGCCCACGACGGTCTGGGGATCGACGAGCCAGTAGCCCGCGAACCCGGCGGCGGCCAGCGCCAGCGACAGGACCGGCCCCGAGACCGCCACCAGGAACTCGCGTCCGGGTGTGGGCGCCTCGCGCTCGATCTGGGACAGCCCACCGAGCATGTACAGGGTGATCCGGGCGACGGGCAGCCCGAACATGCGCGCCGTGACGCAGTGGGCGAGCTCGTGGATCAGCACCGACGCATACAGCAGCACCGCGAAGACGAAGGCCACGACGTAGGAGAGCGGCCCCAGGTGGAGGGTGCGCTCGACCACGGGCTCGTAGATCAGCGTGATCACGGCCGCGATGATCAGCCACGAGGGTGTCACGTAGACGGGGATGCCGAAGGGCCGCGCCATGAGCCAGCCCGATCCGTCGCGGGTGCTGCGGGCGGTACTCGGGCTCTCGGGCGGAGTGCTGCTGCCGGAATGGGTCACGGCCCCAGCCTATGCAACCTGCCTGCGCGCGCCGGGACGGTGCGGGCGGGCTGTGGACGGCCCGCCCGCCGGTACCCACGCGAAGCCGTACGGTTGGGCCATGGACTCGCCCGACGACGCCCCCGTGATCGGCGCCCTGTCGCCGTCGCGGGCCGCCGACTTCCTGCAGTGCCCGCTGTTGTTCCGCTTCCGGGCCATCGACCGGATTCCCGAGCGCCCCAGCGCCGCCGCGCTGCGCGGCACCCTGGTGCACGCGGTGCTGGAGCGGCTCTTCGAGCTGCCTTCCGGGACCCGCACTCCGCGCACGGCGCTGTCGCTGATCGGTCCGCAGTGGGAGCTGTTGCGCGCATCGCAGGCCGAGGCGGTCGCCGAACTGTTCGCGACCGAGCAGGAGGTCGACGACTGGCTGGCCCAGGCGCGCGCACTCGTGGAGCGCTACTTCGAAATGGAGCAGCCCCAGCGGCTGGAACCGCGCGAGCGCGAAAAGCGCCTGGACGTCACGCTGCAGTCGGGGTTGCGGCTGCGCGGCTATCTCGACCGCCTCGACGTCGCCCCCGCCGGCCAGATCCGCATCGTCGACTACAAGACCGGCAAGTCGCCCCGCCCCCGGTTCGAGGACAAGGCGCGCTTCCAGATCTTCTTCTACGCCGTGATGCTCTGGCGCGAACTCGGCGAGGTCCCGGCCCGGCTGCAGCTGATGTATCTGGGCGACGGCGGAGTGCGCTGGTACGACCCCACCGAGCAGGAGCTGCGGGCGGCCGAGTCGGAGATCCTGGGCATCTGGCGCGACATCGAGGACACCGCCCGGTCGGGCACCTGGCACCCGCGCCCCAGCAAGCTGTGCGGCTGGTGCGACCACCAGGCGCTGTGCCCGGAGTTCGGCGGCACCCCTCCCCCGCTGCCCGATCCCGCACCGGCACGGTGACCGGCGCCGCCCCGGACGCGTCCTACCGGCGGAGGAGACGGGATCGGCCGGGCGAAGGGCGGCGTGTGCGGCACGCGCCCCTAGCGTGGAGCAGGTGACCGCCGCACCAGCCCCACCCGAAGCCGACACCGCCGCCGCGCCCCGAGACGCCGGGTCCTCCCCGCTGCGCGGGGGCCGGTGGCCGTGGACGGGCGACGCGGCCGTCGTGGCCGCGCTGGCGGCGGCCAACTCCGCGCTGGTCACGCTCAGCCGCGAAACCCCCGCCATGGCAGCCGTGTGGCATGACCACACGGCCGGCTACATCGCCGGGATCCTGCTGTCGCTGGTGCTGTTCGCGCGGCGCTACCTTCCGTTCACCGTGCTCATGCTGGTCACACTCGGCGGGCTCGCCGGCGACTTCGCCGGAATCCTGGTGTGGGGCGCCGCGAGTCTGGGTATCGCGGCGGCGGCCTATTCGGTCGGCCGGTACCTGCCGCTGGTGCGTTCGCTGGCCGGGCTGGCCGCCGCGATGGCGGTCAACGTCGCCTCGACCGCGCTGAGCCCGGCCACGACCGCGCCCGGCGGCGGCGAAACCGACGGCGCACCGTGGTGGATCAACCAGGCCTTCTATCTCGGCTGGATCGCGGGGTCCTGGTGGGTGGGGCGGCTGGTGCGCATGCGCTCCTTCCACATGATGGAACTGGCCGCCCGCGCCGAGCGCCTGGAGCGCGCCCGCGACGCCCACACCCGCGCGGTTCTGGCCGAGGAGCGCACGCGCATCGCCCGCGAGCTGCACGACGTCGTGGCCCACCACGTCAGCGTGATGACGGTGCAGGCCACCGCCGGGCGCCGGGTGATCGAGCGCTCCCCCGACCGGGCCCGCCAGACCCTCGTCGAGATCGAGGAGACCGGGCGCCAGGCGATGTCGGAAATGCGGCGGCTCGTGGACGTCCTGCGCGAAGCCGAAGCCGAAGGCGGGGGCGCCGACGGCGGCGACGCCGCCGAACGCGATCCGCAGCCGGGCCTGTCCGGACTGGGCGAACTGGTCCGCCAGATCCGCGAGACCGGGACGCCGGTGGAGCTGGTCGCCGAGGGCGTACCGGTGCGGCTTCCGCCGGGCCTGGAGCTGACCCTGTACCGGGTGGTGCAGGAGTCGCTGACCAACGTCCTCAAGCACGCCGGCCGCGACGCCCCCACCACCGTGTCGGTGCGCTACGGCCCGCGGGCGGTGGACGTGGCCGTCGTCGACGAGGGCGGCGCCGGAGGGCGCGGCGGCGGCACGGAGGGCGCACCGCCCTCCTCCGACGAGCCCGGGCACGGCCTGGTGGGCATGCGGGAACGCGTGTCCCTCTACGGCGGCGAATTCGACGCGGGGCCGCGCAGCGGCGGCGGGTTCGAGGTCCGTACCCGGATCCCGCTCCCGCACCGCGAATGACCCCGAGCCGACGCGGGCCTGCGGCCGAGCCGACGCGGGCCCGGCCGCCGAACCGGCCGCTTCCGGCCGCGGTGGACGCGGCGGCGCCGCCGATCCCCGAGAATCGGCACATGACCATCCGCGTCCTGCTCGTCGACGACCAGCCCCTGTTGCGTACCGGCTTCCGCCTGATCCTCGAGTCGGAACCGGAGTTCGCGGTCGTAGGCGAGGCCGCCGACGGCCACGCCGCGCTCGCCGACACCCGCCGGCTGCTGCCCGACGTGGTGCTGATGGACATCCGCATGCCCGGTAAGGACGGTATCGACGCCACCCGCGAGATCCTGGACTGGTCCCGGACCAGCGGCCGGCACGTGCAGGTGCTGGTACTGACGACCTTCGACCTGGACGAGTACGTCGTCGAGGCGCTGCGGGCCGGGGCAAGCGGATTCCTGCTCAAGGACGTGCCCCCGGACGAGCTGGCGGGGGCGATCCGCGTGGTGGCCGACGGGGCGGCGATCGTGGCACCCACGGTCACGCGCCGGCTCCTGGACCGCTTCGCCGACAAGCTGCCCGCCACCCGGGAGCGGCCTGCGCACCAGCCGGACCACCTCACCGAGCGCGAGCGCGAGGTGCTGCGGCTGCTGGCGCGCGGGCTGTCCAACGCCGAGATCGCGCGCCGCCTGGTGGTCAGCGAGACCACGGTCAAGACCCACGTGGGAAACGTCCTGACCAAACTGGGGCTGCGCGACCGGGTGCAGGCGGTCGTGCACGCCTACGAGACCGGCGTCGTCCGCCCGGGCGAGGACGAGGAGTAGACCGGCGCCACACACGGCGGCCGCACTCGGCGATCGCGCACGCGACCTGCGACCATGGCCCGTGATCGACCTCACTGCCGCACCGGGGCGGGCACCGCCAACCGGCGCTGGGGACCGGGCGTCTCATCCCGTGGCCGCCAGTGCGGGCGGCAGTCGTTTCCGCACGTCGAGGAGGTATCGAGAACCGCTCATGGCCGATGACCCCCAGCTTCCCGCATCGTCGGACGACGATTTCCTGCTGAGCCGGCTGCGGGATTGGCGTGCGTCCCGCGAGGCGGAGATGCACTCCGACCTCTTCGACGAAGCCGTGGAGATGCCCGATCCGCGGGCGCTGGACCTCGTACTGCGCGTGGGCGAGCTGCTGCTGGCCAGCGGCGAGAGCACCGAGGTGGTCAGCGAGTCGATGCTGAGCCTGTCGGTGGCCTTCGAGCTGCCGCGTTCGGAGGCCTCGGTCACCTTCACCGCGATCACGCTGTCGACCCACCCCGGGGGCGACCACCCGCCGGTCACCGGTGAGCGCGTGGTGCGCCGCCGCACCCTGGACTACTTTCGCGTCAACGAACTGCACGCCCTGGTGCAGGACGCGGCGCTGGGGGCGGTGGAGCTGGAAGGCGCCATCGCGCGGCTGCGGGCGATCAAGCGTGCGCATCCGCCCTACCCCAGTTGGCTGATCGTGACGGGGTTCGGGCTGATCGCCTCCAGCGCCAGTCTCATGGTCGGCGGCCAGTGGCTCGTCGCCGCATTCGCTTTCGTGGCGACGGTGCTGGGCGACCGCACCTCGGCGTTCCTCGCGCGGCGCGGCGTGGCGGAGTTCTACCAGATGGCCGCGGCGACGATGGTGGCCTCCTCCATCGGCGTGGCGCTGCTGTGGGGCAGCGACCAGCTGGACCTGGGGTTGCAGGCGGGCGCGATCATCACCGGCAACATCATGGCGCTGCTTCCGGGGCGTCCGCTGGTGGCCAGCCTGCAAGAGGGAATCAGCGGCAGCTACGTCTCGGGGATGGCGCGGCTGCTGGAGGTCTTCTTGACCCTGGGCGCGATCATCTCGGGGGTGGGCGCCGTCGCCTACACCGCGGTGCGCCTGGGCGTGGACGTCACGCTCGACAATCTGCCCACCGTCGGTACCGGCGTGGAGTTCCCGGTGCTGCTCGGCGCTGCCGGCATCGCCATGACCTTCGCGGTGTCGCTGACGGTTCCGCCGCGCATGCTGCCCTGGATCGGCACGATGGGCGTGGTGATCTGGCTGATCTACGCGACCGTGCGCAGCCTGCTGGACGCGCCCCCGATCCTGGGTACCGCGGCCGGCGCCGTGGTCATCGGCGTGATGGGCCACGCGCTGGCGCGGCGCACCCGGCGGCCCGTGCTGCCCTATGTGATTCCGGCGATCGCGCCCCTGCTGCCCGGCAGCATCCTGTACCGCGGCCTGTTGGAGATCACCCTGAACCAGCCGGTGCAGGGGCTGCTGAGCCTGTCGGAGGCGGTGGCGATCGGCCTGGGCCTGGGTGCGGGGGTCAGCTTCGGCGGCGAACTGGTGCGCGCGTTCCAACGCGGGGGCCTGGCCGGAGCCGGCCGCCGCAGCCGCCCCGCGGCCCGCCGCAGCCGCGGCGCGGCCTGAGGCCGCCGTGCGGGCCGAGCCGCGGCGGGCGGGGCGGCGCCGGCCAGGCTCTTCGCCATGCGATCGGCCCGCCTCCACGACCGATGCGCCGGCAGGCGCGCCCGCACGTCACCCGCGCGTGCGGAAACCGCCCCTCCTCGGCCCGGATCACGGCGCCGACGCCGGTGGCGGGAAGGGCGCCCCTGGACACCTCCCCGAGTTCGTCAGCACGCCGGCAGGCGTCCTGCACGTTCGCGGCGAAGTCCTCGTAGCGGGTGCCGCGACGGCGTTGTGCGTTCCACCCGCCCTTCTGCCAGTGCGCAAGGGCCTTTTCGAGCGTCTTCGCCGCGTCTCCCGTGGTGCAGCATTCTCTGACCTCAGCGGCCGTTCGATAGTGCAGCAGGAGCCACACTTCGAAGTCGGGATGGGACACAGCGGTGTCCACGGACACGTCCCGGGCCGTGCCGTTGAACTCTCGGACGCGCTCCTCGGCGCGGGCGGTGTCCTCCCCCTCGGTGTCGAAGACGGCCCACACCCGGTGGTGGCCATCGCCCGCGCGGGCGATCGCCTCGTCGACGATGCTCAGGGCGTCCGTGGTCTTCGCTGTCCGCACATCGACATGAACCCCGGAGAAACGCACCCGCAATCCCTTGAGGCAGGCCACCTCTGTTGCGCCCTCGCAGAGGACGAGAACGGTCTTACGTTCGCTCCGTAGCGGCCGGCCGGACACTTCCGGGCACGGGTTCCCTCGTCGGCGGCCTCGAAGCCGGACAGGGGGTAGATCTCGGTCGCGCCGGAGACGACCTTCTCGCAGAACCAGATCTGATCCCGCCCAAGCACCTCTGCACCCCGGATCCGCGGCCAAGAAGCGCAGCGTCGTGACTGGTGAAGATCAGTTGAGCGCCGTGGGGGCCTGCGCCGCGGTGCCGAAACACCCATCTGCAGGAGTCCCGCACTCCCCCGTCCTTCGTCTCCCGGGAGACGGCCTCGGTGGCGACCTCCCCGATCCCGGTATCCGCCGCGACGAGGAGTTCCCCGAGGCGCCGCTCGGCCTCTTCGCCGGGCGGCGCCATCGAGGTGAACCGCACTCGCGGTATTCCGGAAGGACGCGACCGGATCAGCAGCCCGTTGGCGAACCAGCGCAGCGCCGAGGGCGCCCCGGGGACGCCCTCGGCGTCCTACCCCGCCCGGCTAGGGTTTGCGGTATGGACGGGATCGACAGCGCCCGGGGGCGCACGGCTGCAGGGGGCATCGCCCAGCAGGAGCGGCCGACCGACGCCGCACAGGCACGGGCGGTGCAGGAGCGGTCGGCCCCGCTGGTGCGCCACGAGGCCGTCGACGCCGGCGCCGTCTCCCTGGTCGCCGGCCTGGACGTGGCCTACTCGGCCGACGACGACCGGCTCGCGGCCGCGGCGGTCGTGCTCGCCGCGCCGGAGTGGCGACCGGTCGACTCCGCCACCGTCGTGTCGTGTCCGCGGTTTCCCTATGTGCCCGGGCTGTTCGCTTTCCGGGAGGCGCCGGCGCTGCTGGACGCCGTCGCGCAGTTGCGGACGGCGCCCGACGTGCTCGTCTGCGACGGTTTCGGCCTGGCCCATCCGCGCCGTTTCGGCCTGGCCTGCCACGTCGGGCTCGCACTGGAGGCGCCCGTGCTGGGCGTGGGCAAGACCCCGTTCGTCGGCCGCGCCGCCGAGCCCGCGTCCGAGCGGGGCTCCTGGACTCCGCTGGTGGACGGCGGCGAGCCGGTCGGCCGGTGCCTGCGCACCCGCGCCGGGATCAAACCGGTCTACGTTTCGGTGGGCCACCGCATCGACCTGGATTCGGCCACCGAACTGACACTGCGCGCGGCACCGCACTACCGGGTGCCCGAACCCGTCCGGCGCGCGGACCGGTTGTGCCGGGAGCGCCTGGCCGCCTGCTGATCCGGCGCCGCCGCGAGTCCGCCCCGCGGCCGCAGCGCGACACGCCGAGGCTGCATGCGGTCTCGGCGCACAGGCGGAACCTGTTGCCCCGTTCGTCCGCGCTTTTCGGGATATTCCGAGCACGTCGCCTGACCGCATCCGGCCGATTCGCCGTGTCGCCGGACCGCCCCGGCGGCCTTCGGCGTCGAATCCCCGCAAAACCAGGTGCACTGTGACTCGCGCCACTAAGCTCGGGGGAGCAGTGATCGAAACGACCGGAGGCGCAAGATGTGCCCGCACCGACCCCAGTGCCCGTCCTGCGACGACGTCGACCGCGAAGCGGCCCGCGTCGTGGCCAGCCATCCCGAGCAGGGCTGGAGCCTGCTCTGCAACGGCGTCGTGAACTTCGAGGACACCGGCGAGCTACTGCCCGACGGCGACGTCGTCGCCCCGCACCGCCCGACCGATATCAGCGCCGTCGCCTGATCCCGCCCCGGCGGTTTCGATCCGGGCACGCCCGGCGCCGCCGGCGCTCGACTCAGCCCAGCCGCTCGGTGAGCCATTCGGTGACCGCACCGGCCACGGCGCCGACGTCTCCGGCAAGGTCGTGCCGCTCTCCCGGACGCACCACGAGCGACGCGGCGTCGGCCGCGTCGGGGACGCCGAAGGGGTCGCGGTCCCCGTTGACCACCAGAGTGGGCACCCCGGCGCCGCGCAGTTCCGGAGCCCGCGAGCGTTCCGGTTTGCCCGGCGGGTGCAGCGGGAACGCCAGCGCGACCACCGCCGCCGCGCCCAGTTCCGCAGCGGTGCGGCAGGCGACGCGGGCTCCGTTGCTGCGCCCGGCGAGCACGAGCGGTATCCCGTGCACGCGCGGGTCCGCGCACACGCCCCGCACTGCAGACGTCCACGCCTCGTCCTGGGGACGGGTCGCCGAACCCGGCATCTTCCGGCCGGCCACCCGGTAGGTCTGGGTGATGCGGGCGACGGCGCCGCCCGACGCCAGCACCGCCTCGCACACCGCGGTGATGTCGGGCGCGTCGACGCCGCCGCCGGCTCCGTGGGTGATGGCCAGCAGGTAGCGCGGTTCGCCGGACGGCAGGCCGAGATCGGCCAGCGCCGGGCCGCGGGGCGTATCGAGCTCCATGCCACCAATCTAGGACCGCCGGGCGGGCGGCGCGCCGCCCGCAGGGCTCCCGCCGCACCGGCGTCAGTCGGCGGTTCCGGGCCACCCTTCGGGAAGGACCGGGGCCCGGGATCCCGCTGCCACGCGGAGCCGTTCGCGGAAGTCGTCGTCGAGTGCCGGCCCCCACACGTACTGTCCGGGGGTGCGAACCGCCTCCTGCACTGCGCGGCGCAGGGCCTCCGGGTCGCCTTCGCCCTGGGCCAGGGGCAGCGCGAGGCGGGTGTACATCCGGTCGAGGGCGACGAACAGCTCTCCGGTGAGCATGGGGGCGCTGTTCTGCGCGGCGGCCGCCTCGACGTAGGGCTCCCACCAGTCGGCGCCCTCGTCCTGCTCCGGGGCCCGGTCGTCGGAGGCCGGTCCGGGTTCGGGCGCCAGGAAACCGCGGCGCAACCGGGCGCGGACCTCGCCGGCGGTGGCGGGGTCGCGGTGGGCCAACCCGTCGGCCCACACCCGCTCGGCGGTCTCGCCGTCGCCGCGCACCGCGAGCAGGCGGGCCAGCAGCTCGACGGCGCCGCCGGCGACCTCGGGCGCCACCGCGGGCCCGGAGACCGCCGTGGCCGCATCGGCCTCCGTGCCGGCTTCGGCCTCCGCCTCGCCGACGACGGCGCCGAACGCGCTGATCGCGTACTCGACGTGCACGGCGCCCAGCAGCAGCCGCAGTCCGGCGTGCTCGCCGGCCTCCAGGCCGCGGTCGACGACATCGGCGGCGGCGTCGGGGCGGCCCTGGGCCAGCAGCCGGGCCGCGTAGTCGTGTGCGGCCTCGGGTGCGACCTCCGCCGAGCCGCTCTGCAGCACCTGCTCCCAGTGCTCTTCGGCGGCCCGGGTGTCGCCGCGCTCTTCGGCCAGGCGCGCCAGCCCGTAGTGGGCGGCCGGCCGGTAGCGGTTGTTGCCCGAGTCCATGACCTCGTTCCAGGCCTCGCGGGCCCGGTCGTCTTCGCCGGCGGATTCCAGGGACAGGGCCAGGTGGTAAGCGGCGCGCGGCGCGAATTCGGGGTGGCCGGTGGCGATCGCGGTGCGCGCGGCCGCGTGCGCCGCCGCGACGTCGCCCATGTCGTGGCGGACGACGGCCAGCCCGAGGGCGGCCCGCGGGAGGTAGCGCGGCGATCCGCCCTCCACCACGCGTTCGTAGACCTGGGCTGCGCGGTCGAGGTGGCCGTTCTCGGCGAGGTCGCGCGCCTGCTCCAGCAGGCTCGCGAGCTCCGGCTCGTCTCCGGAGGCGTGTGCGGAGGATCCGGCGGACGCTGTCATCTCAGGCGTACTTTCCACGCGGGGGGGGCGGGGCGGTGCAGGGCGGCGACCGACCGCCCCGACGTCTCGTTCGGACCCTAGCCCGTCGGCGGGAACCCGGCGGGCAGGCGCGGCCGCATCGGCCGGATCCGGCTGTCGGCGGGCGCCTGTTCCGGGATGCGGGACCCGCCACCACCTCCTTTACGATGTAGATTTCTTGGGGTGTTCGGGCTCCCGGTGCGCACGACAGCGGCCGCCGGCCCGCATCCGCGCTGCGGAACCGGCGGCCGCCCGCCGCGTGTGCGGGGTCCGCGCCGCCCGGGCGGCGCGGACCCGGCGGCCCTAGGCTTCGAACGCCTCCGGCGGCGGGCAGGCGCAGACCAGGTTGCGGTCACCGTAAGCCTGATCGATCCGGCCCACCGGCGACCAGTACTTGTCGTAGCGCAGTTCCGGCACCGGGAACGCGCCTTCGTGGCGGGAGTAGGGGCGCTCCCACTCCTGGACGGTCAGCGCCTCAGCGGTGTGCGGCGCGTTCTTCAGCGGGTTGTCCTCGGGGGGCAGGGATCCGTCGGCGACCCGGTCGATCTCGCCGCGGATGGCGATCATCGCGTCGACGAACCGGTCCAGCTCGGCCAGGTCCTCGCTCTCGGTCGGCTCGACCATCAGCGTCCCGGCGACCGGGAACGACATGGTGGGCGCGTGGAACCCGTAGTCGATCAGCCGCTTGGAGACGTCCTCGTTGCTGATGCCCGTGCTCTTCTGCAGGCCGCGGATGTCGATGATGCACTCGTGGGCCACCAGACCGCCCTGGCCGGTGTAGAGCACCGGGTAGTAGGGCTCCAGCCGCTTGGCGACGTAGTTGGCGGTGAGCACGGCCGACTCGGTGGCCGAGCGCAGCCCGTCCTGGCCCATCATCCGGATGTAGGCCCACGAGATCTGCAGGATCCCGGCGGAGCCGAAAGGCGCCGACGAGACGGGGCCCACGCCGGTGTAGGGGCCGGCCTCGGGCTGGCTGGGGTGGTTGGGCAGGTAGGCGGCCAGGTGGGAGCGCGCCGCTACCGGACCCACACCCGGACCGCCGCCGCCGTGGGGGATGCAGAAGGTCTTGTGCAGGTTGAGGTGGCTGACGTCGGCGCCGAACGCGCCGGGCTTGGCCCACCCCAGCAGCGCGTTCAGGTTTGCGCCGTCGACGTAGACCTGCCCGCCTGCCTCGTGCACCAGGCTGCACACCTGGGTGATGGTGTCCTCGTAGACGCCGTGCGTGGAGGGGTAGGTCACCATGATCGCGGCCAGGTCGCCGGCGTGCCGGGCCGTCTTGTCCCGCAGGTCCGCCATGTCGATGTTTCCGCCGTCGTCGCAGGCCACGACCTTGACACGCATACCGGCCATGATCGCGCTCGCGGCGTTGGTGCCGTGGGCGGAACTGGGGATCAGGCAGACGTCGCGGCCGGTCTCGCCGCGCCCGCGGTGGTAGCCGCGGATCGCCAGCAGCCCGGCCAGCTCGCCCTGGGACCCGGCGTTGGGCTGCAGCGACACCGCGTCGTAGCCGGTGATCTCGGCCAGCCAGCGCTCCAGGTCGCGCACGATGCGCACGCTGCCCGCCGCCTGGTCCAGGGGCGCGAAGGGGTGCAGCGCGGCGAACTCCGGCCAGGTCACCGATTCCATCTCGGCGGTGGCGTTGAGCTTCATCGTGCACGAGCCCAGCGGAATCATGCTGCGGTCCAGCGCCAGGTCCTTGTCGGAGAGCCGGCGCATGTAGCGCAGCAGCGACGTCTCGCTGCGGTGGGAGGAGAAGACGGGGTGGGTCAGGTAGTCCACGCCGCGGCGCAGGTCCTGCGGCAGCGCGGCCGAGTCCCGGCCCCGGTCGCCGGCGTCGGCGGCGCCGTGGGCGCTGCCCGAGGTGGGGGCGCCGGTGCAGGCCGCCACGATCTGCTCCAGGTGGGCGGCGGTGGTGACCTCGTCGCAGCTGATGCCCACGGTGTCGGAGTCGGCAGCGAGCAGGTTGATGCCGCGCTCGGCCGCCGCCCCGACGACCGCGGTCGCGGCGCCGGGCACCCGCACGCGCAGCGTGTCGAAGAACCGGTCGTCGGCGACGCCGAGGCCGGCGTTGCGCAACCGCTCGGCGAGGTCGACGGTGTGCCCGTGCACCCGCTCGGCGATGGCCCGCAGCCCCTGAGGGCCGTGGTAGACGGCGTACATCGATGCCATCACGGCCAGCAGCACCTGGGCGGTGCAGATGTTGCTGGTGGCCTTCTCCCGGCGGATGTGCTGCTCGCGGGTCTGCAGCGCCAGCCGGTAGGCGGGCTTGCCGGCGTTGTCGACCGAGACGCCCACCAGGCGTCCGGGCAACTGGCGCTGGAGTCCTTCGCGCAGCGCCATGTAGCCGGCGTGCGGCCCGCCGAATCCCATGGGCACGCCGAAGCGCTGGGTGGAGCCCACCGCGATGTCGGCACCCATCTCACCGGGGCTGCGCAGCAGGGTCAGCGCGAGGATGTCGGCGGCGACCACCGCCTGCGCACCGCGCTCGTGGGCCTCGGCGATGACGGGGCGCGGATCGCGCACCGCGCCGCTGCCGGCCGGGTACTGGATGAGCACGCCGAAGGCGTCGGCGTCGGGCAGCCCTTGGGAGAGGTCGGCCACCACCACGTCGATGCCCAGCGGCTCGGCCCGGGTGCGCAGCACCGACAGGGTCTGCGGGAACACGTCGGAATCGACGATGAACACGTCGCCCTTGCCGCGCGTGGCGCGGCGCGCCAGCGTCATCGACTCGGCGGCGGCCGTGGCCTCGTCCAGCAGCGAGGCGCCCGTGACGTCCAGTCCCGTCAGATCCGAGACCATCGTCTGGAAGTTCAGCAGGGCTTCCAGGCGCCCCTGGGAGATCTCGGGCTGGTAGGGCGTGTAGGCCGTGTACCAGGCCGGGTTCTCCAGGATGTTGCGCCGGATGACCGGCGGGGTGACGGTGTCGTAGTATCCCTGGCCGATCATCGAGGTCAGTACCCGATTGCGGTCGGCCAGTTCCCGCAGCTCGGCCAGCGCCTCCGTCTCGCCGGCCGCCTCGGGCAGCTCCAACGGGGCCGGCTGTCCGGGGCCGGTGAGGATCGACTCGGGCAAAGCCGCGGTCATCAGATCGGCCGTACTGCCATGGCCCACCGTCTTGAGCATCTGGGTGAGCTGGGCCGGGTCCGGTCCGATGTGGCGATCGGCGAATCCGCGGGCGGCCGCGGCGCCGACGTCCGGCCCTCGTTCACGGATTGGCTGCTCCGTCATGGAGACCTCCTGGTCGCTGTGCCGCTATGCGGCTGCTCCTGTCTGGTCTCCCCCTCTGTCGCTCACGGCCCGTGGGCCGAGGCGGCACGTCTCGCCTACCGCTCCAGAGTGGCCTCCTCCACGCGGTCCTTGGTGCCTGAGAGGTTACTGGGGAGTGTTGCCCCGTCGGCGCCCCGCTGTGGGGGTCTCTCCCGCGTGGTATCGACGGCCGGATGTGGTGTCGACTCCGGTGTTCAGTTGTGGGTGGCCCATTATCTACGGCACTTGCGGACCGTCGGCGGCGGGGGGCACTCCTGCGGGCGCCGCATCGCCTCCCCGCACGTCCCGACGCTACTGGATCGCGGCGCCGACGTGGAGTGGCCGCGACCGGACACGTGTCACACCCCCGGCGCGCGGCGGGGGTCGGCACGCGCGGATGGACGCGTGCCGATCAGGCGGAGGGCGCGTTCGGGGCCGCGGGGCCCGGGCGGGCGGGCGGTTCAGCCGGTCTTGCGTTCGCGGCGGCGCCGCGCCAGCTCGTCGGCGGGCGGGGCCTGCGGGCTCAGCGAGCCTTCCAGGTCCTCGCCGGGCACCTCGCCCAGGGCGCTCTCCAGTTCGCGCCAGACGCGTCCCAGCGCGATACCGAACACCCCCTGACCGCCTTGCATGAGGTCGACCACCTCGTCGGGCGAGGTGCACTCGTAGACACTGACTCCGTCGCTCATCAGGGTGATCTGGGCGAGGTCGGCGGTCCCGCGGTAGCGCAGGTGGTCCACGGCCGGGCGGATCTGCTGCAGGGAGATGCCGGTGTCGAGCAGGCGCTTGACGACCTTGAGGAGCAGGACGTCGCGGGAGTCGTACAGCGCGGGCCGGCCGTCGGCGGACTGCACGCTGGGGTTCACCAGGCCGGTGCGGGCCCAGTAGTCGAGTTGCCGATAGGTGATGTCAGCGGCCGCACACGCCGTGGGACCGCGATAACCGACGTCCATAGGCAGCGCCACCACGTCCTCTTCGCACAGCAGGCCCTGCTCCCCAGCTCGCCGTATCGCTGTATGCCCGAGAGCGGAGGTTTGCTGCTCACCGCTAGTAACCGCCACGCCGAACCTCCGGCTCCTCGGCCCACGGCGGTTTGACAGGGGGCATGAAGGGTGCGCCGCGGGTTCCTTCGACAATGAAGGTAAGCCGGTCGCACGGACAGCGTCAACGACACCCTTCGGCGCGTCGCGGAACCTGTTCCATCGCCGCCGCACCCTCATGCCGTCCATCCGCAAGCATACGCCCCTCCGGGCCCGCGAGCGACTTCCGTGCGACCGTGACCTGCGCCGGAACCGGAACTCCGCCCCCGCGGCGTACTGAACACGCTCCGGGTACGCGGCCGCGGGCGACGCGCGGGACCGACCGACACGCCGGGCCGCCCATCCATCCGGGCCGCGGCCCGAACCCGCCCGCCCGGTCCCGCACGGCGGCGCCGGCGGCCGCGTCTGGTATCTGTGGTGGCTGCCTACCGCGGGCGGCCCCGACCGTCCGATCCATCCACCCCTGGGAAGGGGCCGAAGGTGAACCGGCGCACCACGAACTGGGCGGGCAACATCGGCTTCACCGCCGAACGCCTCCACCACCCCTCCACCGTCGCCGAACTGCAGGCGGTCATCGCCCGCGCCGAGCGGGCGCGCGCCCTCGGCAGCGGGCACTCCTTCAACGCCGTCGCCGACACCCCCGGCGCGCTGGTCTCGCTGGCGCACCTGCCGCGCACCATGGAGCTGGACACCGCCGCCGGAACGGTGCAGGCGGGTGCGGGCGTGCGCTACGCCGAGCTGGCCCAATGGCTCCACGAGCGCGGCCGCTCCCTGCACAATCTGGGATCGCTCCCCCACATCTCGGTGGCGGGCTCGTGCGCCACCGCCACCCACGGCTCCGGCGACGCCAACGGCAGCCTCGCCACCGCCGTGGAAGGGCTGGAGCTGGTCACGGCCGAAGGCGACCTGGTGGCCCTCAGCCGGGCCGAGCACGGCACCGACTTCGACGGCATGGTGGTCGCCCTGGGCGCGCTGGGCGTGGTGACGTCGATGACGCTGCGCACCGCACCCACCTTCGACGTCGCCCAACGGGTCTATGACGACCTGCCGCTGGAGGCGCTGGAGGACGGCTTCGACGCGATCACCGGCGCCGCCTACAGCGTCAGCCTGTTCACCGCCTGGCGCGAACCCGTGATCGACCAGGTGTGGGTCAAGCACCGCGTCGGGGACACGCTCCACGAGGACGCCGCGTCCGGTTTCTTCGGCGCGCGGCCGGCCGACGGGCCGCGCCACCCCGTTCCCGGGATGGCCGCCCAGCACTGCACCGAGCAGCTGGGGGCGGCGGGCCCGTGGTCGGAGCGCCTGCCGCACTTCCGCCCGGGGTCGCCGCCCAGCAGCGCCGGCGCGGAACTGCAGGCGGAGTACCTGCTGCCGCGCCATGCGGCCGTGGCGGCGCTACGGGCGCTGGAACCGCTGCGCGAGCGCATCGCCCGCGTCGTGCAGATCAACGAGATCCGTACCGTCGCCGCCGACGAGCAGTGGCTGAGCCCCAGCTACCGCCAGGACACCGCGGCCTTCCACTTCACCCTGGTTCCCGACACCGCCGCGGTACTTCCGGTGCTGGAGCTCATCGAGGAGCGGCTGGCCCCCTTCGGCGCCGTGCCCCACTGGGGCAAGCTGTTCACCGTCCCGCCCGCGGCGCTGCGCGAGCGCTACAGCCGCCTGCCCGATTTCGCGGCCCTGGCCCGCCGGTTCGACCCCGCCGGCAAGTTCGCCAACGCGTTCCTTCGCGAGCACGTCCTCGGCGACGGGTAAGGGCCGCCCACCGGCGGGCGCTCGCACAGCGCGGCCTACAACCGGTCGATGGCCCGGCGGGGCGAGCGGGCGCGGCGCCCGATGCCGCGCCAGGGGTCGGTGTCGGCGCGCCCGGCGAAGGTGCGCACGGTCCAGTGCCGGGCCGAGTCGATGTGCTCCAGTTCGTCCCAGGTCATCGGGGTCGCCACGGGGGCGCTCGGCAGCGCCCGCACCGAGTAGGGCGCCACCGCCAGCTGGGCGTAGCCGTTGCGCAGGTAGTCCAGGAAGAGCCGCCCTCCCCTGCGCTGTTTGCGCAGCGCAGTGGTGAGCTCGTCGGGCCGCCGGCGGGCGGCCAGCTCGGCGATCACACGGGCGAAGTCGCGGGCCTGGCCGGCGCGGATCTCGGGCCGGATGGGCGCCACCACGTGCACCCCGCGCGACCCGGTCGTCATCGGGTAGGCCGCCAGCCCCAGGCTCTCCAGCACCTCCCGGACGTCGTGGGCCGCCCGGCGCACCGCGGCGAAGTCGTCGCCGGGCGGATCCAGGTCGATGACCAGCCGGTCGGGGGTGTCCACGCGGGGCGCCCGACTCAGCCACGGGTGCAGCGTGACGGCGGCCTGGTCGGCCAGCCACACCAGGGTGGCGGCGTCGTCGCAGACGAGCATCTCGCGCCGGGCCCCGCCGTCGGCGGGTACGCCGACCGCCCCGGCCCAGGCGGGCGCGTGCGAAGGCCGGTTCTTGACGTAGAAACCGCCTTGGGGGTCGCCGATCCCGTGCGGGTAGCGCTGCACGGCCAGCGGCCGCCCGCGCAGATGGCGCACCATCGGCCCGGCGACGGTGCGGTAGTACTCGGCGAGTTCGCGTTTGGTGACCCCGCCCGGCTCGAACAGCTCCTTGTCGGGCTTGTGGATGCGGACCCGGCGCCCGCCCACCCGCCATCCCGGTGCCTGCTCGGTCACCGCGCTCCCCCGTTCGTGTGTGTCTTTACCCGCAGTCTGCGGCGTTTTACCTGCAAAGGGGCACTATGGGAGATAGGTCGGGGGAAGGAGGCACGCCGATGGCCTCTCCGGTGTGGAAAGGGACGTTGAGTTTCGGGCTGGTGAGCCTGCCGGTGCGGCTGTTCACCGCCCGCGAGCGCCACGGAACGCGCTTCCACCAGTTCCAGCGCGGTACCTCCGACCGGATCCGCTACCGGCGGATCAACGAGCGCACCGGAACGGAGGTGGACTCCTCCGAGATCGTGCGCGGCGCCAGGGCCGACGAGTCGGGCTCGGACGAGTACGTCATCGTCGAGCCCGCCGAGCTGGAGGAGATCGCGCCAGGGCGGTCCCGGTCGCTGGAGATCGGCGCGTTCGTACCGGCCGGCGACGTCGAGGCGCTGTGGTACGACTCCGCTTACTACGTCGCTCCCGACTCCGCGGGATCGGCCAAGCCCTACCGGCTGCTGTGCCGTGCCCTGGAGCGGTCGGGGCGCCTGGGACTGACCAGGCTGGTGATGCGGGAGCGCCAGCACTTGGCGGTAGTGGGCCCGCAGCAGGGGGTCCTGACACTGAGCACGCTGTGGTGGGCCGACGAGGTCCGCGACCCCGCGGAGACCCTGCCCGCGATCCCCGGCGCCGAGCTGGGCGACCGCGATCTGGAGCTGGCCGAGCAGCTGATCGGCGCGATGGCCGACGAGTGGCGGCCCGCCGACTACACCGACGACTACCAGGAGCGCATCGACGAGCTGATCCGCGCCAAGAGCGCGGGCGAGCGGGTGCGCTACGCCGAGGAGGGGGCGCCGGAGGAGACCAACGTCGTGGAGCTGACCGAGGCGCTGCGCGCCAGCCTGCGCAGCGGCGACGAGAACGCCGCCCGGGGCGGGGGACCGGGCTCCGGGCGGCGCCGCTCGGGCGCGGGCGGCCGCTCGGGCGCGGGCGGCCGCTCGGGACCGGGATCGGGTTCCGGGGGCGGCGGCCGCGGCCGGGACTCCGGCGCTGCGCCGCCCGAGCCGCGCCAAGCGCCGGTCGCCGAGCTGTCCAAACGCGACCTCGCGCGCCTGGCCTCCGAGCTGGACGTCCCGGGCCGGTCGAAGATGGATCGCCGGCAGCTGGCGGAGGCGGTCGAGCGAGCCCGTGCCGAGGCCGCGGCGCACTCGGCGTGACCGGCGGCGCAGCCGGACGGCGGGCGCCGCCGGGCTCCCCCGGCGCCGGCGCCCGGGCGCCATCTCAGCCCTCGACGGACAGGTCGGTGGGCACGTCGGCGGGCGCGAGATCGCTGCGGCAGCGCACGTAGCCCACGGCGTGGCGCCAGCGCCCCGCCGAGGCGGCCGCGTCCGGCGCGATCTCCACGACGACCTCCGGTACCACCCGCGCGTAGTCCCCGCGGGCCGAGCCCCACCGCGCGGGCAGCCGCCGGGGCCAGGGGTGATCGCCACCGGACGGGCGCAGGAGTGCCGCCAGTTCCCCCCGGTGCGCGGGGGCGATCTCGCCGGTACGCCCGGCCACGCGCAACGCCCCCGTCTGGGAGTCGCGCCGGCCCACGACGAGTTCGCGGGGATCGCCGGGCTCGCCGATCACCCCGCCCACGATCGCTTCGGTCGTGACCCGGTGCTTGTACTTCAGCCAGTCGCGGCGGCCCGGCCGGTAGCGGCCGCGGCCGTCTTTGGCGACCAGGCCCTCCACACCCACGCGCCGCATCTGCTCGAACCACTGCCGGGCGACGTCGGGCGCGCCGGTCTGCCAGCCGAGCATGACGGCCGGTTCGCTCACGCGCAGCATCAGCTCCTCCAGGAACCGGCGGCGTTCGTCCAGCGGCCGGTCGGCCAGCTCGGCGCCGTCGGCGCGCAGCAGGTCGAAGGCGATGTAGTGGCAGGGCTCGGTGCCGGCCGCCCGCCGGGCCGCCGCCGAGGCGCGGCCACGGCGCTGCAGCGCGGAGAAGTCGAGGCGGCCCTCGGTCGACCAGCGCACGATCTCGCCGTCGACGGCGGTGCCCGGGGGCAGGACCGCCTCCACGGCGGCGGCGACGTCGGGAAAGGCGGGGGCGAGCGGCCGGCCCGAGCGCGAGGTCAGGTGCACCCCGCCGTCGCGCTCGGCGATGGCGCGATAACCGTCCCATTTGGGTTCGTAGCGCCAATGCGGCCCTTCGGGGAAGGTGCCGACCGCGCGCGCGAGCATCGGTTCCACGCTGCGGGAATGCCCGCTGCGCGACCGCGGCAGCTGCGTGCCGGGGCGATCGTGGGACGATGTTGACCGCACCTTGGCCCGCCCGGACGCCGCCGCGCGGTGGCCGGGCGGCCGGCTTCAGGTGGTGCGGCCGAAGTCCTCGGGCGAGATCTGGTCGAGGAACTCCCGGAACTTCTCGACCTCGTCCTCCTGCTCGTCGGGTATGGGCACCCCGGCTTCCTCCACCACGTCCTCATGGGCGTAGATGGGCGCGCCGGTGCGCAGCGCCAGCGCGATGGAGTCGGAGGGCCGGGCGCTGACTTCGACGCCGTTGGAGAAGACCAGTTCGGCGTAGAAGATGCCGTCGCTGAGCGCGGTGATGTTGACCGTCGTCAGGTCGGCGTCCAGCGCTTCGAGCACGTCGCGGAAGAGATCGTGGGTAAGCGGACGAGCGGGCGTCACGCCCTGCTGGGCGAGGGCGATCGCGGTCGCCTCGACCGCGCCGATCCAGATCGGCAGGTACTGTTCGCCGTCGGTTTCCTTGAGCAGGACGATCGGCTGGTTCGAGGGCATCTCGACTCGGACGCCGACAACCTCCATGTACTTCACTGCGGCTCCGTCCCACGACTCGTCGTGCCGGAGGGGGCACTCGCCAAGGTGTGCTCTGCTCCGTCTTCTTCACGGTACACCGCCACGCCGACAGGCCTCCGAGGCAGGTCCCAGACGCCGACGCCCGGACCGGACTCCGGCACCCCTCCCCGACGCCGCATCCGACGACATGACCGCGATGTCCCCGATCGCGCCATCGGTGGCGGTCTTCCCTAAAGGTTCTCCGGTGCGGGGGGCGGGCAAACCTGGTCGGCGCGGTCGGAGCGGACCGCGCCGCTCAGCGGCGCGGCTTGGTCAACAGCACCAGCCGGAACTTGCCGATCTGCACTTCGTCGCCGCCGCCGATCTCGGCCTCGTCTATACGTTCGCGGTTGACGTAGGTGCCGTTGAGGCTGCCGACGTCGCGGACGCCGAACCCGTTTCCGCGCCGGAAGAACTCCACGTGGCGCCGGGAGACGGTGACGTCGTCGAGGAAGATGTCGCTGTTGGGGTGGCGGCCCACGGTCGTGACATCGCTGTCGAGGAGGAACCGGCTGCCGGCGTTGGGGCCCCGCTTGACCACCAGCAGCGCCGTGCCCGGGGGCAGGGCGTCGACGTTGGTGGGCTCGCCGGGCAGGTCCTCACCCTCGGCTTCGGCCTCCAGCGCCTGGATGCCGGCGATGGAGATGGTGGAGGTGGTCTCGCCGACGGAGTCGCGGTTGCCGCCGGATCCCGGGGCGGCATCCTGCTCGGCCGTCCGGATGGGGGAACCGCAGTTGGAGCAGAAACGGGCATCATCCGCAACGGCGTGACCGCACTGCGTGCAGTAAACGCTCGACATGGGTCGGCTCGGCCTCCTACCGCACGGGGCGGTGCTTGATCGGCTGGTGGTCGTTCGTACATGGGTGGGGACGGCTCGCGCACCCACTCGGGAAACGGGACGGGCCGGTGCTGTGTTCCCCGGCTCACCTCGGATTCTCACATGGGGTCCTCCCCTGCCGTGCTCTGATCGTGAACAGCTCCGCGTTCCCTCTCGAATCCGGCCGTGCTCGGGGAGGCCTGCCGGTGGGGAACACCCGACTCTAAACCATATCGGCGCCGCACAGGCGGCGGTGCCGTGCGGCGGGGCCCGCGGGCGGGCGGCCGGATTTGGCCGCCCGCCCGCGGGCCCGCGCGGGCCGTGCGTATCCGGCGGGTCAGCCTTCGGCCTGCTCGACCACCCGGGCCCACTCCTCCACCAGCCGCTGGGCGGTGTCGGAGTCGGGACCCTCGGACCAGAGGTGGGTGACCGCCTCGGAGGTGTCGGGCAGGATCAGCGCCCAGGCGCCGTTGGGTTCGACCACGCGCACACCGTCGGTGGTGTCGACCTCGCGGCCTTCGGCGGCCTCGACCACCGCCCGCATCACGCTGCCCTTGACCGCCCACGGGGTGGGCACCGAGCGGCGCAGCAGGTGGGACTGCGGGATGCGCCGGTCGATCTCGCTGAAGGACATGCGGGTGCGCGCGACCAGGCCCAGCAGCCGCACGAACGCGGCGATGCCGTCGCTGGTGCGGGAGAACTCGGGTACCACGTAGCCGCCGCGGCCGTCGGAGGCGAACACGATGTCCTCGGCCTGGGCGGCCTTGGCGAGTTCGTCGACGGCCGTGGGGGTCCACTGCACCCGGGCCCCGTGGTAACCGGCGACCTGGCCCGCCACCCGCGTGGTGGTCACCGGCAGGGCGATCCGGCCGCCCTGGCGCTCGGCGGCGATCAGATCCAGTATCACCAGCAGCGCGCGCTCGTTGTCGACCACCCGGCCGGTCTCGTCGACGACCGACAGGCGCTCGGCCACCGGGTCGAAGCGCACCCCGAAATCGGCGCGCGACGAGGAGACCAGCTCGCCCAGGTGCTGCAGGTCGCGCATCTGCTTGGCGAGCGTGTCGGTGGGCGAGTCCTCGTCGAGCTTGTTGTTGACGGTGAGGACCTCGACCCCGATCCGGCCCAGCAGCGAGGGCAGGATGAGCGATCCCGTGCCGCCGGCGCAGTCGACCACCACCTTCAGCCCGGCCTCGCCGATCCCCGAGGTGTCCACGGTGCGCAACAGTTCGTGGGCGTAGTTCTCCACCCCGCGCGACGGGAAGGACAGCTCGGCGATCTCGCCGGGGAACGCGCGGCGGTACTCCGCGCGGGCGAACACCCGCTCCAGCTTGCGCTGCGCCGCCGGGGACAGGTCGGCGCCGCGCTCGTCGAAGAACATGATGTCCACCGACTGGGGGTCGCCGGGCGACGTGCGCAGGCTGATGCCGCCGGCGACGCCGCCCTGGGAGGTGTGGAAGCGGGCCGCCGGAAGCGGCACCACCTCCAGGTCGCGCACGTCGATGGCGCTGGCGGTGAGTGCGCTGATGACCGCCCGCTTGAGGGCGCGCGCCGCCCGGGAGACGTCGCGCGAGGTGGTCACCACCGAGCCCTTCTTCAGCGTGGTGGCGAACGCGCTGGCCAGCCGCACCGCGAGCTCGGGCGTGATCTCGACGTTGATCAGCCCGGAGACCCCGCGTTGACCGAACAGGGAGCGCTGGCCGCGCGACTCCCAGATGACGTTGCTGTTGACGACCGCGCCGGCCTCGATGGTCTTGAAGGGGTAGACCTTGACCTCGTTGGAGAGATAGGCCTCGGACTCGACGACGCACTCTTCGCCGACGATCGCCCCCTCCTCCACGCGGGCGCGCGACATCACGTCGGTGTTCTTGCCGATGACGCAGCCGCGCAGGTTGGTGCTGGCACCGATGTAGACGTTGGCGTGCACCACGGCGCGGTGCAGGAACGCCTCCGAGCGCACCACGGCGTTGCTGCCCAGGACGCTGAACTCGCGCAGCTCGGCTCCGGCCTCGACCTTGGCGTAGTCGCCGATGTAGAGCGGACCCTTGAGCACGGCCTCGGAATCGACTTCGGCGCCTTCGGCCATCCAGACCCCGGGCGAGACCTCGAAGCCGTCGATCTCGACGTCGACCTTGCCGGAGAGCACGTCGGCCTGGGCGCGCAGGTAGCTCTCGTGGGTACCGACGTCCTCCCAGTAGCCGTCGGCGATATACCCGTAGATGGGCTCGCCGTCCTTGAGCAGTTTGGGGAACACGTCGCCCGACCAGTCGACCACTTCGCCCTCGGCGACCTCGTCGAGGACCTCGGGCTCCATGATGTAGATACCGGTGTTGACGGTGTCGGAAAAGACCTGCCCCCAGGTGGGCTTCTCCAGGAAGCGCTGGACCCGCCCCTGTTCGTCGACGATGATGATGCCGAACTCCAGCGGATTCTCGACCCGCTTGAGCCCGATGGTGACCTTGGCGCCGTTCTCGCGGTGGAAACGCACCATGTCGGTCAGGTCGATGTCGGTCAGCGCGTCACCGGAGATCACGATGAACGGCTCGCCGCGCAGGTACTCCTCGGCGTTCTTGACGCTTCCGGCTGTGCCCAGGGGCACCTCCTCGGCGACATAGTGGAGGTTCATGCCGAGTTCTTCGCCGTCGCCGAAGTAGTTGCGGATCAGCGTGGCCAGGAACTGGACGGTCACGACGGTGTCGTCGAAGCCGTGCCGGTTGAGCAGCCGCAGGACGTGCTCCATGATCGGCCGGTTGACGACGGGCAGGAGTGGCTTGGGCTGGTTGGCGGTCATCGGGCGGAGGCGGGTTCCTTCCCCTCCGGCCATGACTACGGCCTTCATCGGGGCCACCCCCAGACCCCGTGGTATGGACGGCCGGACGCCCTCGGGCGTGTTCTCATGGTGGGGACGTCGCTCCCTTCCTATCGGTCGTGCCGCTGGACGGTGGCCCGCAGCCGCGGCCGGGAGCCGTCTGCTCCGGCTGCCCCGGTTCCGCGCCCGCACGGCTGTCGCCGCCGGATGTGGCCGCTACCCCCGGCACGGGGTCGTCACCCGTGCCGGACGGACGGTCGGCCCGTCGGGACTGCGCGATCAATCGCCGCCCCTGCACCGCGTACAACAGCCCGGCCCACCAATAGATAGCCGTTCCCCAGAGAGCGAACGCCCAACCCACAATCCGCGCCCCATCGCCGACTATTCCGGCGTATCCGGCGAGGAACAACAATGGGAAGGAATAGAGCAGGCAGAGTGTAGCCGCCTTACCGGCGAAATTCACCGGAAGGGTTCCGTAGCCGTAGTGGCGCAGCACCGGAAGCGACAGCAGCATCAACCCGTCGCGCAGCACCAGCACCGCCATCAGCCACCACGGCACGATGCCGCGCACCACCAGGCCCAGCAGCGCGGCGAAGATGTAGAGGCGGTCGGCCATAGGGTCCAGGAGCGCGCCCAGGCGGCTCGCCTGGTCCCAGATCCGGGCGATCTTGCCGTCCAGCCAGTCGGAGATCCCCGCGAACGCCAGCAGACCCAGCGCCCACCAGTCGGCCTGGGGCACCAGCACCAGCCACAGGAACACCGGCACACCCGCCAGGCGCAGCATGCTCAGCAGGTTCGGCACGGTCCAGACGCGGTCGCCTGCGACACGGCCCCCTGCGCGCGGAGTCAGTCGGCTCGCCACCCCACCTCCCACGTTTCGGTTAGCGAGCTTACCCGGCGAAGGGGCGCATTACAGCGGCGCGGTCACAGCCGCTCCAGCGCGATCCCGCGCAGCCGATCGACCCCGGTGGGCTCCTGCTCGCTCAGCGCGCAGCGGCGGATCCCGCATGCGCCGAAGCGGCGGCGCACCGCCTCCACCACCGCGGCGTCGGGACGCTCGGGCACCTGGTTGAGCACGACCGGACCCAGGTGGAAGCCGGCCCCGGCCAGCTCGTCGGCGGCCCGCTCGGTTTCGGCCAGCACCATCCGCCGCGGCAGCAGCACCAGGTGCACCGCGGCGTCCTCGCGCAACCGGCGGGCGGCGCGCTCCAGCCGCCGCCGGCGGGCGTTGAGCGTGCCCAGCAGCGGGTCGGGCTCGGGCTCGGCGGAGCCGCCGACCACGCCGGCGGCGAAGCGATCGGCGTCGACGGCCTTCTCGCGCTGGCGCGCCAGCCCCTGCAGCCACGGGGTCATCAGCGCGGGCATGTGCAGCATCTTCAGCAGGTGGCCGGTGGGCGCGCTGTCGACCACCAGGCGGTCCCATTCGCCGGGCACCCGGTCCATCGTGTCGATCAACAGGTCGTTGAGCGCGGACTCGGCCATCCCCGGACCGGCCGCGGCGTGGCCGAGGTGGCGCTGGACGGCGGGCATGATCTCGCGCGGCAGCGCGGCGTAAGCGTCGTCGGTGACCTGCTTGACGCGCCGGCGCACGGCGGCGTCGGCGTCGGGCTCGGCCGCCCACAGGTTCGGTGCGACGCGGCGCGGAGCGTCGCCCAACCGCATCAGGAGCGCATCGCCGAGCGAATGGGCCGGGTCGGTGGAGACCACCAGGGTCCGCCGGCCCTCCTCCGCCAGGGCGAGGGCGGTGGCGGCGGCCAGGGTCGTCTTCCCGACGCCCCCCTTGCCGCCGAAGAAGACCAGCGGGCGCCCGTCGTCGCCGATCCCGCCGCCCGCATCGGCGGCCGCGCCCGCGCCCCTGGCATCGTTCCGGTCGGTGCTCAGCAGCACACTCCCTCGTCGCCGAACGTCTCCCGCCCCATGCGCTGATGCCATTCGTGCAGGTCAGCAACCATGTACGGGATCAGATCGAGGGTCTCATAGGCGGCGGGATCCTCCACACCCAGTGTCTGCAGCAGCAGCATGGCCCGCAGCGTGTCGTGCTGGGTGCGGGCTTCGCGGCGCAGCACGTGGCGCCAACGGGAGGCGAACCACTCCTCGTGGACCCTCTCGATCCGGCGCCACGCGCTGCGCAGCCGCTGCCACGCGCCGGTCATGTCACTGCGCCTCGTCGGTTCCCGCGGCCTCCTCGGCCGCGGCTCCGGAGTCGGCCGGGTCGCCGCGGTGGGCGAAGGCCCGGCGCAGCGCGATCGCGGCCTCGACGATCAGCCAGATCGCCAGCACGAAGATCGCCAGATCCAGCGGGGCGAGCAGGAACATCTGCATGGGCTCGCCGGAAGCGATGAAGTCCTGCAGGTTCACGATCAGCGCCCAGGAGGTCATGACCACCAGGAACACCAGCGGCACCAGCACCGCGAGCGGGTTGCGGCGGTTCTTGGTCACCCACACCGCGATCACCGACAGCGCCAGGCCGGCGGTGAGCTGGTTGGTGGTGCCGAACAGCTGCCACAGCGTCCCGAAGGCGAAGTTGCCCGGGATCAGCGCCAGGCCCAGCGGGATCAGCACCGCCATCGCCGTAGCCGCCGTCAGGTTGCGGGCCAGCGGCCGGAGACCGGTGATCTCGGCGATCTCCTGGATGATGTAGCGCTGCAGCCGCACGCCGGTGTCCAAGGAGGTGGCGGCGAAACTGATCACGACGATCGAGGCGAAGACCGCGCCCACGGTCAGGGGCACGCCGAGGTTGCCGGCGAACCCGGCCACACCGTCGACGAAGTTGCCCACCGCGCCGTCGGAGGCGGTGCCGAAGTCGACGTAGAGCTCGTCCCACTGGCCGGCGGTGGCGACCACGCCGGCCGTGCAGGCCAGGATCGAGCACAGCGCCAGCGCACCCTCGCCGGAGGAGGCCAGGTAGCCCACGTAGCGGGCGTCGGTCTCCTTGTCCAGCTGCTTGGCGGTCGTCCCGGAGGCGACCAGGCTGTGGAACCCGGAGACCGCGCCGCAGGCGATGGTGACGAACAGCAGCGGGAACCACGGAGGCGAACCGGCCGGCACGTCGTTGACCACCGGGGCGACGATGGTGTCCCAGCCCACGACCACGCCGACGAAGATGACCGCCAGCGCCAGCACCATCTGCAGCTGGTTCACGTAGTCCCGGGGCTGCAGCAGCAGCCACACCGGAAGGCGCGACGCGAAGAACGCGTAGACGAAGATCAGCACGACCCACAGGGTCTGCGCCGACATGCCCACCGCCGCGGCGACCGGCTCCAGCGACACCGGCACCGCGATGCCCAGCGGGATGAAGGCGTAGACGACCACCAGGCAGATGATCGAGGGCAGCAGCGCGGCGGTGCGGCGGCGGTAGACGAGCTGGCCCAGGGCGATGGCCATCGGGATGGTGACCAGCACCGGCAGCACGGCTTTGGGGTTGCCGTCCAGCAGGTTGCCGATGACCACCGCGAAGACCGCGTTGACCATGGTCAGCAGGAAGAACAGGATCAGCAGGAACAGCACGCGCGAGCGGGCGCTGATCACCTCGCCCGCCAGCGTCCCGATACTCTTGGCCTTGTGGCGCACGGATACCGCCAGGGCACCGAAGTCGTGCACGCCGGCGGCGAAGACCGTGCCCAGCACGACCCACAGCAGGGCCGGGCCCCATCCCCAGAAGACGGCGACGGCCGGCCCCACGATCGGGGCGGCGCCGGCCACCGAGATGAAATGGTGGCTGAAGACGATGTGCTTGTTGGTGGGGACGAAATCGATACCGTCGCGTTGGGTGTGGGCCGGTGTCACGTACGCCGGGTCGAGCGCATAGACGCGCTTGGCCAGATACGCCGAGTAGTACCGGTAGCCCAGGGCGAAGATCGCGAGGACCACGACCATGACTACGGCTGCTGGCATTGGCAGTCCTTACGTCGCACACGTGCACAAACGGCCTGCACCCCGCCCGATCCGCTCCTCGGACCGGCATCGGTAGAGCGGCCGATCGCCGAAGGCGCCGCGGTTCGGGACGCAAACCATCGAAGATCGCTTAAAGTCATCAGAAATTAACACGCACTTCTTCGCAGACAAAGGGCCCACCTTGCTGGACATGGTCACGGTTTGGCGGCGATCGACGGCCGCGGAAATGTGCTGGACCGGGTCGTCGGGACCCGCGGGGATCCCGGTGGTACCGCTGGTGTGGCAGGACCTGCCGTGCGTGGCGTTGCCCTTGGCCCACCTCGACGCGGTCGACACCATGACCTCGGGGCGCGCCGCCTTCGCCGTGACCGGCCCGGGCGACGACGAACCCGGCGCCGACGGCCTCGTGGCCACCGGGCCGGTCGACATCCGCTTCGATCTCGAAGGCACCCGCTTCGTCGACCACCTGCTGGAGCAGGAGATCGTCAAGCACCCGCCGACCCGGCTGCGCGCCGACGGGATCATGGCCCGCCGGGAGAACTGGTGGTGGGTACCGCGGGTGCTGATCACGCTGACCGCCGAGGAGGAGGTACGCGAGGTCCCGGCACGCCGGCGCGGCGCGGACGCGCTCCTGGTGCGCACCGCCGACGCGGGCGGGGCACCCCGGGTGGACACGGTCACCGCCCCCGCCTGGCCCGACCGCACCGGTGCCGAAACCGAGCTGTGGCGCCGCGACGGCGCCGCGCTGCAGGGGGCGGGCGAACCGGCGTTCGCGTTCGGCCACCGGCACAGCCCCGACTTCGAGCGCTGGGAGCGCTGGTACCGCTCCGGCCGCACCGAGAGCGAGGCCCTCACGGTCGCCGAGGCCACCGGCGCGCCCGAGCCGGAGCCGTTGCAGCCCTACTCGTTCTTCGCGCGCTACCGCAACCACCGCGACGTGGTCCGCGCCTGCCGCCGGGGCGTCGCCGAAGCGGAAGCCCGCGCAGGCCGGGGCTGAACCGGCTCTGCGGTGAGGGGCGGACCGCCCCCGCAGCGGCCCGTTTCGCGGCATACTCGTAGGCCTCGGCCCACCGGCCCGACGGCTCTTCCCGGCGCACGGGGCCCTCGGGCCGCCGACAGGGGAGAATGCGATGCGGTTCCGGATTGACGGCCAGGATTTCGACCTCGACGCGGCCCGTGTGCGCGAACGCCTGCGGGGCCGCTCCCCCGAGTCGCTGAACCGGCACTGGGTCGAGGTCGACGGGCGGCGCTGGCCTCCCAAGCAGGTGCTGGAGGCGGCGCTGCGCGTCGATCGGACGCGGTTCACGTCGCAGACCGCTCTGCGTCAGCTGCGCCGCCTGGAGTTCTCCACCAGCGCCGGTACCTGGGCTTCCGGCGGTGCCGCTCCCCCGCCTCCCGCCGCGCCCGAGCCCCCGCCGACGCAGGCGGCCGCCCCGTCCCGGCGCCGCTCGCAAGCGGCGCCGGAAGCGGGGATGCCGGAGGCGACCGCCCAAGGGCTCCTGGTCTCCCATCTGGTCACCCGAGGCTGGACCATCCATCGCGTCGCCGACACCGGAACGCGCGAACGCGGAATCGACGTCCTGGCCGGCCGTGCCGACCGGACCCTGGCCGTGGAGGTCAAGGGGTATCCGGGGCGCGCCTACGCGGACCCGCGCCGCGCCGATGAGCCGAAGGCGACGGCGCCCGCCACTCAGGCGCGGCACTGGTACGCTCAAGCGGTCCTGAAGGCCATGCTCACCCGCGAGGAGCATCCGGACTACGACCTCGCGATCGCCCTCCCCGACAGGGCCACCTACCGCAGGCTGCACGAGAACACCCGCGCCAGCCTGGAGGCGCTCGCGATCACCGTCTACCTCATCGCCGACAGCGGAGCCGTCGACCTCCTCTGAGACTGCGCGGACCGGGTCGATGCCGGAGGCCGCCACCGCGGCCACCGTGCCGCCCACGATGCACCTGTAGTCGTCAGCGACGGGTGACCACAGGTTGCCCATACAGCAGCGCTTCGGCGAGCGGCGCGACCAGGCGTAGCCTGGTCGGCGTGTCTGCCGCCGACTCTTTGCCCGACCAGCTGCGCCTGGACGACCTGACGTTTCGCGTGCTGCGCTCCCCCAAGCGCTCGACCGTGGGGATCACCGTGGAGCGCGACGGCTCGCTCCTGCTGCGGGTGCCGGAGCATGCGCCGCGTCCCCACGTGGAGGCGTGGGTGCGGCGCAAGCGGCCCTGGGTCCTGGACAAACTCGCCAAGAAGGATCTGCTGCTCGCACGCCAGCCCGACCGCAGTTTCGTCTCCGGCGAGGGATTCGACTACCTGGGGCGCCGCTACCGGCTGAAGATCGCCGACGACGTCGAGAGCGTGCACTTCGCCGGCGGTCGCATCAGGATGAACCCGTCCGTGGCCCAAGGCCCCGACCCGGCGGCGGCGCTGATCGGCTGGTACACCGGACGCGCCCACCGCCGGCTGCCCCGGCGCCTGCGCTCCTGGCAGGAGGCCACCGGTCTGCACCCCGGCAGCCTGCACGTGCGCGACCTGGGCTACCGCTGGGGTTCGCTGGGCAAGAACCGGCGGCTGAACCTGCACTGGGCGATCATGCAGCTGCCGCTCACCGTCATCGACTACGTACTGGTCCACGAGCTCGCGCACCTGGCCGTGGCCGACCACTCCCCCGCCTTCTGGGACCAGGTCCGCGCGGTCGTGCCCGACTATGAGAAGCGCAAGGAGCGGCTGGCCGTGCTGGGGGCGCAGCTGTGGCTCGGGTGAGCCGCAAAGCGGCTCTCAGCGCGGCGGAGTGAACTTGCGCTCGGCGAGGTCGACCAGGCGGGGCGCCAGATTCTTGGCGTGTTCCATGTCGATGACCACGACGCCGTTCACCTGGCACCCGGCGAGTGCGCGCGTCACCTGGTTGCGCAGCTTCCGCCCTTGGTACGCGCTGTAGCCGGCGAGCTCGATCTTGCCGCGCATCATGCCGCTCACCTCCGTAGTTTTCTCCACCAGGCGTCGCTTCAGCTCATCGGAGGGCGGGGAGGCGCCGTCGCCGGCGAGCTCGCTCACGAGCAGATCGTAGAACGGCGCCTCGGTCTCGGGGTCGAGCCCGGTGCCGCCGTCGTCCCGGCGACCGGCCAGGACGTCCTCCTTGAGCTTGCTCAAGGCCTCGACCTGTGCGGGCCAGTTCTCGCCGAGGCTCTCCAGCACCTGCTCCGGCCGCTCGGAGAACTTGGCGTAGAACTCGGGGTCGGAGTCGATGTTCTCGTTGATGTGGTGGCGCAGCGCGTGCTGCATCTCGGAGGCCTTGGCCCGATCCGAGGGCAGTTCCGCGACCTTGGCGTCGAAGCCGGAGTCGGTGATGGACTGCGGCGGGATCTTCGTGCGGATGTCGTGCACCCGCACGTAGTCGTCGATGAGCTTGCGTACCTTGCCGCCGTACAGCGAGGCGTCGAACCCGTCGTCGGCGCGGTAGCGGCGGCGTGCCGCCTCCCCGATGGCGCCGAACGCTTTGGCGTCGGCGCCGAACTCGCGGGCCTCCGGTCGGGGCAGCACCGTCTCCAGACTGCGGGTGAACTCCTTGAAGGCGTTGAAGAACTCCATGCGGACACGGTCGTCCTCCAATACCTGGACGCACTCCTCGCGCTCGGCGTCGGTGGTGAAGCGCTCCAGGCCGCGGATGGTGAACACGCGCCGCACCCGCTCGTGCCGCTCGCGCAGCAGCGGAACCTCGTCCTTGACGCTGGTGAGTACGCCCTCCACGTCCTCGGCGGCGTAGGCGGCGAGGGCGGTCTTCAGGTGCTCGGCGACGCCGTAGTAGTCGATGACGTAGCCGGCGCGCTTGGCGCGTGCGGTGCGGTTGACGCGTGCGACGGCCTGCAGCAGCTCGGCCTGCTTGATGTGGCGGTCGAGGTAGAGCACCTGCTCGTTGGGTGCGTCGAATCCGGTGAGCAGCATGGACTTGACGGCGAGGAACGCCAGCGGGCTGGTCTCGGCGGGATCGGCATCGGGACCGCTCGGCAGCGGCTTGAGGAACTCGGCGATGTTGGCGTCCTGGCGGGACTTGTCGGTCCACTCCTTCCAGTCTTTGCCGTCGTTGTGCGCCCCGGAGACGACGGCGGCGGCGCCGAGCCGGGCGATGGTGTCGCGGTAGGGCAAGGCGCCGATCCGTCGCGCCGTGGCGGGGTCGTACTCGTGGTCCGTCTCGGCGGCCTGCGGGGTGCGCAGTTCGGCGGGCAGCGCGTCGAGCTCGGCGACCAGGACGTCGCGGGCCTCGGTCAGCGCCTGTTGGTAACGCACCGCGGCGACCCGAGACACGGCCACGACCTGGGCCTTGAACCCGTTGGGCAGGACCACGCCGACATAGTGCCGCAGCATGCTCTCGGCCTTGGCGCGGATCATCTGCTCGGCTACGAGCACGTGGTTCTTGGTAGCGTAGCGGCGTTTGAGCTCGTCGAGCTGGGCGGGGGTGGCGTCGAACAGGTCCTCGAAGATCTCGTCGAGGTCGTTGCCGTCGCGCACGTGGGCCATGGCGGTGCGGCCCTCGTACAGGATGGGCACGGTCGCACCGTCGGCCTCGGACTGCTTGATGGTGTAGGAGTCGATGAACTCGCCGAAGATCTTGCCGGTGAAGCGCTCCTTGTCGCCCATGATGATGGGCGTGCCGGTGAAGCCGATCCGCGCGGCGTTGGGCAGCGCCGCCATGAGGTTGGCGTGCAGCTGCGAGGTCTGCGACCGGTGCGCCTCGTCGACCAGGATGAGGACGTTCTCGGACTCGTCGACGGCCTCCAGCTGCGGCGCGATCTCTGCGCGGCGGGGACGGCGCTGGGCGGCGCGGGCCGGTCGAGGGTGTTCGGCCGGGTCTGCAGCGCCGTCGACGGAGGCCGCCTCGTTCTCGTCGGCGGGGACGGCGTCCGCGGCGTCGCCGTCCTCCTCGGTCTCCTCGACGTCCTCGTCTTCGCCACGGGCTCCCTCACCGCTACCGCCGCCGGATTCACCCAGGTACTTCTGGATCATCGCGAAGTACAGGCCCTTGCCGGGCACGGCCAGTCGCTCCTCGATCTCGGCGACCCTGGTGACGGTGTCGCTGCTCTCCCCGGTGAGCGCCATCGTCGCTGCGAGCTGGTCCTGCAGCTGCGTGCGGTCGGTGACCACGACGACCTTGAAGCCGGTCAGCTGCGGGTGCGAGCGCATCGCGCGCACGAGGAACACCATGGTGAGGCTCTTGCCGGAGCCCTGGGTGTGCCAGATGATGCCGCCGCGCCGGTCGAGTTCGCCGTCCTGGCGCCGGGTCGGCTTCGTGAGCATCCGCTCGATCGCGCGGCGCACGGCGCGGTACTGCTGGTAACGGGCGACCACCTTGACCTTGCGGGGGCCGCGCTCCATGAACAGGGTGAAGTGGCGCACGAGGTCCAGCAGCACGCCTGGGCGCAGCATTCCCGCGACCTGCCGGTGCCGGTTGTTGAGATCCTCCGGGCCGGCCGCGCCGATCTCGGCGGCGACCTGGTCCTCCGCGACCGGATCGGTGGTCTTCCACTCGGCGTAGTGCTCGGGCTCGGCCGTGAATCCGGCGGCGCGGGCGGTCTCGCCCGCGGCGGCCACCACGAACTGGTTGGTGTGGAAAAGCCGCTCGTTGCCCTCGGCGGGGACATCGGTGCGCTGGTTGGCGTAGCGGCGCAGCTGGTCGGCTGCTGCAGCGATCGGGGCGGCCGTGTTGGGGCTCTTGGCCTCGATGACCACGAGGGGGATACCGTTCACGAACAGCACGAGGTCGGGCACGATCCGGTCGGCGCCCACCGCGCCCGGGCCGTCGACGGCGAACTGGTTGACGACCAGGAACTCGTTGTTGGCGGGCTCGTCGAAGTCGATGAAGCGCACCGTCTGGGTGCGGCCCTGGTGCCAGCCTTCGACACCGTCGACCTCGGTGCCGACGATCAGTTTGGCGGTCAGCTCCTCGTTGACCTCGACGAGGGTGCGCGCCTGCGGCCGGGTCAGAGCGCTGAGGGCCTGTTCCAGACGTCCCTCGTCCAGCCACTCGCCCCCGCCGTCGTCGAGGTTGATGCGGCGCATGACCGCCTTCAGCCGATCCTGCAGAATCGTCTCGCGGAAGGAGGCACGCCCTGTCGCGGCGGAGCTCTGCCGCGAGCCGGGCAGGTGGGTCCAACCCATAGCGGTGAGCTGGTCGATCACGGGCTTCTCGACGAGGTGCCATTCCGGTCCGGAAGGCGCAGCGGCTCCGGAGGAGGGACCGTGGGCGAAGTGGGGGGGGCGGTCAACAAGGCACCTCTCGTCGCCGGCGGCGTGGGAGCGATCCGGCGTCCAGCGTTCGCTTTCACTGCTGGTTCTCGGACGTCTCAGTCTGCCAGCAGGCACCGACCGAAACGGGGCGATTCGCTGCCTGGAGGGTTGCCGGGTCCGGCCGCCTGCGGCGCTCGGGTGAACGCTGTCAAGGGTGTCCTTGTGGTCACTCTCGACGACTACGACCTCGGGATCCGAGCCAACGCCTTCTTCGCGATCGCCGCGCTGCCTGCACCGAGGGAGATCCAGAGCAGAGGCGTGATCCGGCGGCGCAGGCGATGACGGGCGGAGGGCTCGCGGTGATCCTGCGGCGGGTCCGGGTTGGGGATCGGCAGGTGCGCGACGTTCCGGTACGCCTCGTCGAGCACCTCGTGGAAGCGGCGGGCGCGCCTGTTCTCCGAGGTGGCCATCCGGATCTCGCGGGTGTCCTCCCAGAACCTGCGGCCGACCCGGCCGAGGAACATCTCCTCGGCAATCGCGCGCAGCCGCTTGTCGCCCAGCGCACCCGTCTCATAGGACGTCTGCCACTGGGAGAGGACCATGTTGACGTACATGTGCTGCCGCTGGTCCTTGAACGGTTCGTCGAGCCCCGTCGGCCCCCAGCACTCGTTGAAGTCCGGGTCCTCCATCGCCATCTTCAGCAGGTCGCCGATCGCGCTGCGGCGCGCTTCCTCCCGGGCTACCTTGACCTCGCGCGCCTGGTACACCAGCGTCGCGGTCACCCCGATGATGGCGAACACCGACAGCAGCGCCGAGGCGGCCCCGTAGGTCTGTCCGATGAAGCTGAGCCGCTCCCAGTAGCTGTTCCCGCCTCGGAAGACGTCCAGTACCAGCGGTGACAGTCCGACCAGGGAAGCGGCCACCGCCACGAGCAGCACGACGATGACGGCCAGGGATGTTCGGCTCACGCCTCGTCTACCACGCACGTCGCCGCCGGCCGTGGGTCATGTGGTTACGGTCGGGGCGGGCAGCGGCGCGATCTCGCGGTGGAAGTACTCCAGGACGGGCTCCGCTTGGTCGAAGAGCGACTCCATCGCGCGGCGCACCCCCGCGATGCTTTCGGGGTCGTCGATGCGCCGGGCTCCCGCGGGCGTTCCGTCGGGCTCTTGGACGATGTGGTACAGCACGCGCTCACCGAGGAGATTCAGGTCCGGTAGCGGACCGGAACGCTCGTGTTCGGCGATGCGGTCGGCTTCCAGGACCCGCAGCGGGAAGCCCTCCTCGGCCAGGATGCGGAAGTACTGCATCTCCCACTGCACGTAGGGCGTGACCGGCTTCTCGACGATGCGCAACCGCCGGAGCTCCACGCCCTGCTCGCGCAGGGACGCCGCTTCGGCGCGGGCGCCGTCGCGTTCCCGGTCGTTGAGCACGAGCGAGCGCTCCCAGTCGCCGGCGACGAACGCCTCCCAGCTCGCGTCGCCGTGCTCCTGGTACGTCTGGCCGCGTTCCAGCTTCCAGAGGATGCCGGTGAGCTCGGTGAACTCGGCGGCGAAGTCCCGGTGGTAGGCGGGGCGGGCCAGCTTCGGACCGGGGAGGGCGGGGATCGCGGAGATTCGTTCAAGCATCGCGGATGTCCGGCTTGGCCGCGCTGAGCATGTCGCCCGGGATGACCACCAGCCGCTCGTCAGCCCCGATCCGCACGTCGGCGGGAAGGCGGTCGGCGAAGGCGTCGGTGAGGTCGCGGCCGATGACCGCGATGTCCCCGCTGTCCAGCTCCCAGATGTCGGGGCAGTCCTGAGTGGACTTGCTGTCGCCCAGTTCGGCGGCGGTCTTGCCCAACCGCCGCACGAACCGCGCGTCGTGATCCGCTTCCCAGGCACGCGCCACGGGGGCCTCCACATCCGCTGACTGACGGGAGTTCAGTCTTTCAGGGGCGAGTTGGGCCGACAAGCGACCGACAGCTCATTGTCCCTATTCGGTCACGGTGTGCGAGACGGTACGGGAGGTGGGAGGGCGCCGGTCACAGCTCCTCGGCCTTGAGGGTAGCGAGGAAGGCCTGCCAGGAGGAGGCGGAGAAGGTGAGGCGGCCCTGTTCGCGGTGCTGGGAGTCGCGGACGTGGATCTGGCGGGGAGTGTCGGCGACCTCGACGCACTCACCGCTTGCTTTGGAATAGCTGCTCTTGCGCCAGCCGGAAACTTCTACGCAATTGCCGCCGTGGGCACCGCTGTAGCTGGACTTGTACCACTCAGCGACTTCAACACAGTCGCCACCACTGGCTCCGCTGTAGCTGGACTTATGCCAGATGTTCCTGTCAATCATCCAGTGCTCCTTCAACTTCACGAATCAGGTCGGCAGAGGCTCTTGGGGATAGCGCCTCGGCCTGCAACGCACCAAAGATAGTGCTGCAATGCCGGACATCATCCGGTTGATCTACAAGTTCTCCCCCCAGCATGTGTTCGACGTAGGCAACAGTCGGCTTGTCGTGGAACGACATCAGCCGAAAAGGTCCTGACAGTCCAGGGTGGCCGAGAGGCTTCTCGGGGATGATCTGCAGTCGGCTCTGTTGACTGTCGGTGAGCTTCAGCAGCTGAGCGAGTTGCTCGTGCATCATTCCTGGAGTTCCCACTGCGCGGCGCACCACCACCTCGTCAACCACCGTCCACAGCAAGGGCCGATCCTCTTTGGCAAGTACCTCCTGCCGCTCCATGCGTGACTTTACAAGGCGCTCAATGGCGTCCTCGCAGTCCCAGGGGCGCCCGTAGCGCAGGACCGTACGAGCGTAGTCAGCCGTCTGCAGAAGCCCTGGGACAAGCGACGTGTGGTACATCCGAAGCTCGCTCGCCTGGTGCTCAAGCGCTACGACATGCTGAAACCAATCGGGCACCGATTCTTGCTTGACAAGGTTCTCCCAAAGACGAGTGAGACGGCCGTCTGTAGCGAGAGCCGCATCGAGGGACTCCGCTTGGTCCCGCTTTGTCGATCGTGTCCCTCGCTCGATCGCACTCACCATCGACGAGGAAACATTGCTGGTTCTGGCAAGTTGATCTTGAGATGCGCCTGCGTTCACGCGCAGGCGCCGAACTTCAGCACCAAACCGGCCCCACACGGGATGCGCCTTCTCAGCCATGCGCTCCAGTTCACCACAACTCCACCACAGGCAGCCACCAGTATCGACGAATCTCCTCGAATCTGTGGAGATGGTGGCGCACACGTGGGTGTGGCGGGACTGTGGAGACAGGTCGACCCAGCGAAATAGGCGGACGGGCTCGACCGCCACAAGACGGCCCTGGCCGGTGATGGCACACCGAACCAGGGCCTTAGCCCACAACCTGAAACAGCAGGTGAGGACTCATGTCTAACGCTATCGCCCCCGCATCCGCGCCCTCGCGGCGGTTCCGGCTGCGGCGGTGTTCCTTCCGGTTCGACGGCCGACAGCAGAGCGTCAAGGCCGCTCGGGACTGGCTCGACGTCCGGATGAACGTCACCGACGTCCCCGAGGACACCGCCGACGCCGCGCGGTTGCTGCTCTCCGAACTCGCCACCAACGCCCTCGCCCATACCGCCGGCGACGACGGCGGAGCCTTTTACGTGCGGGCGTTCTTCTCCCCCGGCCGGCTCCGCGTCGAGGTCCGCGGCGCTGGAGGTGCTGCCCCCGCCTTCCCTGTCCCCGCACCCGATCCCGACTCCGAATCCGGGCGCGGGCTACTGCTCGTCAACGCCCTCGCGGCTCGGTGGGGCGGCTTCGAGAGCGGGCGCGGGCCGGGGATGTACGTCGAACTGCTCTGGGCACAGCCGGGCCGCAAGGCCACGCCCCGGCTCTCGTCCGAGATCGCCCGGTGATCGCCATGCCGGGATACAACCTCTGGCCCAGCGACGAGCTGCGGCAACTGCGCGCCGACTTCCCCGACTACCTCGTCTTCGAACGCCAAGACGAGCAGGGACGGCCCCGCTTCATCGCCACCCGCACGCCCCCGAATGCACCGGGAGCGGCCGACCTGGTCATCACGGCGGACGCGGCAGAGATGCGCGACAAGCTGTCGAGGCAGCCGACCACTCCCCCGCTTCCGCGCCGAGGGGGTGAGCGCTCATGACAGGAGCTCTCACCGCGACCGAACCTGCGGCGATCGGCTGGGAGCTGGCCCGGCTGCGCCGTACCTACCGCCCGCACGGCTGGACCGTCTGGCACGGCAAGGCCACCGGCCAGTACTGGGCCGCGCACACCCGCGCCATGGTTCTGCTGTGCGGCGAGAGTGAGGCCGACCTCGCCGCGGCGATCAACCGGTTCGTCCCCATTCCGCATCCGCCCGTTCCGGCTCCGCGCCGACCTTCCCTGAATCTCCCACGACGCCCACGCCCGCGCAGGGCCTGATCGTCGCTGTGGCCCGGGAGCTGCACTCCCGGGCTGCACCGGCTTGCGTCTATTTCTGGAAGTCGTTCTGGTGGGGGTACCGGGCGTCGACGTCGTCGCTGCCGTGACGACTGACCGGAAACGGGCAGTCGTCTGTCGCGGACGCGACGTGCGGCTTCTGCGACGTCCCGACGGAGGAGGCCGACCCGTCGCGCTGAGCCGCCCCCTCCACCGGGGACGCCCGGCTCAGTCCCTCATACCTTGCGCCACTTGGGGACCCAGGCGCCGTCGTCGATCTCGTAGTCGCTGAACAGCGCCGGTGCCTCCGCGCGCATGGTCTCGCCGATCTTGCCGAAGAGCAGGCGGATCTCCTCCTCGGCGCCCGGTGCGGTGCGGGCCTCCAGGGTGTGGCGCAGGGTGCGGACGTTGGCGGTCCACACCAGGCCGGTGGCGACACCCTCGGGGGCGAAGCGGCGCATGAAGGAGGTGCGGTGCTTCTTCTCGGCGAACTTGACGTCCTCCTCGTCGAGGCCGAAGTGCTCGGCCATCCACAGCTGGAAGCGCTCCATCTGGTCCAGCATCTCGGTGGCGCGCTTCATCAGCTCGGGATCCTCGCGCGCCCACTCGGGGAACCAGAACGGCAGGTCGTCCAACCGGACGAACCGCATCGACTCCTGGGAGATCGCAGTGCCGGGCCGGTGCCGCACCAGTTCGTGGGTCATCACGCGGCTCACGTTGTGCAGCACGAAGCTGAAGCTGACGTGCTCCAGAACCGAGCCGTGCATGCTCGCCAGCAGGTTGCTCAGGTACTGGTCCTGGTCGGTGCGCACGCGGGTGACATTGGGGTTGAGGCCGGGCTCCCACGAGCGGTAGCACAGGCGGCCGGCGAACTCCGCGAGGTTCTGCGGGTCGTTGAGGGCGGAGTCGAGGTCGCCGCGGTCGAGGCGCTCCAGCCAGCTGTCGCCGCCCACGTCGGCGAGGTAACGGGCGACCTCGTCGTAGTCCAACTGCGGACGGGCGATCAGATGGACCTCGGGCTCGACGCTCTTCACCGTGCTCTACTCCCCCATCGAACGGGCCGACGGCCCGGCGCTCATGCTGCGGTTTCCACCGCGCCGGAGGAGGGCAGCGGCCGCTGCGGGGCGGCGCCGGCGGTCGTCCGGACGGCGGTGTCCGTCCGAACCTAGCAAAACGCAGGTCCCGGCGACGCCCGAGGGCATCGACGGGACCTGCGAGGACGGGCGTGAAGGGGAAGGTGAACGGGGTTTCACCGCTTGCGGGGGGCATACCGGCTCCGTCCGGCGCCCCGGCGGGGATCCGGGGCAGTTCCCGGTTTCGAATGCGGCGCGACGTGTGCAGCCGCGGGCGTCAACCCAAATAGGAGATCCCCGGCGCCACGACGAGGCCGACGACGATGAGCACGACGCCCCACAGCATCTGGCGGCGCACCAGGGCGGCGATGCCGGCGACGATGAGCACGATCCCCAGTATCAGCATGAGAATACCCATGCCCCCGCTACTAACCCCGGCGGAGCTCGCCTAACCCCGCAGAGCCGCACGGCGCCGCGGGCGGCTCACTCGCCCAGGTGGGGCAGCAGCGCCTGGGGCCCGGCGAAGTCGCCGCCCTGGGGGCCGCCGTGCCAGAAGGGGTCGTCGTCGGGGAACTCGGCGGCGTAGGCCGAGGCGTCGTCGACGGGCCGGTAGCCCAGGTCGCCGTCGCCGACGCTGAGGTCCCAGAACCGGCGGGCGTTGCCGGAGACGGCGTAGGCGGCGACGAAGTTCACGTTGGGCGCGGTGAGGGCGGCGCGCACGAAGCCGACGCAGTCGCGCGGGCTCAGCCACGTCGCCAGGTGCCGGGTCTCGGTGGGCCGCTGTTCGAACGACCCCGCGCGCAGCGCGACCACCTGCAGGCCGAAGGTGTCGGCGTAGAGCTGGCCCAGGGCCTCCTCGGCCACCTTGCTGACGCCGTAGAACCCGTCGGGGCGCGGCGGCTCGTCGGGGAAGACGTGGTGGTGGATGGGATAGTTGCCGGTGACGCGGTTGCTGGAGAACAGCACGATGCGCTCCACCCCGGCCTGGCGCGCGGCTTCCAGGACATTGAGGCTGCCGCGCACGTTGGCGTCGAGCAGGTCGTCGAGGGGCCCTTCCTCGGCGATCCCGGCGAGGTGGACGATCGCATCGGCACCGCTGAAGGCCTCGCGCAGGGCGGCGCGGTCGGCGATGTCGGCGTTGACGGCGGTTTCGGCACCGCCGTCGGGTTCGATGTCGGCGGTGTCGACCAGTACGAGGTGGTCGGCTTCCTCGCGGAGTCCTTCGCGCACGGTGGGGCCGATCTTGCCCGCAGCTCCGGTGATCACGACCCTGCCAAGTTTCACGTCCATGCTGCCGAGCCTATGCGTCAGGGGCGGTGCCAGGCACATTCGCGCTCGTGCTGCCGTTTCCGGCCGTCCCTCCTGGCGGGCGGGGGCGGGGCGGCGCCCGGTGGCCGGCGCCGCCCCGCCCCCGCGAGGCCGGACTCAGCGCGCCAAGCGCAGGACCCGTTCGACGATGCGCTCGCCGACCCCGGCGGTGAGGATCGACTCCGGGTGGAACTGCACCGCCCATTTGCGGGCGTCGGCGTCTTCGACGGCCATGACCACCGGCTCGGCGCCGTCGTCGTGCACGGCGGCGGTGACGGTGAAGCCCTTCACACGCTCGGGTGTGGTGTAGGTGGAGTGGTAGCGGGCGGCGGTGAACCCGTCGCCTCCGAGCTCCGACAGCAGATCGCCGCCGCTGACGCGCACGCGGCCGGGCTTGCCGTGCACGGGTTCGTCGAGGGTGCGGAGTTCCCCGCCGGCGTGCTCGACCATGGCCTGCAGGCCCAGGCAGACGCCGAAGACCGGTAGGCCGCGGGCGTCGAGCTCGTCCAGCAGCGCGGCGGCGCCGAAGTCGGCGGGCAGGCCCGGCCCGGGGGAGAGCACGACCAGGTCGGGGGCGGTTTCGTCCAGCAGTGCGGGGTCGAATCCGTGCCGCACGGTGGTGACCTCGGCACCGTGGCGGCGCACGTAGTCGGCGAGGGTGTGCACGAAGGAGTCCTCGTAGTCGACCAGCAGCACCCGCATCCCGGCGCCGGCGGGCTCGGCGGCCGGTTCCGGCCGTGCGGCGGGCTCGGCGGCCGGGGTGTCGGCGGCCTCGTCGAGGGCGAGGGTCTCCAGCAGCGCGCGGGCCTTGAGGAAGGTCTCGCGCTCTTCGGCGTCGGGGTCGGAGTCGTGCAGCAGGGTGGCACCCACGCGCACGGTGGCCACGCCGTCGCGGATGTGGGCGGTGCGCAGCGTCAAGCCGGTGTTCATGGAGCCGTCGAAGCCGATGGCGCCGACGGCGCCGCCGTACCAGCGGCGCGGGGTGGCTTCGTGCTGTTCGATGAAGCGCATCGCCCAGGTCTTGGGCGCGCCGGTGACGGTGACCGCCCACATGTGGGTGAGGAAGGCGTCCAGGGCGTCGAATTCGGGGCGCAGCCGGCCTTCGATGTGGTCGACGGTGTGGATTAGCCTGCTGTACATCTCGATCTGCCGGCGGCCGATGACGCGGACGCTGCCGGGTTCGCACACCCGCGACTTGTCGTTGCGGTCGACGTCGGTGCACATGGTCAGCTCGGACTCCTCCTTGGCGGAGGTGAGCAGGGACCGGATGTTCTCGGCGTCGCCGAGGGCGTCGTCGCCGCGGCGGACGGTTCCGGAGATGGGGCAGGTCTCGATGCGCCGGCCCTGGTCGGGGTCGCCGCTGACGCGCACGAACATCTCCGGGGAAGCGCCGACGAGGTATTCGCCGTCGCCGAGGTTGAAGAAGAACTCATACGGCGCGGGGTTGCGGGTGCGCAGGTGCTCGTAGAAGCGGGCCGGGGAGTCGCAGGCGCCGTAGGTGCGGTGGCCGGGCACGACTTCGAACAGGTCGCCGCGGGCGAAGCGCTTCTTGGCTTCGGCGACGATGCGGGCGTAGCTGCCGGGTTCGGGCGGCGGGGGGACGTCGGCGGTGCGCACGGCGGGGGTGGGCGCGGTGGTGCGCTCCAGGCCGCGGGTGGTGCGCGGGGCCGCCCCGGTGTCGGCGTCGGCGGGCACGGTGAACTCGTAGGTGTAGCGCAGGCAGGTCTCGCGCTTGCGGTCGTGCACGATGACGGCGTCGGGCAGGTGCAGTACCAGGTCGCGGTCGTCGGGGTCGCGTTCCAGGACGGGGGCGACGGGCTCGAACTGGAAGGCGAGATCGTAGCCGAAAGCGCCGTAGAGGCCCAGATGGCGGTCGTCGGGTGCGTAGAACAGGGCCACCGTCGAGCGCAGGACGGAGAAGACGCTGGGGCGGCGGCTGCGCTGCTCTTCGGTGAAGAACTCCCCGGGTGCGGGTTCGGGGACGGTGACGTCGACGGCCTCGCCGGGGCGGTGGTCGGCGTCGCCGTGCTCGGCGAAGGCCGCGGCCACCAGGGGCAGCAGCACCCGGCCGCGGTCGTTGAGCGCGGTGGCGCTGACGCGGCGGCCGCGTGCGGCGATCTCCAGGCAGGGGTCGACGTAGCCCATGTGCCAGCGGCTGTAGCGGCCGGGGTACTCCATGCCCGAGGACAGCACGCCGCCGCGGCGGTGCTCGACGGAGGCCACCAGGGCGGTGAGAGTCGCGGGGTCGCAGGGTGCGGCGGTGCGGTCGACGGTGACGCCGCCGGAGGTGCGGTAGGTGGTGTGGGCGTCCGCGGGCGTGCCGCCCGGGGTGTCGGTGCCTGTCGGTGTGGTCACGGCCGGTCCTTTGCGCTGGGCTGGGCGGTTGCACGTGGAGCGGCACCGGACCGGGGCCGGAAAAGGCGAAAGCGGCCGCCGGTACGGGCGGCCGCTGGGCTGATCCGGGGGAATCGCGTACCTGCAGGCGCCGCCTAGGAGCGGCGCCACCACTGTTGCCGAGCGGACGCGATTCGCATGCTGCCGAGCATAGCGCATGCTTCCCGCGGTGCGGGAGGGGATTCGCCCAGGACGCCCTCCACCCGCACAGACGGGGCGCGCGAAAACCGCCGTGCTATACTGGAGAGCTACCCAAATCAATCACAGAGCACAGGCTTCACTAGAAGTATATCAGGAGCATGCACGAAGTTCAACACAGCGGTCGGAGCGAGGACCGCGAGCAGGGGCGCGCCGCGGCCGTGCGCGCCGAACAGGGCTACGTCGACCTGCTCTACGCGCGCCTGGACGTGCTGCGGACGCGCACCTCGCAGTCGCTGTCGGAGGCGTTGGGCCGCGGCGGGGGCGGGGGCTACGCCATTCGGACCGAGCGGGAGGCCCAGGCCCACGAGAACGGGCGGCGACTGGCCCAGCTCAACTCCGTCGAGAACGGCCTGTGCTTCGGCCGCATCGACGCCGGCGACCGGGGTGCGGCCGCCGAGATCCGCTACATCGGCCGCATCGGCCTGCGGGACGAGGACCACGAGACGATCCTGATCGACTGGCGCGCTCCCGCCGCACGCCCCTTCTACGCGGCCTCGCCCTCCTCCCCCGAGGGCCTGGTGCGCCGCCGCCACCTGCACCTGCGCGACCGCACCGTCGTCGACATCGACGACGAGGTGTTCGACCTCGACGGCCTCACCGAGGACGACCGCCGCCACCTGGTCGGCGAAGCCGCGCTGCTGGCGACCCTGAACCGCGGACGCACCGGGCGCATGGGCGACATCGTCGCCACCATCCAGGCCGAGCAGGACCGCGTCATCCGCGCCGCCCTGGCCGGCGCCCTGGTGGTCCAGGGCGGCCCGGGCACCGGCAAGACCGTCGCGGCGCTGCACCGCGCCGCCTACCTGCTCTACACGCACAGGCGGACCCTGGAGCGCCGCGGCGTTCTCGTCGTGGGCCCCAACCCGACGTTCCTGCGCTACATCGGGCGGGTCCTGCCCTCCCTCGGCGAGACCGACGTCGTGGTGCAGACCGTCGGGCAGCTGTATCCGGGGGTGGCGGCCGGCACCGAGGACGCCCCCGAGGCGGCGGCCCTCAAGGGATCGGCGCGTATGGCCGCCGTCGTGGAAGCCGCGGTGGCCGACCGCCAGCGCGTCCCGGAGGGCGATCTGGTGGTCGAGACCGACGGGACCGAGTTGCGCGTGCCCCACGAGATCTGCCGGCACCTGCGTGACCGGGCCCGCGAGCTCGGGTTGGCGCACAACCGGGCCCGCAAGCTGTTCGCCACTGAGATGCTGTGGGAACTGGCCCGGGCGCAGGACGAATGGCTGGAGGCATCGCTGCGCGACGCCGAGGCGCTGCTGGAGGAGGCCGGACAGGCCGGCCGGGCCGGGCTTTCCGAGCTGGAGGACCCCGACGCGCGGCTGCGCAGCGAGGACGACACCGCCCATGCGCGCGAGACGCTGTGGGCCGACCCCGGGGTACGCGCGGCCGTGGACGCGCTGTGGCCGCTGCTCACCCCCGAGCGGCTCGTCGGCGACCTGCTGAACGATCCCGGACGGCTCGCCGCGGCGGCCGCGGGGGCCGAACGGATCAGCGCCGGTCAGGGCTTGGCCGACGGCGAGATGCGGCTGCTGTCGCGCCCGCCCGGGGCGCCGTGGACCGTCGGCGACGTCCCGCTGCTGGACGAGGCCGCCGAACTGCTGGGCACCGACGGCGGCGAAGAGCAGGACCGCGACCGCGAGGCCCGGCAGCGCCGGGAGCAGGCCGAGCTCTCCGCCCAGGATGTGGTGGAATACCTCGGCACGTATGAGACCGGGATGATGGTCGACTCCGCCGCCCTGCTCGCCGACCGGCAGGAGGAATCCTCGGCGCTGACCACGGCCGACCGCGCCGCTGCCGACCGCACCTGGGCCTACGGCCACGTGATCGTGGACGAGGCGCAGGAACTGTCGGAGATGGCCTGGCGCACGGTGATGCGCCGGGTTCCGGCGAAGTCGCTGACCGTGGTGGGCGACCTCGCCCAGACCGGCAGCGCGGCGGGTGCACGCTCCTGGCAGGAGGTGCTGGAACCCTACGTCGGCGACCGGCTGCACGAGGAGCGCCTGCTGGTGAACTACCGGACCCCGGCCGAGATCATGGCGGTGGCGGCCGACGTGCTGGCCGAGATCGCGCCGGAGCAGCAGGTTCCGGAATCGGTTCGCGAGGGCGGCGACGCACCTCGGGCGGTGCGGGTCGACGGCGCCGGCGGCCTGGCGGAACGGCTGGCCGAAGTGGTCGCGGCCGAACTGGCCGCGATCGGCGAGGGCCGGGTGGGCGTCCTCACCCCCGCGGCGCGCATCGCCGCCGTCGCCGCCGCCCTTCCCGACGCCGCAGCGCAGGCCGATCCCACCGCACTGGACTCCCCCGTGGCCGTGCTCACTCCCACCCAGAGCAAGGGTCTGGAGTTCGACGCGGTCGTGATCGTCGACCCGGGCGGCATTCTCGCCGCCTCGCCCTCGGGGGGCCGCGACCTCTACGTCGCCGTCACCCGCGCCACCCGCCGCCTCACCGTGGTCCACGAGGGCGGGCTGCCCGCGATGCTGTCGCGCCTCGGCGACGGCGGCCCCGTACCTGCGGCCACGGTGGGCGACCACGGCTGAGCGGGGGCGCGAGCGGCGGGACGGGGCCGGTGCGAGAGGGAGGTGCCCGCGGACCGCACCGGCCCGTCAGTCGAAGCTCACCGTCGCGCGGGAGGCCTTGCGGAGTGGTGCGACGGCTCGGGCCTCCTGTTCGATCGCCTCGCGATCCTTCGCCCCGAGGGACTCGAACGCGCTCACGGTCACGTTCAGCTGCGCGCCCTGTTTGCGGACGTTCCAGGCACCGACGATCCGGCCGTCGAGCAGGACGGCGCCGGGTGCACCGACCGAACGCCAGGTTCTGCGGTGCAGGGAGGTGTCCGCCAGGATCGTTTCGCGGTCCCGCTGCTGGGTGTAGGGGTCACCGGTGGGCAGCAGGCGCACACCGCGCACCGTCGCGGGCGACTCCAGCGCGTCCCGGTCTGCGTCCAGGATCCACAACGCCCGCCCGTTGTAGTCCACCTCCGCGAGCTCCTCCTCCAGCTCCTTGCCCAGTTCGTTGATCGCCAGCTCCCGGCCCGTCAGCACGCCCGGGAGCTTCTCCTCGGTCCGCTGCACCGCCTCGGTCAGGCTCATGTCCAGCTTCTTCAGGGCCGGTTCCACCCCGAAGACGAACGCGACGGTGTCCTGCTCCGTACGGGGAAGCAGACCGGTGGTGAAGACCGCGGTGTCGGCAGCGGGGAAGAAGAACGGCGAACCGCGCATGCACCACGTCTGCAGAAGTGTCTTGTCGTCCTCCACCGCCTGGTCGAACGCCTGCAGGGTCAGGTCGGCCACCCGGGCGTGCAGAGCCACAGCCGCGGAACCCGGCGGGCTGTTCTGCACGGCGCAGGCGCCCGCCACGTCGACCAGTTCCGAGAGTGAACGGCGCCGGTGCAGGTTGTGCCGCGCCAACCGGAAGGACCGCACCTGGTCGCCACCGACCCGCGGGACGGATCCGCCCTGTCCCATTCCACACTCCAATGCTGTCGTCGCCGGGGATAGGATTCCACTGGCTCCCGTGTCCGGCCACCTTCGAAGGAACCCTCGAACGGGCGTGTCACGAAAGGCGGTCGAGCGGCGGGAACGGGCACGAGCGGATCCACATGGAGAACGACGGCGGCGTGCCCTGCAGTGCGCGATCCGAAACGCTCGCACCGACCGCCGCGTGCCGGATCGATCGCCCGGGCGGCGCGCGTCCGGCCGTGGAGGCGGGCAGGGCGTCAAACGCGTTGCCGAAGCCGGTCATCGCCGATAGTCCTGGAGTATGAACGTCAACCACATCACCGCCGAACCCGACCCCGAGACGGCCGTCGCGGCCTACACGTCGCAGGCAGCGAAGCTGGGTGATCCTCCCACGCTTCCCGGCGACGCCGAGGTCGGGCCGGCGCTGCCCGGGGCGGCCGATCTGCCCGCGGTCCGGGTTTCGGCGGGCGGGGCCGCACCCGTTGCGGACGGGGCGGTGATCTACGTCCACGGAGGCGGGTTCGAGCACCGGATGCCGAAGGTGATCAACCTCGTCGCCCACCGTTTCAGCCGGACCGTCCGGTGTCCGGTGCTGTCCGTGCACTACCGGCTGGCGCCTGAGAATCCGTACCCGGCGCCGCTGGAGGACGTGCTGACGGTGTACCGCACGGCGCTCGAGCAGGGCGTGCCCGCCGAGCGCATCGTCCTGCTCGGAGAGTCGGCCGGCGCCGCGCTCGTACTGTCGGCCCTGCTCAAGCTCCGGGACTCGGATACGCCCCTGCCCGCGGGCGCGGTGACGTTCTCCGCGATGACGGACATGACCGCCTCCAGCTCCTCCGTCGACGCCGACACACCCGACGACCCCGTCGACCGGGCCATGCTCACCCGGATCATCGGCCGGTACCTGGGCGACGCGCGAGCGGACGAGGCCCCGCAGTCGCCCCTCCACGGGTCGCTGGAAGACCTGCCGCCCCTGCTCATGGCGGTCGGCGGGGCCGAGGCCCTGATCGACGACACCCTCCGTTTCGCCGAGTCGGCCCGGGCCGCGGGCAGCGCCGTGGAGGTGGACGTCTACGAGGCGATGCCGCACGTCTTCCACATCACGAGCATCGACGAGGACGATCCGACGGGCAGGAAGGTGCTGGAGCGCACCGGGGCCTGGATCGCCTCGCGGATCGGCAGCGCGGGCAGCGCCTGAGTAAGGCGCGGACGGCGGCGGGCCGTCCCCGCCCTCCGCTGCGCTTGCCGGTCGGCGCAGGGGTGTGCGAATCTGCCCGCACGGGAGTACTACGTAGTACTTCCCGCTTTCCCGCTCGCTTCCGCCCCTCCCCGACCCGGCGACGAAGGACCGCACGTGCTGCAGCCGTATCTCGCCCTGCTCCGCAAACCGCATGTCTTCGCGGCCCTGGCGACCAACATCGCGGGCCGGCTGCCCAACGGCATGGCGGTCCTCGCGCTCACCCTGCTGTTCCGGCACGAGGGCGTGGACTTCGGCGCCGTCGGCATACTGATCGCGGTCTACGGCGTGGGAACCGCGGTGGGCGGACCCGTGCTGGGCCGGATCGTCGACTTCTACGGCCAGCCGCTCGTCCTCGTCACCAGCGGCGCGGTCTCGGCCGGCGCCTTCCTCGCGCTCGCGCTGGCTCCGGGAGCGCCGCTGGCGGCGACGCTGCCGCTGACGGCCGTCGCCGGGGCGCTGACCCCGCCGCTGGAGTCGTGCCTGCGGTCGGTGTGGCCCACGCTCGTGACCGGCGAGCAGGAGCGCGAGACCGCCTACTCGCTGGACGCCGCGCTGCAGGAGCTCATCTTCGTGGCCGCTCCCCTGCTGGTGAGCGCGGTGGCGGCGCTGTTCCTGCCGATGCACGCGGTCGTCGCCACCGCGCTGATCACCCTGGCCGGCGCCGCCGTCTTCGCCGCTCTGCGGCCGGTGCGCCGGTGGCGGCCGGTCCCGCGCACGGCCAACTGGCTGGGCCCGCTGATGGAACCGCAGGTGCGCCGCGTTCTGGTGTGCTTCGTGTTCGTCGGGGCGGCCTTGGGGGCGCTCGCGGTGGGCGCCGTGGCCTATTCCGAACAGGCCGGCGACCGCGACGTCTCCGGGTTGCTGCTCAGCGCCAACGGCTTCGGCGCACTGGTGGGCGGGCTGACCTACGGCACCGTGCGCATCCCCCTGCCGCCGGCGCGGCGCTTCCGCGTGCTGCTGGCGGGGTTGGCGCTGGGCTACCTGCCGCTGCTGCTGATGCCCGGTCCGGCGCTGATGACGGTGCTGGCGGCACTGTCGGGCCTGTTCCTGGCGCCCGCCCTGGCCTGCACGTTCCTGCTGCTGGGCCGGCTTGCTCCGCAGGGCACCACGACCGAGGCGTTCTCCTGGCTGATCTCGGTGTTCATGTGCGGCAGCGCCCTGGGCACCGCGGCCGCCGGCGCGGCCGCCGACGCGGCGGGGGCGCTGGGCGTCTTCGCGGTCACGGGTGCGGTGACGGTGACCGCGGCGCTGCTGTCGCTGCGCGTCAGGGGCGATGCGGCGGCCGGAGGCGCGGCGGAGGCCGCCGAGGTCAGCGGCGCGGCTCCGGATCGGCCGGCGGAGCCGTAGAGCCGCGGACGACCAACCGCGCGGGCAGGCGTACGCACGCGCCGGCGCCGTCCGGCGCTCCGCCGTCCGGCGCCAGGCGGGCGATGAGCCGGCGCATGCCCGTCGCCCCGAGCTCTTCGCCGGGCAGGTCGACGGTGGTCAGTTCCGGCGTGACGGCGGTCGCGAGGTCGACGTCGTCGATCCCGGTGACCGACAGGTCGCGGGGAACGCACAGCCCGCGCGCCTGGGCGGCTTTGTAGACGCCGACCGACAGGAGGTCGTCGTCGCAGACCACTGCGGTGAAGGGGGGCCGGCCGCCGGAGTCGGCCGGCGGCAGCAGCGCGTCCGCCGCCGCGCGTGCGCGGTCGAGGTCCAGTGCGGAGTCGGCCTGCACGCGGTCCATGCCGCGTTGCGCGCAGGCGGCGTCGACGGCTTCGCTGCGCTCGCGGAAGGTCGCGGTACGCACCTCGGAGCGCAGGTGGGCGATGGAGCGGTGCCCGAGCCGGTGCAGGTGGTCGACGAGCTCCGTCAGCGCCGGCGCGATGTCGAACCGGACCGCCCCCTGCCCCTGCGGCGGTTCGGCGTCGAGCACGACCGCGGGGACGGGGGCCTCCAGCGGCGGGCCGCCGTCCTGCAGGGAGCACGCGAGCACGGCGTCGATCCGCTGGCCCGCCACGTCGGCGGCGACCGAGTCGAGGTCGCGCTGAACGGAGAGCACCACCTGGAATCCGGCATCGCGGGCCGCGGCGCGCGCGCCGGTGAAAACCCGCGCGAAGAACGGGTTCACGATGTCGGGGACGGCGATGAGCACCATCGGCGGCCCGCCCACGCGCAGCCGGCGGGCGTCGGCGTTGGGCCGGAAGCCGAGCCGGCGGGCGGCGTCGACCACGGCGTGCTGGGTGCGCTCGCCGACGCGGCCGCTGGCGGCCCCGCGGAACACCAGTGAAACGGTCGACTGCGACACTCCGGCCATCCGGGCGACGTCGTGGCTGGTGGGGGCTTTGCCGTTGCTCACGGACACCACCCTAGACGGGTAGGGCGGCAGGCGGGAGCTCGGCGCCGAGCGGGCTCACCCTAGTCCGGAACGACGCCTTCGGACGGGCCGACGGTGCCGGCCTCGGGCCCGAACCTGGCGGTGTAGGCGTCCTCGGTTCCCGGAAGCGGCCGCCGATCCGCGGCGGCTCGCCCTCCAGGTGGGCGGCCAGGACATCCAGACAGACGTGCCGGCCGGCGGTGCCGGGACGCCGATTCCGAAGTCCGGCACGTCCCGCTGGTCAAACCCTTTTCTGCGCACCGGGCTCCTGTGCCGGGCGGTGACCGGTGATCGCGCCGACGACGGCCGAGGTCAGGTCGTCCACGACCGCCTCCGCGGCGACCTCGGGGTGCTCCAGCCACCACTCCCCCGCCGCCTGGACCATGCCCACCACCGCGTGGGCGGTGATCTGGGCGCGCACCGGGTCGGCGACGCGCAGGTCGTCACGCAGCACCCCGGCCAGCTCCTCGCCGAGGCGGCGCACCATCATGCCCAAGTCGCCGCGGGTGCGCGGGTCCTCGGACGTGGCCCGGTCCATGAGGAACCGGTACAGGTTCAGATTGCCGCGGATCATGCCGAGGTAGGCGCCCACGGTCGCGCGGGTGCGCACGCGCAGCGAGGATCCGGCGTGCAGTTCGCCGCGGACTCGCTCCATCAGGGGGTCGACGTGGCGCTGCGCGAGAGCGCGGTACAGGCCGCTCTTGTCGCCGAAGTGGCGGTAGAGGATCGGCTTGCTGATGCCGGCCTCGGCGGCGATGGCCGACATCGAGGCGTCGGGGCCGTCGCGCTGGATGACGCGGTCGGCGGCGTCGAGGATGGCGCGGCGGCGCGCGGGGCTGCGGCCGCGGCCGGCGGGGGCGGTCTGCGGTACGGGTCGGGAAGCCACGCCTCAGACGGTAGCGCCCGGCCGCCCGCTGCGCAGGATCAGGGCCGCGAGGGCCGCTCCGCTACGGGTACTCGCGGTCGACGGCCGGGCGGGCGGGCCCGGGCAGGCGCCGGGGACCGGCGCCGAAGGCGTCGGCGGCGAGCTGCGCGAAGCCCGCCACCCCCGGAAGGCCGATCGCCCAGCCGCACAGCGCCCAGCCCAGGTGGATGTGCTCCATGGCGCGGGCGAGCGCGGCCACGCCGCTCGCGCGCACCCCCGCGGCGCTGGCGTAGGTGAGCCGGCGGGGCCGGCCGGGGTGCGTCTCGGCGGGCAGCAGGCGCAGCGCCACCGGGGCGCGGGCGGCGAGCCACCCGCCCAGTCCCGAGCACATGGAGCAGCTCCCGGCGATGTACAGGGTGGCGGGTGTGCGACCCGGCCAGGGGGGCAGGCGGGGCAGCCACGCGCGCACGGCGGTGCGGTAGACGAGCCACCGCTCGCCGTGGGCCCGGCGGAGCTGCGCGTCTTCATGCCACGCGGCCAGCCCCGCCGAATAGGCGGCTGCCACGACCGCGCCCAGCAGCAGCCGCGGGTCGGCGAACAGCGCGGCGCATCCGAGGTAGCCGAGCACGGCGGAGAGCTGCATGGGGTTGCGGACATAGGCGTAGGGTCCGCCGGTGACCAGGCGGCGGGGCGGATCGTAGGGCAGCGGGGTGCCGCGGCCGGCGGTCGCGAACTCCCGGGCGGCGGCCAGGCCCGGCAGCAGCGCCGGCGCGAGCAGCTGGACGCCCGCGGCGGTCCAGACCGGAGGCCACGGCGGGAGCGCTCCGAGAACGTACAGCGGAAGGGCGAACATGAGCGCGGCGGCGAGCCCGGCCTAGGCCGCGGCGCGGACCGGGCGGTGCCGGTCCAGCCGGGTCCAGCGCGCCAGGGCGACGGCCGGGACGAGGCAGGCGGCGATCCCGGCGCCCTCCCCCAGCAGCCAGGCTCCGCCGAGCCGGACGACGGGCTCGGCCGGCGGCATCAGGATCAGGTCCAGCCACGCCAGTACCGCCACCACGAGCGTGGCCGGCAGCGTGCGGATCAGGACCGCCGGAAGCGCGCCCCACAGCAGCGACCAGCCCAGCCACAGGTCCGCCGGGACGCCGCGCACGACGGCCCCGTGGGCGTCGAAGGTCCACCAGCCCAGCCGCAGCGCGGCGATGTTGAGAGCGAAGACGGTGGCGGCGCTCCAGGCGGTGGCCACGACGGCCGCGGCGGTGTCGGCCGCGGTGGGGCGCCGCAGCGCGAGCGCCGCCACCAGGGCCAAGGCGGGGGCGAACAGGGCCGCGGCGCGGATCAGGGCGGGGTCGGCCGCCGCCGCGGCGGGTGTCAGCGGTGGCACCGGGCAGCGCTGCCGGAGAGGGGCTCCGCCGGGTCGGCGGGTGCGGCCGCGCAGGCGAAGGTGTCGGCGAGGTAGCCGGCCGCGCGGTCCATTCCGTAGGACTGCAGGGGGCCCCAGTACCACGAGGGGTCGAAGGTGCGTTCGTAGTGCAGCGTCCATGCGAGGCGGGTGCCGCCCTGAGGCGTCGCGTGCCACTGGGCTTGGGCCCGGTCCAGGCGCAGCCACCGGGCGAGGGTGGTGTCGTCGGCGACGGTGAACACCGCCCGCCCCCCGTCCGGCCCGGTCCGGGCCTCGGTGACGCGCAGCACCATGCGGGTGGGGCGGTGCCCGCCGGTGAACCGCACGGTCCGCTCGTCGCCCGCCTGCAGGCCGGTCCCCTCGGCCCGCTCGGGTCGGGGGAAGGGCACCAGGCGCAGGAAGGCCGATCGGGGGGCGCTGTAGTCGGGGGCGCCGGCCAGGGAGGCGATGAGCCCGAACAGCACGGCGACCAGGTAGAACAGCGGGGCCGCCATGACGAGGCAGACCACGCCTTCGTCGAGCAGGGGGCCGGCCAGCAGCAGCCCGATCGTCGTGACGGCGACGGCGGTGCCGGCGGCGCTGCGCGGGCGGGCGCTGGACACCACGACGAGAGCGATCAGCGCCGGCAGGCCGACGTAGAACAGCGCGCTCTGTTCCAGGCCGCCCGCGCGCAGCACCTTGTAGCCCAGCATCGCCCCGAACAGGGCGAGGAGCGTGCCCGCGAGCAGCAGGCGCGCCCGCCCGGTCGCGGGGGGCTCGGGCGGCTCCTGATCGGGCGGTCGTCCGGGGTCCGCGTCTGCGGTCATACGTTCTCCTCCGCCGACTCTCTTCATCGGTCGTTTTAATCGGATGATTAAACCGTACGATGAAAGGGCCGGGTTGCACAGGGCCGCCCGGCGTCGGATTCGGGATGAGGGCAGGACCGTGGCACGAGGAACGGCACGGACACGCCAGTCCAGCGAAGAGACCCGCGAGCGGTTGATCACCGCGGCCGGGCGGGTGCTGCGGGAGGACGGCTACACCGCCGCATCGGCGCGCACCGTCGCGGCGACCGCCGGGGTGAACTCGGCACTGGTCTTCTACCATTTCGGTGGCGTCGACCCGCTCCTACTCGCGGCGCTGGACCGCTCTTCGGCCGAGCGCATGGCCATGCACCAGCCGGTGGCGGCACGCGCCGCGACACTGGAGGAGCTGGTCGAGGCGGCGATCGAGATCTACCGCACCGATCTGCGGCACGGCTACACGGCGGAGTTCTGCGAGCTGGCGGCCGCCGCGGTCACCAAGCCGCAACTGCGCACGGAGATCAGCACCCGCGCCGACCCCTGGATCGCGTTCGTCGAGGAGCACTGGGAGCGCGTCGTCGGCGGCTCCCCGCTGGGCCGGCTGCTGCCCGCGCGCGAGGTCGCCCACGGGGCCATCACCTATTACCTCGGTGTCAACTTCTTCTCCGTGCTGGACGAGGACAGCAGCCGCACCGAGGCGGTCTTCGGCCTCGCCGAACGACTGGCCCCCCGGGCGCGGCTGCTGACCATGCGCCTGCCCCGCCGCTCCGCCCCCGCCGAGGATCCGTAGCGCCGGGCGGGGCGGAGCGGAACTCCGCGAGCGCGCCGGCACTGCACCCGAGCGCCCCAGCGGCTCTCGGCCACCGAGAGGACGGCCCTGTGTTCACCATGCGCCCCGCCACCGGCGGCGACCCCGACGCCGTCGCGGCGATGATCCACGCGCGCTGCGACTGGATGGAGGCACGCGGCGTGCCGTCGTGGCGGGAGGACGCCGGGGATCTGGCCGGGCAGGCCGCGAGCGGCGCCATGTGGGTTCTCCACGCCGGCGGGCGCGTCGCCGGGTGCACCACGGTCCTGCCCCAAGCGCCGCCCGGGGACTGGACACCGGAGGAGACGGCCGACCCGTCCCTGTACCTGTTCACCATGGTGACCGACCCTGCCTACCGCCGGCACCGGCCCGGAACGCTCATCGCATCGTGGGCGGTCGACCATGCGGCACGGCACGGCCGAACCCGGGTCAGGCTCGGCTGCTTCTCCCCCGATCTCGCGCGCTACTACGAGCGGCAGGGATTCACGCCGGTACGCAAGCAGCAGCGCGCGGGGGCCCTCCAGTACCTGCTCGCCCGCCGAGCGGAGCGCCTCGACCTCGGCGCGCTCGGGCTGAGCTGCGGCACGTAGGGCCGGCCCCGGTCCGCTGAGCCCGGCCCCGCCTCGTTCACCGCGCAGCGCTCGGCGTAGACATCCGCCGAGCGCCGGCACGACCTGCGGCGCTCATCGGGGAGCGACCGGTGGGGCGCGGTGAAACCGCCCCGCGCACCGGCCCCACCCCGTCGACAGGGCGTACGCACCCCGCGGATGCGCTTCGTAGCGGATGGACCTCCCGCCGGACCGGCCGCGGTGGTGCGGTCGGCCCGGCGCACGTTCGACCGCTGCGGAATCAGGTCCCGTCTTCGGGCAGGGGCTCGATCGACTGGCGGTGCCGGAACACGTTGTGCGGGTCCCAGCGCGTCTTGACCGTGCGCAACCCCGGATAGGCGTCCTTGTAGTACAGCTGCGCCCACGTCTGCTCGGAGTAGTTCCACTCGTCGGCGAGATCGGCATCGGGATGATCGATTTGACTTCCCGGCCTAAGGGCTCTCCTCAAACCCGGGGATTCCTACAGCGGCCGGGCGACCGCTTCGGTGGGTTCCTGCTTCATCGCGCTGCGCCCGACCAGGGTCCGGTCTTACCTGCGCTCCCTCCCCTACTGTGCGAGCTCCGCATATTCGCACAGCGGCGCCCAGGCTGATGCCGCCGGCCCGGCGGCCGTGGCGACGTTGACCGCCGCATTGATGTCCCGGTCGAGGAAGGCCCCGCAGCCTTCGACTCGTCCTCGCCGCGGCTGTGCAGCCCGGCCCCGGCGCGGGACCGGCCGGCGACCGCGCTCGGCCCGCCCCGCGACGCGAAGCGGCGCCGCGCCCGTACCGGCGCGTCTCGGGCGCGGCGCCGCAGTCCGGGTGCTGCGTGCTCGCTTCGCACAGGAGCAACGGCCGAAGCGTCACCGCACCGGCAGCCCCGTGACCGCGCGGCCGATGATCAGGCGCTGGATCTCGCTGGCGCCCTCGAAGATGGTGAAGATGGTGGCGTCGCGGTGCCAGCGCTCCACCGGGTATTCGCGGGTGTAGCCGTTGCCGCCGAGGATGCGCACGGCGTTCTGGGTGACCCAGGTGGCGGTCTCGCTGGCGTAGAGCTTGCTCATCGACCCTTCGGCTTGGGCGAAGTCCTTGTCGTTGCGCGCCATCCAGGCGGCCCGCCACACCAGCAGCCGGGCGGCGTCGATGCGGGTGGCCATGTCGGCGAGGGTGAAGGCGACGGACTGGTTGTCGGCGATGGGCTTGCCGAACTGCTCCCGCTGGACGGCGTAGTCGCGGGCGTACTCGTAGGCGGCGCGGGCGCAGCCCACCGCCATGGCGCCGACGCTGGGGCGCGAGGCCTCGAAGGTCTTCATCGCGGCCTGGCCCTTGGACGTGCGTCCTTCTCGGGCCCGGGCCAGCCGCTCGTCGAGGCGTTCCTTGCCGCCGAGCAGGCAGTGGCCGGGCACGCGGACGTCGTCGAGGACGACTTCGGCGGTGTGGGAGGCGCGGATGCCGTGCTTGGAGAACTTCTGGCCTTGGGACAGCCCGGGCGTGCGGGGCGGGACGACGAAGCTGGCCTGCCCGCGCGAGCCGAGTTCGGGGTCGACGGAGGCGACGACCACGTGGACGTCGGCGATACCGCCGTTGGTGGCCCAGGTCTTGGTCCCGTTGAGCACCCACTCGTCCTTGGCCTCGTCGTAGACGGCGCGGGTGCGGATGGCGCCGACGTCGCTACCGGCGTCGGGTTCGGAGGAGCAGAAGGCGCCGAGCTTGATGTCGTCGGTGCTGCCGAACATCTGCGGCGCCCATTCGAACAACTGCTCCTGGGTGCCGTTGCCGGCGACGGCGACGGCGGCCAGCGCGGTGCCGGTGATGGACAGCGCGATGCCGGGGTCGCCCCAGTAGAGCTCCTCGAAGGAGGCGGGGATGCCCACGCCGCTGGGCTCCAGCCACTGGTTGGCGAAGAAGTCCAGCGAGTACAGCCCGATCTTGGAGGCCTCTTGCAGGACCGGCCAGGGGGTCTCTTCGCGCTCGTCCCATTCGGCCGCGGCCGGGCGGATGACGTCGCGGGCGAATCCGTGCGCCCAGTCGCGGACGTCGCGGACGTCCTCGTCGAGTTCGAAGCCGAATCCGGTGGCGGGGGTGTCGGCGGTGTCGCTCATCTGCACTCGTCCTAACTCGTCCTTGGGAGGGGTCTGGACCGGGAGGCCGCGGCGGCAGGGAGGCGGATCGCCGGTCCGGAGCCGGCGGGCGCGGCCGACTTACTGTTACCAACGGTAACATTAGGATGGGATCCGGGGAAGCGCGCCCGCGCCGGGCGCCGCTCGCAGGAGCGGCCCCGGACACGACGCGGCCCCGGACCCCGCCCTGTGCGGCGGGTTCCGGGGCGCGGCGGCGTACAGCGGCACGGCCGGCGGCTACTCCTCGGCGTGGCGCTCCAGGAAGGTGTAGACGTCGGTCTCGTCCACGCCGGGGAAGGTGCCCGAGGGCAGGGCCGAGAGCACGTGGGAGTGGGCGCGCGCCGACGGCCAGACCTGGCCCTCCCAGCGCGCGGCCAGGTCGGCCGGCGGGCGCACGCAGCACTCGCCGGTAGGGCAGTCGGACTGCGTGCGGTTGGTGGTCTCGCGGCCGCGGAACCAGCGCGAGTCCTTGTAGGGCACGCCCAGCGTTATGGCGAAGTTCTTCTCGCGGCTGGGGTCGACGTGGGCCACGCAGAAGTGGGTGCCGTTGGGCTTGTCGGTGTACTGATAGTAGATCGAGAACCGGTCGGGCGAGGCGAAGACCTGGCGGCCCGACCAGTAGCGGCACATCCGCTGGCCCTCGATCGCACCGGTGTCGTCGGTGGGGAAGGTCAGCCCGTCGTTCTCGTAGGCCTTGTAGATGATGCCGGTCTCGTCGTTGCGGATGAAGTGGCACACGAGGCCGAGGTGGCGGTTGGCCAGGTTGGTGAACCGGTGCGCCGCCATCTCGTAGGAGACCGAGAACACGTCGCGCAGGTCCTCCACCGACAGGTCGCGTGCCTGCTTGGCCTCCTGCAGGTAGGGCACCGCGCTGGACTCGGGGATGAGCACCGCCGCGGCGAAGTAGTTGGCCTCCACCCGCTGGCGCAGGAAGTCGGCGAAGTCGCGCGGTTGCCCGTGGCCGAGCACGAAGTGGCCCAGGGTCTGGAGCAGGATCGTACGCGGGCTGTGCATGCCCAGCGACTCGCGCTTGAGGTAGAGGCGCCGGTTGCGGGTGTCGGTGACCGACCGCACCGAACGCGGCAGGTCCTGCACGTAGCGCAGCGTGAAGCCGTGGTGGGTCACCATCGACAGGATCTGGCCCTGGGAGAGCGCACCGCTGCTGTAGCCCACCGCGTTCAGGGTCTCCTGGGCGGCCTTCTCGATGTGCTCGAAGTAGTTGCCGCGCTCGCGCATCTGCCGGCGCAGGTCGGCGTTGGCCCGCCGGGCCTCCTCCGGGGTGGCGGTCGGTTTGACGCTGCGCCGCTTGAGCTCGTCGTAGAGGCCGACGATGTGCTCCAGGACGTCGTTGGGCACGCGCTTGCCGACTTTGAGGTGGGGCAGGTTGAGCGACTGGTAGACGGGATCGCGCTGGGCCTCCTCGACCGCGATCTCCAGTTGCGCGCGCCGGCTCGGGGGCTGGCGCGAGAGCAGTTCCTCGACCGAGACGCCCAGCGCCTGGGAGACCGAGGTCAGCAGCGACAGCTTGGGCTCGCGCTTGCCGTTCTCCAGCAGCGACAGCTGCGAAGGCGCACGGCCGACGCGTTCGCCCAGGTCGGACAGGGTCATGCCGCGTGTGCGGCGCAGGTGCCGCAGTCTCTGCCCAAAGGTGACGAGATCCAGGTCACTTGGCAAAGACGGTATTTCTTCAGTCCCGAAGTACGCCATGGGTTCATGGTAGGGAAAGATCTTAAGATCTTCATCCCGATTGGGGTCGAAAAACCCTGGATCTTTGCAGAAGAATCGTTGTTACCGGCGGGGAACACGACCGCAGCAGGGCTCCGGCTCTGTCAGGCCCCGCTCCCGGCCGGCACGACTTCCAGGGGAAACACGTAAGGCGGTGACAGACCATGAGCATCAGCGGTCGTCAGCAGGAAGCGGCAGCGGCACTCCGGCAGGAGTGGGAGACCAACCCGCGCTGGGCCGACGTCCAGCGCACCTACTCCGCTGAGGACGTGGTCCGGCTCCGCGGATCGGTCACCGAGGAGCAGACGCTGGCCCGGCTCGGCGCGGAGCGCCTGTGGAACCTGCTGCAGAGCGAAGAGTACGTGCACACGCTGGGCGCACTCACCGGCAACCAGGCCGTCCAGCAGGTCCGGGCGGGCCTGAAGGCCATCTACCTCTCCGGATGGCAGGTCGCCGCCGACGCCAACCAGGCCGGCCAGACCTACCCCGACCAGAGCCTCTACCCGGCCAACTCGGTGCCGCAGGTCGTCCGGCGCATCAACAACGCCCTCATGCGCGCCGACGAGATCACCTGGTCCGAGGGCGACGAGGACGCCCCCCACTGGATGGCGCCGATCGTCGCCGACGCCGAGGCCGGCTTCGGCGGCGTCCTGAACGCCTTCGAGCTGATGAAGGGCATGATCGAGGCGGGCGCGGCCGGCGTGCACTGGGAGGACCAGCTCGCCTCCGAGAAGAAGTGCGGCCACCTGGGCGGCAAGGTCCTCATCCCCACCGGCCAGCACGTGCGCACGCTCAACGCAGCGCGCCTGGCCTCCGACGTCGCCGACGTCCCCTCGCTGGTCATCGCGCGGACCGACGCCCAGGCCGCGACGCTGATCACCAGCGACATCGACGAGCAGGACGCGCCGTTCATCACCGGCGAGCGCACCGCCGAGGGCTTCTACCGGGTCCGCAACGGCCTGGAGGCCTGCGTCGCCCGCGGCCTGGCCTACGCCCCCTACGCCGACCTGCTGTGGATGGAGACCTCCACCCCCGACCTGGAGGTGGCGCGGGAGTTCGCCGAGCGCATCAAGGCGCAGTACCCCAACCAGATGCTGGCCTACAACTGCTCGCCGTCGTTCAACTGGCGCCGCCACCTGGACGAGGCCACCATCGCCAAGTTCCAGCGCGAGCTGGCCCACATGGGCTACAAGTTCCAGTTCATCACCCTGGCCGGGTTCCACGCCCTGAACAACTCGATGTTCGACCTGGCCAAGGGCTACGCCGAGAGCGGCATGAGCGCCTACGTCAAGCTGCAGGAGGCGGAGTTCGCCGCCGAGGAGCGCGGTTACACCGCCACCCGCCACCAGCGGGAGGTCGGCACCGGCTACTTCGACCTCGTCAGCACGGCGATCTCGCCCGAGGCCTCGACCACCGCTCTCACCGGCTCCACTGAAGAGGACCAGTTCTCAGCGGCTCACTGATACTGGTCCTCGTCCCCCGACGGACGGCCCGCCCCGCTTTCGTGGCTGGGGCGCGGCGGGCCGCCGTCCTACCGCCGGCCCCGCGGCTCCGTGTCACCCGCGGGGCCGGCGGATTCGTCCGCGGCCGGCCCGGCGCTTCACGAACGCGCCGGGCCGGCCGCCGCCGTATGTGCGGCCCGGGGATGCGCCGCCGCCGGAGTGCGGCCGGGCGCACCCGCCGTGCGATCATCGGGACCATGCCCGACCCCGCCTCCTCCGACGCGCGCGAACGGCCCTCCGCAGACGGCTTCCCCGAGACGCCCCTGCGCGCCGGCAGGGCCCCGCGGCCCGAGAGCGCCGACCGGCTTCCCGCGGCGGCGCCGCTGACGCACCGGGGACTGGCCGGAGAGGTCCTGCTCGTCCTGTCCCTGTCGCTGGCCGCATCCGCGGTGGCGGCGGTGATCTCCTTCGTCGGCTCGCTGACGGCGCCCGAGTCGCTGTCGGAGCAGACCGCCGGCCTGGTCGGTTCGCAGGCGGCCGCCGAGCGCCCCTGGCTGGACCTCGCGCGCCAGATCGCGTCGCTGGTGTTCGCGATGGCGCCGGTGGCCCTGGTGGTCTACCTGCTGCACCGCAGCCGGGAGTCGGCGCGCACCATCGGCTTCGACCTCGCCCGCCCCGGCCGCGATCTGCTCGGCGGCGCCGTGCTGGCGGCGGTGATCGGCGGCGGCGGACTCGCGGTCTACCTGGTCTCCCATCAGCTGGGCCTGTCGGTGACCGTGGCGCCCAGCGCCCTCAACGAGCACTGGTGGTCGGTTCCGGTGCTGCTCCTGCAGGCCGTCAAGAACGGGGTGCTGGAGGAGGTCGTCGTGGTCGGCTACCTGCTGCTGCGCCTGGAGCAGCTGGGGTGGTCGCCGCTGCGCGCGATCGCGGCCGGTTCGCTGCTGCGCGCGGTCTACCACCTGTACCAGGGAGTGGGCATGTTCGTCGGAAACCTGATCATGGGCCTGGTGTTCTGCTGGTTCTACCGCCGCTACGGCCGCGTGATGCCCCTGGTGGTCGCGCACTCGGTCATCGACATCGTCGCCTTCGTCGGCTCGGCCGCCCTGATCGGCCACGTCGGCTGGCTGCCGGGCGCGGACGGCTAGGCGGTGCCGGGCCTGCCCCGGCGGAATGCGGACAGGATCCGGCCGCGTCGCTTCCTAGGCTGACGGCATGGACACCACGCAGGCCGGGCCGCAGCCCGCAGGAGAACGCACCGTCAACCCGTTCGTCGTCGTGGACGGCGTGGACGGCTTCATCGCGTTCCTCGCCGACGTCTTCGGAGCGACCGAACGGGCCGAGGCCCGCACCCCCGACATGTTCGCCGACGACGGCACCCTGATCCACGCCGAGGTGGCGATCGGCGACTCGCTCCTCATGATGGTCGACCGCAAGCGGGGGTGGCCGTTCATCCCCGCCCTCACCCAGGTGTGGGTGGCCGACCCGGCCGCGACCCTGCGCCGCGCGACGGCCCGGGGCGCCCGGGTCGTCACCGAGGTGCTGCCGTTCTACGGCGGATCCGACATCGCCCGCTTCCAGGACCCCTGGGGAAACCTGTGGTGGCTGTTCTCCCCGGCCGCCGACGCCGACGCCTCCGCGCAGGAATGGGACGAGGAGTCCTGGGAAGCGCCGAGCGAACCCGGCCCCGTCTACACCACGATCGTGGATGCGCTGCGCGACCTGGAAGACCCGGGGGTGGGCTGACGGTTTCCGTCGGGCTCGCATCCGGCGAGGCCCGCGGTTCCGTCAGCGCGAGTCCAGGGAGTCCTCCAGGTAGCGGGGGCGGCCCAGGAAGAGGCCGGAGACGAAGTTGGCGGTGATCATGACGCCCACCAGGGCCAGCGGCGCGTGCCAACCGCCGGAGACCTCGTGCAGCATGCCGAACAGGAAGGGGCCGGCTCCGGCCATCAGGTAGCCGATGCTCTGTGTGGAGGCCGACATCGCCGCCGTTGCGCCGGAGGTGCGGGTGCGCACCGCGAAGAAGGTCAGGGCCAGCGTGAAGGCCGCCATGCCGATCCCGATCAGCGTGGTCCACACCCAGGTTCCCTGCAGCGGCCAGAGCCACAGGCCCGTCACGCCTGCGGCGTAGCAGGCGAAGAAGGCGGCCACGAAACCGCGGTGGTCGCGCACGCGGGCCATCAGGCTCGGCAGCACCAGCGACGTGGGCACCGCCAGCGCGGTCAGGTACGACAGCATCAGTCCGGCCTCGGCGGCGCCCATGCCCTGGTCGCGCAGCATCTCGGCATACCAGCCGAACATGATGTAGGCGACCGCCGACTGGGTGCCGAAGAACAGCACACTCTGCCACCCCATAGCCGTGCGCAGGACCCGGCCCAGCGCGACCGGCGCCGATCCCGAGCCGCGCGGGGGCTCGTGGCGCAGCAGCGCCAGCCAGGGGATCAGTGCGATCAGCCCGAAGGCGCCGTAGAAGCCCAGTGCCAGCCGCCAGCTTCCGCCGGCCTGCTCGACGGGTACCGTGGCGGCGGCCGCCATGGTCGTGCCCAGCGCCAGGAAGGTGGTATAGACCGTGGTCATAGCGCCCACCCGGTCCGGGAAGTGCTGCTTGACCAGGGTGGGCAGGAGCACGTTGCCCACCGCGCCGCCCGACAGCGCCACGGCGCTCAGCGCGAGGAAGGGCAGCGGATGGTCGACCAGCGGCCGCGTACTCAACCCGAGCGTCAGCGCCAGCAGCGCCGCCGCCAGCAGGCGGTGCTCGCCCAGTGCGCGGATGAGCGCGGGGGTCAGCGACCCGAACAGCGCGAAGCACAGCACCGGCAGCGTGGTCAGCACTCCGGCCAGCACCGCCGACATCTGCAGTCCGTCGCTGACCTCGGTCAGCAGCGGCCCGACGCTGGTGATACCCGTGCGCAGATTCAGCGCGGCCAGCGCCACACCCAGGACCAGCAGCCACACGACGTGGCGGGGACGCCGTCCGGTGGCGGGTCCGGTGCCGCCCGCGGACGGCGCGGGAGGATTGGTCGAGGCGCCCGGCACGCTGGCCTCCGCATAGAAGAGATGGGATCACAGGATCTACATCATGACCGTAACGCATTCGGCGTCGGCACCGCCGTGAAGCCCGATGTGATCTAAGCTCCGCCCTGAACCGCCCGCACACCCGAACGGCCATTCCGAGCATGGCCGCCACCTGTAGGAGGTAACGCGTGCCTCTCGCTTCGACGCGCCGTACTGGCCTTGTCGACCAGGTCATCAGTCAATTGCGCGCCCAGATCGACTCCGGCGAGTGGGGCATCGGCGACCGCATCCCCACCGAATCGGAGCTCGCCGATCAACTGGAGGTGGGGCGCAACACCGTCAGGGAGGCGGTCCGCGCACTGGCGCATGCGGGACTGCTGGAGATCCGCCAGGGCGCCGGAACGTTCGTGCGCGCCTCCAGCGAACTCGGCGGGGCACTGCGCCGCCGGCTGGAGCGTTCCCGGCTGCGGGAGAACCTGGAGGTGCGGCGGGCCCTGGAGATGGAGGCGGCCCGCCTGGCCGCGCTGCGCCACACCGACGCCGACCTGGCCGACATCGACCACGCCATCGCGCTGCGCGATTCGGCCTGGCGGGACGGCGACATGGCCGACTTCGTCGAGGCCGACTTCTCCTTCCACCGCACGATCGTCAACGCCACGCACAACGCGCTGCTGATCGACCTCTACGACGACATCTCCCAGGCCGTCTACGACAGCATCGCCCACACGGCCTACGGCATCCCCGGCGACGACGGCGAGATCGACCACCGCGGCATCGACCACAAGGGCCTCGCCGAGGCCGTCCGGGCAGGCGATGCGGACCGGTCCCTGCACGAGGCCGCCTGCTATCTCGACGAGCTGCTTTCGCTGGCGGGCGAGTGAAGCAGCAGGCTGGAGCCCACGCGCCACATGGCCTCCAGCAGTTCGGCACGCGGCGGGTCGGCGTCGCCGCTGAGCGCCTCGGCCATGAGTTCGCGGAAGGCGCCCAGGGTGGCGGCCGCGGCGAACCGCGGTGAGAAGGAGCCGTCCAGCTCGCCCTCGCGCTGGGCCTTGGCGATGCTGCGCGCGGCGAGGTCGATCTGACCCGCCAGACGCTGGGCGTCGGTCTGGGCGGCGGCGCGCTCGCACAGCCGCCGGCCGATGACCATGCGTCCCAGCGGGGCGTCGCACAGGAAGTCGATCTCGCGGCGCAGGCGCGCGTGCTCGCGCTCGGGCCAGCTCAGCGCGCCGTCGAGGCGGGTGGCGAAGACTTCGCGGTCGTAGCCGTCGTAGAAGTCGTCGACGACGGCGGCCACGAGGCCGTCCTTGCCGGTGAAATAGCGGTAGAGCAGCCCTGCCGAGACCCCGGCCCGGCGCGCGACGGCGGCCACCTCCACGGTGCCGTCGCCCTCCAGGATCGCGGTGCGGGCCGCGGCCAGTAACCGCGCCCGGGTGGCCCGGCCGCGCGCCGAGACGGATCCGCCCGCCCCGCTGGATCCGCCTGCGGCGGCGTCGCCGCACGCATCCGCTTCGTCGCTCATCGTGGTCACCGGTTCCGAACCTGTTACCCGCGCTTGCCCGGGATCGCCTGGTACCAGTGTGCCGGGCGCGAGCGCTCCGCGGCGCCGCCTCTCCGGATCCGGCGGCGCGGAGGCCGGGCGGCGCCGCGGTCAGGCGCGGCCGCGGAAGGCCTCCTCGATGTCGTCGGCGCGCACGGCCGGGCCGGGCAGCTCGGACGGGCCTTCGGCCGCGAGTCCGTTGATGAATACGGCGATCTGGCGGCGTGCCATGCGGTCCCAGTCCGGGCCGTGTTCCAGCGGCTGGGTGATGAGCGCGCTGAAGGTGATGACGTCGGTGGCGTTGACGGGCGCGCGGACGGTGCCGTCGCTGCGTCCGGCCTCGATGAAGGCCTCCAGCCGCCGGTCGATCGATCGGCGCGCCTCCTGGGCCTCGGCGGTGACCAGCGGGGGCGCGCCGTGCAGAGGCAGGAACAGCCGGTCGCTGACGGCGCAGGTACCGGCCAGGAACGCCTCGATCGCGTCCGGGCCCCTGCTTCCGCGGTCCTCGATGTCGTCCAGGAGGCCGTTGAGCAGTCCGTAGGCGCGGTACTCCAGCGCGTGGAGCAGGGCTTCGCGGTCGGGGTAGCTGCGGTAGAGGGTCCCGACGCCGACGCCGGCGTCGGCGGCGACGGTGGCCAGCGGCACGTTGCGGCCTTCCCGCAGCATCGCCGAGGCGGCCGCGTCGAGCAGTCGGCGGCGGTTGGCCTCGGCGTCGCGGCGGGGACGGCGTGGGGCGGGCATGGCGCTCCTCAGCGGAGGCGGGGCGGCTCTGGGGCGTCTTGACGGGGGTGACCCGCCGAGACTAGTTTCCATTGAAACGGACGAAAAATTCCGCTTCAGTGTAGCCGAGGCGGGGCCGTTGCCAGCGCGCCTTTCGGAAGGAGTGGCCATGACCGGCCCCACGCCCTCGCAGTCCCCGGACCCGCCGCCGATCCCGCCGGACGATCCCCAGCGCCGGCTCACGGTCGCACACCCGGAATCGGACGGCCTCCAGCGCGTCGCGCTGGCCGGCGGCCGCTACACGATCCTGGTGCCGGGCGCGCGGACCGGGGGCCGGTACTGCCTGATCGACATGCGGATACCGCCGGGCGGCGGCCCTCCCCCGCACCGGCACGACTTCGAGGAGATGTTCACGGTCGTGTACGGGCGGATCCGGTTCACCTTCCGCGGCGAGGACGTGTCCGTCGGCGCCGGCGAGACGGTGAACATCCCGGCCAACGCGCCGCACTTCTTCCGCAACGCCGCCCCGGAGCCGGCGCGGATGCTGTGCATGTGCACGCCGGCGGGCCAGGACGAGTTCTTCCTGCAGGTCGGATCCCCGATCGACGGAGCGGCGCCTGGGGAGGCGGCCGAGGCGCCGCAGGGGGCGGGCCGGCCGCGGGCCGCCGAGCTGGCCGCCCGGTACCGCACCGAGCTCCTTTGACAAGGCCCGCGCCCGGCGGATCGCGCGGGTGCGCGGGATCCGCCGCCGCGCAGCGGGCGCGGCGGCGCCGTAGGCGGCCCCGCCCGCCCGCAAGCGGCTGACCGCGGCGCCGGCGGGCTCCGGCCTCCCCGCGCCCCGCCCCTGCTCCGCCGGGCCTTCGGCGTATCCGCGCCGGAGGCCTCCTCCGCGTTCGGGCGCCCTCCGCCCGCGCCCTCCTCCCGGCGCCCGCCCCGGCCGACCCCGGGGGCTCGCACACGCCTGCCCCGCAGCACTCCGGCGACGGTGTGTCACCGAGACTTCACCGCTGGGTGACTATAGCCTCGTCCTGCGGCCATGACGGGACCGGACGATCGCTTGCGGACGCATCGCCCGTCCGCGGCACGACCCTGCAGGAGGTCCTCATTGTCCCTCACCCCCGGACGTACCGCCGCCGCCTCCGCCCGATCCCGCACGGCCGCCCGCGTCGGCCGGCGCCGATTCCTCGGCATCGGTTCCGCCTCGGCCACCGCCGTCGCGCTGGGGACCGGCCTGGTCTCGGCCACCGCCGCCGCCCAGCCGGCCGACAAGAAGCGCGACTACCCCTTCACTCTCGGCGTCGCCTCCGGGGATCCGACCGAGGACGGTTTCGTGCTGTGGACCCGCCTGGCACCCGACCCGCTGGCCGCCGACGGCACGGGCGGCATGCCGGCGCGCCCCGTCACCGTGGAGTACCAGGTGGCGCTGGACGCGCGCTTCCGCCGGGTGGTCCACCGCGGCAGCGCGATCGCCGATCCCGAGCTGGGGCACTCCGTGCATCCGGAGGTGACCGGCCTGCCGGCGGGACGGGAGTACCACTACCGCTTCCGCGCGATGGGCGACATCAGCCCGGTCGGCACCACCCGCACCGCGCCCCCGGCGGCGTCGATGGCGCCGTCGCTGTCCTTCGCCTTCGCCTCCTGCCAGAAGTGGGACCAGGGCCACTACACCGCCTACGAGCATCTCGCCCGGGAGGACCTCGACCTGGTGCTGCACCTGGGCGACTACATCTACGAGTACCCCGTGCAGGACGGGCTGCGCGGCGGCGTCCCCGAGCACCTTCGGGTGGAGACCACCCGGCTGGAGCATTACCGGGTGCGCTACGCGCTGTACAAGTCCGACATCCACTTGCAGAACGCCCACGCGCGCTTTCCGTGGCTGGTGGTTCCCGACGACCACGAAGTCGACAACAACTGGGCCGACGCGACCTCCCAGGACGACGACCCGCCCGAGGAGTTCCTGCAGCGGCGCGCCGACGCCTTCCAGGCCTACTACGAGAACATGCCGCTGCGCCGCTCCTCGATGCCGGTCGGGCCCGACATGGGCCTGCACCGCCGGATCGCCTACGGCCGCCTCGCCGAGGTCACCATGCTCGACACCCGCCAGTTCCGCGACGACCAAGCCTGCAGCGGGCGGTTGGAGGCCGACTGCGACGCCCGGTTCGACCCGGACCGCTCCATCCTGGGCGAGCGGCAGCGCGAATGGCTGACCGACGGATTGGCCTCGTCGCAGGCGCGCTGGCAGGTCCTGGGCAACCAGTCGCCGATGACCCGCACCGACAGCACGCCGGGCGAGGGCACCGACGTGTGGATGGACCCCTGGGACGGCTACGCCGCCGACCGCGAACGGGTGCTGGACGCCGCGGTGCAGCGGGGCGTGCGCAACCTGGTGGTGGTCACCGGCGACCGGCACGAGAACTACGCGGTCGATTTGAAGGCCGACTACCGCGACGCGGACGCACCGACCGTGGGCACGGAGTTCGTGGGCACCTCGATCTCGACCAACGGCGACGGCGCGGACCTGAGCGAGCAGGGGCGGCGGCTGAAGGAGGCCAATCCGCACTTCGCGTTCGTCAACGAGCAGCGCGGCTACGTGCGCTGCACGGTCACGCCCGAGGAATGGCGCACCGACTTCCGGGTGGTGCCCTATGTGTCCCGGCCGGGCGCACCGGTGTCGACGCGGGCGAGCTTCGTGGTCGCCGACGGCTCGCCGGGCGTGGTGCAGCGGCCCTGACGCTCCGGAACGTTCACTGTGCCGTCGCCGTCGTCGGTCTCGTGCCTACCGGCACGGCACGCGTTTCCCGCTGCTGTGGGGACGGGGTCGACGGCGGCATCACCCCAGGACGCGGGCGGTGAAGGCGGCCAGGTCCGCACGCAGCCGCTCCCGGCCCAGCCCCTGCCGGCCGGCCAGGTGGTCGACCAGGTCGGCGCGTACCGCCGCGAGCAGCGCGTGGGCGGCGAAGTCGCCGTCGCCGAATCCGGGGACGGCCTCCAGCATGGCGCGGACCATGCCGTGCGCCCGGTCGTAGTGCGCGGCGCTGTAGGGGCTGTCGGCCCCGTCCGCTTCCAGCGCCACGGACAGGTGGCGGTTGTCGAGCTTGAGGCACAGCAGCGCGTCGAGGACCGCGGGCACGCGTCGGGCCGGCGGCGTTTCGGGGCCGAGGGGGGCGGGGCCTTCGGCGACGGCCCGCAGGAGCGGTTCGGACCGGGATCCGTAGAGCGCGCGGATCAGGCCGGTGCGATCGCCGAAGCCGCGGAAGAGCGTGCCTTTGCCGACTCCGGCGGCGGAGGCGATCTCGGCCATGGTCACCTCCTCCGGGTCGCCGCAGCGGGCGAAGAGGTCGTCGGCCGCCGCGAGGACCGCCTCGCGGTTGCGTTCGGCGTCGGCGCGGGGCTTGCGCTCGGGCACGGGTCTCCTCCGGTTGCATAAGCGAACCCTCGGTCCGTATATTCCTAGAAGCGGACCGACAGTCCGAATTCTACCGGAAGGGACCCCCTGTGACCCCACCGATGCGACCGGCGGAGCTGATCCGCCACAGCCTGCGGCTGCTGCTGGACAAGGACATCCCCGCCTGGGTCGGGCTGTGGTACGACGACGGCGTCGCCGAATTCCCCTTCGCCCCCGAAGGGTGGCCCAAACGGCTGGAGGGCAAGGCGGCCGTCGCCGGCTACATGCGCGCCTACCCCGACCACATCGACCTGCACGACATCCCCGACCTGCACATCCACGGGACCGACGACCCGGCGACCGCCGTGGTGGAGATGCGCGCGACGGGGCGGCTGGTGCAGACCGGCGACCCGTTCGAAATGGACTACATCACCGTGGTGACCGTCGAGGAGGGCCGCATCACCCGCTTCCGCGACTACTGGAACCCTCTTGTCCCGACCGGACACGGCGCGGCGGCCGACTTCGCCCGGAGCCGGGAGTGACCGGCGCCGCGGCCGTCCTCGTCGTCGGCGCCACCGGCACCACCGGCACCCGCGTGGCCGCCCGGCTCACCGCGCAGGGCGTCCGGGTCACGGCCGCGAGCCGCGGCGCCGCGCCCGTCGCCGGCGCCGAGGCCGTGCGCTTCGACTGGTACGACCCGGGCACGCACGACCGGGCGCTGCGGGGCGCGGACGGGCTCTACCTGATCCCGCCCCTCGGGTCCGCGGAGCCCGCCGGGACCGTACTGCCCTTCCTGGAGCGCGCCCGCGCAGCCGGGGTGCGCCGCGCGGTGCTACTCAGCTCCTCGGCGATCCCCGCCGGAGGCATGGCCGCCGGGCGCGTCCACGCGCAGCTGCCGGAGGTGTTCGGCGAGTGGGCGGTACTGCGGCCGTCGTGGTTCATGGACAACTTCACCGGCGACCACGCGCACGCGCGCAGCATCCGCGAGACCGGAGAGGTGCTGACCGCCACGGACGGGGGCCGGGTGGGCTTCGTCGACGCCGACGACATCGCGGCCGTGGCCGCCCGCGCGCTGACCGCGGACCGCTCGCCCGACACCGATCTGGTCCTCACCGGCCCCGAGGCGCTGAGCTACGCCGACGCCGCCGCGGTCATCGCCGAGGAGACCGGACGCGCCGTGGTCCACCGGCGGCTGACCCGCGAGGGGATGCGCGACCGGCTGGCCCGCGAGATACCGGAGGAGTTCGCGGCCGTGCTCGCCGACCTGGACGCGGCCATCGCCGAGGGAGCCGAGGACCGCACCACCGACACCGTCGAGCGGATCACCCAAAGCCCGCCGCGCGACTTCCGCACCCATGTGCGGCGGCACGCGCAGAGCCTGGGGTAGGGGGCCGCGCGGGCGGCAGCGGCCGGTGCGCGGGGTCGCTCCTGCGCCGCGCTCAGCCCGCGCGTTCGGCGGAGTGGCCGGCGGCGGCACCCGCACCGTCCCATCCGGCGACCCGTGAGGGGTCGAGGTTGAGCAGCTCCAGGGTGCTGCCGCCCGCGATCACCGCGTCGACGATGCGCTCTTCGGCGGCGACGGCTTCGACGGTGTCGGCGACGATGGCGGTGGCCCGGCCGCGCGGCAGGCACACCGCACCGTCGTCGTCGGCGACGATCCAGTCGCCGCGGCGCACGGGCGCAGTCGTGCGCTCGTCGCCGAAGGGCACGTCGCGGCCGACCTCGCCGCCGGCGTCGTGCCCGGGTGCGCGCACCGAGACGCCGGCGCTGACCACGGGGAGTCCGGAACGGGCGATGGCGGCGACGTCGCTGACGCAGCCGTCGATGATGATCCCGCTGAGGCCGCGCATGCGGGCGGCCACCGTCAGGATCTCGTCGACGTAGCCGTACTCGGGTTCGCCGGCGACGTCGACGACCAGGGCGGTCTCGGGCGGAGCCTGGGCCACGGCCACGTGCAGGGCGAGGTTGTCACCGGGTGCGCAGCGCACCGGCAGCGCGGTGGCGGCGAAGGACGCCCCGGGCCAGACCGCGAACAGGTGCGAGCCCAGGGGTCTGGCTCCGCACCGTGTCAGCGCGGCCGTACCCATCGCCGTCATGGTTTCCGCAAGCGCCACGTCAGCCTCCAATTGCAAGCGCGCCGTGCGGGCCGCGTGCGCCTCCTCGGCCCCGGCGGGGCGCACCCGGCGTCCCGACCGCGGGCGGCGCGGCGGGAGAGCCGGAGCTTCTCCCCCTGCGGCCCGACTGCTCTTATACTCACGGGTAACTTAACTGGCACGCAAGACGTGGGGAAGGGAAAAAACAAAAAGGCGCTACCGTCGGTTACATGCTGCGACCTCCGCTGCGGCCTGTGCCGAGTGCGGCGACCGCGTCCAGCGCGGCCCGCGCGGCGCCCACGTCGTGGACCCGGAACACCCGCGCCCCCTGCCAGGCCGAGACCGCCAGCGCCGCCAGCGTGCCCGGGCCGCGCCCGTCGACGGGGGCGGCCAGCGTCTCGCCGATGAAGTCCTTGTTGGACACCGCCACCAGGACCGGCCACCCGGTTTCGACCAAGCCGTCTAGGCGGCGGGTGAGCTCCAGCGAATGGTAGGTGTTCTTGCCGAAATCGTGGGTGGGGTCGACCAGTACCCGGTCGGGGCGCACCCCCAGCTCCACCGCGCGGTGCGCCAGGCCGCCGACGGTGGCGGCCACGTCGGCGAGCACGTCGGCGTAGTGCACCCGGTGGGGGTCGGTGCGCGGCGCCAGTCCGCCGGTGTGGCTGCACACCAGCCCGGCGCCGGCCTCGGCGGCCACCGCGGCCAGGGCGGGGTCGGCGCCCGCCCAGGTGTCGTTGATCAGGTCGGCGCCGGCCTCGGCGCAGGCGCGGCCCACCTCCGAGCGCCACGTGTCGACGGAGACGATCACCCCGGAGTGGCGGGCGCGCAGCGCGGCGACGAACGGCGCGGTGCGCCCGATCTCCTCGGCGGCGGTGACGTGGGCGCCGTGGCCCGCCTTGACACCGCCCACGTCGACGATGTCGGCGCCGTGGGCGACGGCCGCGTCGGCGGCGGCCAGCGCCGCGTCGAATCGGAACGTCGCGCCGCGGTCGTAGAAGGAGTCGGGGGTGCGGTTGACCACCGCCATCACCGCGTGGGCCCCGGGGCCGAATTCGCGTCCGCGCAGCCGCAGCACCCCTCCCGGCGCCGCCTCGTCGCTCATCGCCCCCCCCGTTTCCCCTCGATCGCCGCCCGTGCCGCCGGTCACGGCACCGCACCGCATCGGCCCCGCCGCGAAGCCGCTCGCGGCGGGGCCGATGCGGTCCCGGCGCGGCCGCTCAGTCGGCGGGCGCGGAGTCGCCGCCGTAGCGCTCCTTGGCCACCGCCAGGTGCTCCCAGGTCTCGACGTAGGTGACGTCGGAGCAGGAACGCACGGACTCCAGCGCCTCCACCAGCGACGGGCGGTCGGCGGCGCTGGCCGCGCCGATGGCGTCGTAGCGCCCGAAGCCGGTGGCGAGGAACGTGACCCCCGCCAGGCTACCGAGCCGCGAGGCGACCGCGCCCGAGTCGCCGCGGCAGCGCAGGCCGAATCCGACCTTCTCGCTGGCGCCCACCGCGGCCGGTTCGGCGATCGCGGTGACGTGGACGACGCCGGCCTCGATCAGGCGCACCACGCGCGAGCGCGCGGCGGCCTGGGAGAGGCCGACCTGGCGGGCGAGCTCGGCGTAGGACGCGCGCCCGTCCCGCTGGAGATGGCGGACCAGCCGCCAGTCCAGCGGGTCGATCGCAACGTCGCGCAGTTCGCGCACACTGCTGTAGGCGTCCTTGGCGATCGCTCCACCGCGGAAGGCCTCGGCCCCGGTGACGCCGGTCAGCGAGCGCAGCACGCCCAGCTCCTTGGCCAGCGCCTCGTCGTCGCGCACCCGGACGTGGGCCACGACCGGGAAGCGCCCGGCGGTCTGCGCTGCGAAAACCACGGCTTCGCGCTCGGCCAGCTCCTCCAGCACCGGACCCAGGGGCCCGGTGACGCGGAAGGATATGTGGGCGAACACCTCCATTCCCAGTACTCCGGCGTGCAGCACTCCCACGATCCGGATGGCACCCGCGCCGACGAGCTGCTTGACGCGCGCCCGGACCGCTGTCCGGGACAGCCCTACGCCGTCGGCGAGTGCCTGGTATGTCGCTCTTCCGTCCCCCTGCAGCGCTCTGATGAGCGCGGCATCGACCGCATCGAGCACGATTGCATGCCTTTCCCTTACATGACGGCACCCATTCCCCCCGGGCGCCGCCCCCTCCTGCGGCCAGATCATGGCAGTTGTTGCGACGGTTAACTACTGATCACGAAAGAAACAAGGACGACTTTGCCCCTCCATCGCCGGAGATACGGACAACCAGGTGGGTATACCGACATCCCGGGCAGACAACGATCATGGTGCGGATGGCCGTGCGTGTGCGAACAGCTCCGGCGAAGCGAGACACTGTTCTGCGGCATATCCGACGCCGTGTGCGGTAGGAGAAGGAAACGACGCCCCGCCGTCCGACGACCGCTGTCGTCGGACGACGCGCATGTGGGGACGGTCGGCTAGAAGGGGAGTCCATGGCACAAGCACGCGATCGCGAGGAGCCGGAGGAGCCCGGTGCGCCCGAGGCCGCCTCCCGCCCTGCGACCACCGCGCGAGCGCTGCTGTGGACGGCCGCCTCATTGCCCGTGCCCGGTATCGCCCACCTGCGCATGCGCCGGCGCGCCGCCGGATGGGCGATCCTGTGCTGCTACCTCGTGCTCGTGGCCGCCGCAGCGGTGGGCGCCTTCCTCGTCAACGGCGACGTCATGCGCGGCGCGCAACTGGCCGTGCAGGGGCGCTGGCTGCTGACCGCCTCGGTCGCAGCGTTCGCGATCGCCGTGCTGTGGATGACCGTGATCGTGCACGCCTGGACGATCCTGCGGCCTCCGGGATCGCGCCTGCTGCTGCGCACCGCGAGCGCCGTGGCGGTGGCCGTGCTGTGCCTGGCGGTGGCCGTACCGGCGGCCGCGGTGGTGCGCACGGCCTACACCGCCTACGACACCCTCAACTCCGTCTTCGGAACCGAGCCCGAGGGCGAGCCGCCGCACGACGCGTCCGACCCGTGGACCGGGCGCGACCGGGTCAACGTGCTGCTGCTGGGCGGCGACGCCGGCAGCAACCGCTACGGGATGCGCACCGACTCCATGATCGTGGCCAGCATCGACGTGGACCACGGCGACGTGGTGCTGATCGGGTTTCCACGCAACCTGGAGAACGCGCAGTTCCCCGACGACACCGCCCTAGCGGAGCGCTACCCGCCGCCCTACGGCTTCGACCATCTCCTCAACGACGTCTACCAGACCGTCGCCGAGGAGCCCGAGGAGCTGGCTATCGATCCCTCGGCCGACGATCCGGCCGCCGACACGCTCAAGCGCGTCATCGGCAACCTCGTCGACCTGGACCTGGACTATTACGCGCTGGTGGACATGAAGGGCTTCTCCTCGCTGATCGACGCCGTCGGCGGCATCGACGTGCACATCGAGGACCCCATCCCCTACGGCCAGGAGGGCAACATCCTGGAGGAGGGCGACCAGCACCTCGACGGATACGAGGCGCTGTGGTACGGCCGCAGCCGCGTCAACAGCGACGACTACGCGCGCATGGGCCGCCAGGGGTGCCTGCTGAAGTACGTCGCCGAGCAGACCGACCCCGCAACGGTGCTGACCAGTTTCCAGGAGCTGGCGGGGGCCACGAAGAAGACGCTGCGCACCGACATCCCCCAATCCAAGGTCGCGTCCTTTCTGGACCTGGCCGACCTGGTGACCGACCAGGGGCGGATGTCGACGCTGCAACTCTCGCCGCCCCAGGTCACCACCGCCCACCCGGACTGGAAGAAGATCCGCGGGCTGATCGCCGAAGCGATCGGTGATCAGGAGGAAGCCCAGGCGGCCGAGCAGGAGGGCCAGGCCGACGGCGACGACGAGGTCGCCCCCTCGGCCTCGCCCGGCGACGGCGGCTCCGGCGGCGCCGAGGACGGCGCGGGCGGCGCGGGCGAAACCGCATGGCAGGAGTACACGGGGCTGAACGAGCCCTCGCCCGAGGCGCCGGGGCGCCAGGTCGGCGACGACGCTACCGCCCTGGACGCGCTGTGCCCCTGACGCGGCGGCGGCACGGCACCGCGTGACCCCGGCCCCCGCGCCGGTCGGCGGGACCGGGGTCCAGTGCACCAGGGCGGCGCCCACGCCCGGCCGCGGCGGCGTCGGTGCCGACCGCGGGAGTGCGGCGACGGAGCGCCTCCCGGATCACCCGTCAGCGGACCCGGGGCGCCACGAATACCGGATGTCCGGCTCGCGTTCGGCGTTGCCCCGGCCGTCGGTGCGCTCCGCAGCGACGAAGCCGTGCCGCTCGTAGAAACGCCGTGCCGATTCGTTGACCTGGAAGGTCCACAGCGCCAACCCGGCCGGGCGACGCTGTTGGGCCAGGCGCACGAGGCGCCCGCCGATGCCCCGGCCCTGCCAGCGCGGATCGAGATAGAGCTGGGCGAGGTCCTGGCCGTCCAGCACCATCATCGCGACCACCGAGCCTGCGACGGTCGCCGCCCACGTCTCCTGCCCGGGTACGACGATCTCCCGGATCCAGGACCGGACCTGTTCGTCCGTATGGGCTCGGTCCACGGTCGGAAGCGCCGCTGCGAACGAACGCAGCCAGCCTCCGGCCACCGCGGCGGCGTCGGTGCCGACCGCACGGCGGACGGCGAAATCGGGTGGCTCCACAGACGCATACTCGCAGCGGCACGGCGCCGCCGCACCCGGAATTCTCCGCGGCACTGCGCGGCCGGTCCGCCGCCAGGAGCCGTCCGCGGGCGGCACAGCCTGCCGGCGTTTCCGGCCGCCGTACTAGGCGGAGAACCCGCCGTAGCGGCCGCGGTGGTACACCAGCGGGCGGCCGGCCTCGGCCGAAACCCGGGACTGGGCGACGCGGCCGACCACCAGCCAGTGGTCGCCGACGGCGAGGACGTCGTGCTTGCGGCACAGCAGGTGGCCCGCCGCACCGTGCAGCAGCGGCAGGTCCTCGGAGCCGCGCCGCCACCGCGTCGGCGGCGCGAAGCGGTCGACGCCGCGGGCGGCGAAGCGCGATGCGACTTCCTGCTGGTGCTCGCCGAGGATGTTGACCGCGAAGGCGGGGGCCTCACGCAGGCCCTGCCAGGTGGAGGAGCGGTCGTCGATGTAGAAGGACACCAGAGGGGGGTCCAGGCTCACGCTGGTGAACGAGGTCGCGGTCACCCCGACGGGCCCGTGCGGCGCCTCGGCCGTCACCACCACCACCCCGGCGGCGTGCTCGCCCATCACGCGGCGGAACCCCTCGGCGGCGACGTCGCCGTCCCGGTCCAGCCGCTGTGCATACCCGCCGTCCGAGCCGGGTTCCGCCTCCGCCGATCTGCGCACGCGCGCCTCCGTCCTGTGTGTGGGGCGTCCGCCCGTCGACACCGGTGTCCTCCGTCGGGTCAGCCGATCGCGTAGGCGCGCTATTCCCGCTCCACGCCCCGTGTGCGCAGGTTCTCACACGGCGTTCCGCCGCCTGCGGGCCGCTCGGCTCCCGTTCCCCGCACTCCGTCGCAGCGGGTGAAGGATTTCGCCGACAGCGAACGGGGGTGCCGCCTCATCGGCGGATGCGGTGCGCGTGCGCCCCCGACCGGTGCGGCGGCCGCGCACCGCACGGATTCGAACGCGACGCCGCGCACCGGGCCGACTAGAGTCCGGCATATGCGCACGTCTTCGTCTCGGGGCCGCCGTACCCTGGTGATCGTTGCGGTCCTGGCGGTGTGCGCCGGCGGGGTCGCCGTCGGCGGGCCGTGGCTGCTGGCCCGGGCCGGGCTCGACGGAACCGTGCTGCCCTGGGCCGCCCCGTGTTCGGTGGACACCGCCGACGGAACGGTCATGCTGTCGTCGGACGAGGCCCGCCGGGCGACCACGGCGGTGGCGCTCCGGGCCCGCGGCGCCGACGCGCCCGACACCTCCGGAATCGACGGCGACGCGCTCCGGCGCCTGCGCGAGGGACCGACCGACGGCCCCGGACCCAGCCTGACCTGCCGGGTCTCCACCGGGAGCGGGCTCGGCGAGCAGGAACTCACCGACAGCGGGCTCACCCCGCGCGCCCAGGCGCTGCTCGACTCCGCCGGCGAGGTTTTCGGCACCATGAGCGTCGGCGGCTACGAGACCGGCGGCGTCTCCTCCGGCCACGGCGAGGACTCCGCGCACTACGACGGGCGCGCCGTCGACGTCTTCTACCGTCCCGTCAGCGAGGAGAACCGGCGCGAGGGGTGGCTGCTGGCGCACTGGCTGGTCGCCCACGCCGAACAGCTGCACGTGGCCCACGTGATCTTCGACGACGAGATCTGGAGCGCGCGGGACCCCCGCGGCGGCTGGCAGCCCTACGAGGCCGGCGACCCCGACAACGCGATCCTGCGCCACCTCGACCACGTCCACGTCGACGTCCAGCGCGGCGGATGACCCCTGACCGCGGGCACGGCACGGCCGCGCACATCCGGGGCGCCGCGCGGGAACGCGTCCACAGGCCCGCGCGGTCCTGGCACCGGAGTGCGCGCTGTCGCTAGGTTGGCACCCGTGCCTGATATCGATGCTGACTTCCTCGCCCTGCCGATGCGGCGGCTCGCCGACGCCGCGCTGCAGCGGGCCCGCGACCTGGGCGCCGAGCACGCGGACTTCCGCCTGGAACGGATCCGCGGCCGCTACCTCGCCCTGACCGACGCTGCGCTGGACAGCGAGTCCGACAGCGACACCCTCGGCTTCGCCGTGCGGGTCGTGCACGACGGCGTGTGGGGCTTCGCCGCCGCGACCGAGCTGAGCCCCGACACCGCGGCGGCCGTCGCCGAGCGCGCCGTGCAGGTCGCCGCGGTCTCGGCCGCGGCCGCCACCGACCGCATCGAGCTCGCCGCCGAACCGGCCCACCCCGACGCCACCTGGGTGTCCTCCTACGAGATCGACCCCTTCGAGGTCGCCCCGCGCGAGCAGACGTCCATGCTGGCCGGCTGGAGCCGCCGCCTGCTCGACGACAGCCGGGTCGACCACGTCGACGCGTCGATGCTGGCGGTCAAGGAGCAGAAGTTCTACGCCGACACCGCCGGTACGACCACCACCCAGCAGCGGGTGCGCATCGCGCCGGGCGCCGAGGTGTTCGCCGCCCGCGACGGCGTCCTCGACAGCATGCGCACGATCGCGCCGCCGGCCGGGCGCGGATGGGAGTACCTCGCCCGGGTCGAACCCGAGATCGACTCGCTTCCGGAGCTGCTCGCCGAGAAGCTGGCCGCGCCCAGTGTCGAGCCCGGGACCTACGACCTGGTCCTGCACCCCTCCAACCTGTGGCTGACCATCCACGAATCCGTCGGCCACGCGACCGAGCTGGACCGGGCGCTGGGCTACGAGGCCGCCTACGCCGGCACCTCGTTCGCCACACCCGACCGGCTGGGCGGCCTGCAGTACGGCTCGCCGATCATGAACGTCACCGGCGACCGCACCGTGGAGCACGGCCTGGCCACCGTCGGCTACGACGACGAGGGCGTGGCCACCTCCTCCTTCGACCTCGTCCGCGACGGCGTCCTGACGGGCTACCAGCGCGACCGCCGGATCTCGCACGTGCAGGGCTACGCCTCCTCCAACGGCTGCGCCCACGCCGACTCCCCCGCCACGATGCCGATCCAGCGTATGGCGAACGTGTCGCTGGCAGCCGATCCCGACGGCCCGTCCACCGACGGGCTGATCGCCGGTGTCGAGGACGGCGTCTACGTGGTCGGTGACAAGAGCTGGTCCATCGACATGCAGCGCTACAACTTCCAGTTCACCGGGCAGCGGTTCTACCGCATCGCCGGAGGCCGCATCACGGGGATGCTGCGCGACGCGGCCTATCAGGCCACCACGACCGACTTCTGGGGTGCGATGCGCGCGCTGGGCGGCCCGCAGACCTACGAGCTGGGCGGTTCGTTCATGTGCGGCAAGGGACAGCCGGGGCAGGTGGCCGCGGTCAGCCACGGCTGCCCCAGCGCGGCCTTCTCCGGCATCCGCATCCTCAACACAGTGCAGGAGGCAGGCAAGTGAGCGGCACGACTCCGCAGGCGGTGGTGGAGCGGGTCCTGGGGCTGGCCCGCGCGGACGGCTGCATGGTGCTGGTCGAGGACGGCGCGAGCGCCAACCTGCGCTGGGCCGGGAACTCGCTGACCACCAACGGATCCACGCAGTCCCGCACGGTCACGGTGATCGCGCTGTGCCGCTCCGACCGCGGCGTGTCGGTGGGTGTGCGCACCCGTACCGGCGTGGCGGGCGGCGACCTGGAGGACCTGGTGCGCGCGGCCGAGGCGGCCGCATCCCAGGCCCTTCCGGCCGAGGACGCCGTGGCCCTGCTGGAACCCGGCGACACGGCGGTGTCGGAGTCCACCGACTGGGACGCCCCGGTCCCCACCACCGACATCTCGGTGTTCTCCGGACTGGCGCCGGGCCTGGGGCGGGCCTTCCGACGCGGGTCGGCGGCGGAGCGGCGGTTCTACGGCTACGCCGAGCACACCGTCGCCTCCACCTTCTTCGGCAGCTCCACCGGGGTGCGGCTGCGCCACGACCAGCCCTCGGGAACGGTCGAACTCAACGCCAAGACCGGAGTGTCCTTCTCCACCGCCGACGGCGGCCACTCGGCGTGGGCCGGACGGGCCACGCGCGACTTCGCCGACGTCGACGCCGAGGAGCTGGAGGACGAACTGGCGCGGCGGGTGCGCTGGTCCCGGCAGCGGGTCGACCTTCCAGCCGGGCGCTACGAAACCCTGATGCCGCCCAGCGCGGTCGCCGACATGATGGCGCTGCTGTACTTCTCCGCCACGGCCCGCGACGCCGCCGAAGGGCGCACCGTGTTCTCCGGCTCCGGTGGCGCCGGCGCCACCCGCGTGGGCGAACGGCTCGCGGACATGCCGCTGACCCTGTTCAGCGACCCTGCCTATGCGGGCCTGGAGTGCGCTCCCTTCGTCGCGGCCGGCGCGCCGGGGCGGCGGGTGACCGCCTTCGACAACGGCCGGCCGCTGGGGCGTACCGAGTGGATCTCCGACGGCACGCTCGCCGCTCTGCCCCAGACCCGCCGGTCGGCGGAGCTGACCGGTCTGGCGCTGACCCCGCACGTCGAGAACCTGGTGCTGGAGTCCGGATCCGCAACGGCGAGCCTGGACGAGATGATCGCCCGGACCGAGCGGGGCCTGCTGCTGACGTGCCTGTGGTACGTGCGCGAGGTCGACCCGCAGAGCCTGCTGCTGACCGGGTTGACGCGCGACGGCGTCTACCTGGTCGAGGACGGCGAGGTCACCGGCGCGGTGAACAACTTCCGGTTCAACGAGTCGCCGGTGTCGCTGCTCGACCGCGCCACCGAGGCCGGAGCCACCGTGCCCGCCCTGGGCCGCGAAATCGGCGACAGCTTTCCCCGCACGGCCATGCCGCCGCTGCGGATCCCCGATTTCAACATGTCCACGGTCAGCCAGGCGTCCTGACACCGCGCCGCCCGCCGCGTCCCGGACCCCGCACCGCCGGAACCGGGGCGGGGCGGGCCCGCCGGCCACCGGAGCCCGCCCCGCGGCACCGCCGGCGCCGCTGCAGGGCGTCGGCGGCGGTCCTTGGCTACTCGTCGAGGCGGAAACCGACCTTCATCCCCACCTGGAAGTGGCCGATCGCGCCGTCCTCCAGATGGCCGCGGATCTCGGTGACCTCGAACCAGTCGAGGTGGCGCACGGTGGCGGCCGTGCGGTCGATCCCGTTGCGGATGGCCTGCTCCAGGCCGTCGGGCGAGCTGCCGACGACCTCGGTGACGCTGTAGGTGCTGTGCGACATGGGTACTGCCTCCTCCTCGAGCGTATTCCCTCACACTTGCCGCCGCCGCGCTCGGCGGCAACGGGGGCTCGCCGGGACCGCTGACCGCTTTGCGTCGAGATAAGCACGCCGTTGCTTTTCCATGGCCCGCCGCGACCGCGCAGCGTGACAGACGTGATGTATGGGCGTTTGTTCATGTTCTGGGACTTTGGGCTCTCCGGGCACTGCACCCTCCCGAGACAACGTCGTAACTGAGTCTTGACGTACATCCGGGGTGTGCCGTGTACATTGGTGTCCAGCGCTTCGGTCCCCCGTCGGAGCGCTACCGCGGTGTTTCGAGCCCCCGTCGGAGCACCGCATGCGACGTCGGGTGGTTTGCCCCCGTAGCCACCCGACGTCGCTTTTTCATGCGCACCGACCGGTACTTTGCGTATCAGCGTCCGGGTGCGCCGGAGAACGAGCAGGAGGGGGAGGACCCCGGTGACGGAAAGCGGAGCAGCGCCCGAGGAAGAGGCGCCGCACTGCTCCCGCAAGGACTGCCGCGCCGATGCCGCGTGGGTCCTGGTGTGGAACAACCCGAAGGTGCACACTCCCGACCGCCGCAAGACCTGGGTGGCCTGCGACGAGCACCGCGCTTACCTGGCGGAGTTCCTCGACCGGCGCGGGTTTCTGTCGGAAACCGTGGCCGTGGCCGACTTCGAGGGCTAAGGGGCGTCCTGCGCAGGGGCGCGGCGCGCCGAGGCCGGCCCGAAACGTCGTTGCCCCCACAGGGCGCCGACGGCGGGGCCTCTGGAAGCCGCGGCGACGGGGCCGTGCGGCGCGCAGCGCCGTCCGCGTACTCGTCGGCGCACACCGGCCGCACCGTAGCGCGGGCCCGGTCGCTCCGTCGCGGACGGCGGTGCACCGACGCGGATCCACGCCGTCGGCCCCTCGCCGCACCCTCGCGGGATGACCGACCCGCAGATCGTGAAACGTCACGGTTGTCCGGTGTCGACCTCGTCGGGCCCCGCCGCGCGGCCGGCGGCGGTCTCGGCGGCGAACGCCCCGGCGCCGAGGATCCGGCGGGCGGCGGCGGCGATGCGGTCGACGTCGCCGCGTTCACCCGGGGGCAGGGGCATGCCCAGCGACTCCCGGGCGGCGGCGGCCGCTGCCAGCAGGCGGGCGCCGCGGGCGGCGTCGCCGGCCAGGATCCAGGCCCCGGCCATCCCTTCCAAGGCGAGGGCGAGCGCCAGCGGCGATCCCGTCGCGCGAGCGGCCGCCAGGCCCTGGGTGTGCACGCGCAGCGCTTCGCCGGCGTCTCCGCGCTGCTCGGCGACGAAGCCCAGTTCGGCCAGCACCACGGCCAGGGCCGAGGGCCCCTGGGACGCCCGGTGCCGGCGGAGCCAGTCGGCCAGGCGCTCGGCCGCCCGGTCCAACCGGCCCCCGCGGCGGTCGCCCATGGCCAGGCCCAGCTCGGCGAACCGCTCGCCGAACCGGTCGCCCTGCTCGCGCGCGAGGCCGGCGGCCCGGCGGTGGAATTCCTCGGCCGCGCTGTGATCGCCGCTGAGCAGGGAGAGCCGGCCCAGCTCGGACAGCCGGTAGGAGACCTCGGTCCACAGCCCCAGCCCCTCGGCGATGCGCAGGCCCGCGCGGTCGAGGCGGAACGCCTCGGTGTAGTCGCCGGCCGCCTTCGCGCGCTGGCTGAGCGCCGGCATCGCCTGCAACTGGCCCCATTGGTCGCCGACCTCGCGGAACAGCTCCAGCGCGCTGCGGGCGTCGGTCTCGAACCGCTCCAGGCGTCCGCGCGCGTGGGCGATCCAGGCGCGGGCGTTCAACGCGGCGGCGGTGCCCCAGCGGTCGCCGCGTGCGCGCACGGCCTCAAGGGCCTCCTCGACCAGCGGTTCCCCGGCGGCGGCTTCGCCGAACTCCAGCAGGACCGATCCCAGGAACCAGCCCACGCGCGCACGCTCGGCCTCCTCGTCGGTGCCGAGTGCGGCCAGGCCCGCGCGCGCCACCTCCACCGGTTCCTCGGGCGCGGTGACCAGCAGCTCGGCGGCGCACCGCCAAGCGCGCGCGGGCCCCGCTCCGCCGACGCGTTCGTCGGCGCGGACGAGCAGCCGGTGCGCCTCGCCGAAGCGGCCCCGCAGGTAGCGGTACCAGAACGGGGCGAGGGCCAGCCGCACGGCGGCGCCGGTGTCGCCGATGCGTTCGGCGGTGTCGAAGGCGGTGCGCAGGTTGGCGCTCTCCTGGTCGAGGCGGCGCAGCCACGACTGCTGGTCGTGGCCCCGCAGCAGTGCCTCGGCACGTTCGGCGACGTCGGCGTAGTGGCGCATGTGCCGTTCGCGCACCGCCGCGGCTTCGCCGGCCTCGGCCAGGCGCTCAGCGGCGTAGGCGCCGACGGACTCCAACAGCCGGTAGCGGGGTCCGTCTCCGCTGTCGACAGCGGTGACCAGGGACCGCTCGACCAGGCGGGCCAGCGTGTCCACGACGTCGCCGGGGCGGTCTTCCCCGTCGGCGCACACCTTCTCGACCGCCTCCAGATCGCAGCCCTCGGCGTGCACCGCCAGACGGCGCAGCACCGTGCGCTCGTCCTCGGAGAGCAGGTCCCAGCTCCAGTCGAAGACCGCCCGCAGGGTCTGCTGGCGGCGCGGCGCCGCGCGTCCGCCGGCGCCGAGCACGCCGAACCGGTCGTCCAGTCGGGCGGCGAGTCCGTCGGCGCCCAGCGTGCGGACCCGGTTGGCGGCCAGTTCCAGCGCGAGCGGCAGGCCGTCCAGGCGGCGGCAGATGTCGGCCACGGCCGGCGCGGTGCGTTCGTCGAGGACGAATCCGGGCGCGGCGGCCGCCGCGCGGGCGGCGAACAGCCGCACCGACCCGGGCAGGGCCGTCGCGTCGTCCACGCGCAGTTCGCCCTCCGGCACGGCGAGCGGGCGGACGTCGTAGACGTGCTCGCCGGGGATACCCAGCGGCTCGCGGCCGGTGGCCAGGCAGCGCAGGCCGCCGACGGCCCCCAGCAGCTCGGTGATCAGCCCGGAGACGGGCTCCACGAGGTGCTCGCAGTTGTCGAGCACGAGCAGGCCGCCGCCGGCGCGCAGCCGGTCGGCCAGCCGGGCGGCGGGGCTCGCGCCGGCGTCGCCGGCGTCGTCGCGCACGCCCAGGGCGACGGCGATCGCCTCGGCCACGCGCTCGGCCGGGTCGGTCCCGGCCGCGGGGGCCAGCGAGCCCAGTTCGACCAGGCATACCGCGCCCGCCGCACCGCCGGCGGATCCGCTCGCCGCCTCCTGGGCCAGCCGGGTCTTGCCGACTCCACCGGGCCCGGCCAGGGTGACCAGGCGTTCGTCGGCCAGCAGCGCCCGGACCTCGGCGACCTCGCGCTCGCGGCCCACGATGCCGCTGAGCGGGACGGGCAGGTTGGTTCGCGGACGCTGGGGCGCGGCGCCCTCCGAAGGGACGGGGACCTGGCGCAGGATCTGCCGGTGCAGCGCGGCGGTCTCCGGGGCGGGATCGGCGCCCAGATCCTCGGCCAGGCGGCGGCGCAGCCGGTCGAAGGCGTTCAGAGCCTCGGCCTGGCGGCCCGAACGGTACAGCGCACGCATGTGCACGCCGACGAGCCGCTCGCGCAGCGGGTGTTCGGCGACCGGATCGCGCAACTCGTCGGCGAGCAGGGCGTGCTCGCCCAGCTCCAGCCGGCACCGGGCCTGCTCCTCCACCGCGGTCAGCCGCTCCTCGGCCAGGCGGGCGGCCGGGGCTGCGGCGAACGCGTCGTCGGCGACGTCGGCATAGGCGGGGCCCCGCCACAGCGCCAGCGCCTCGGCGTAGCGGGCGGCGGCGACGCGGGGGTCGGAGGCCCGGCGGGCGCTCTCCACCAGGGCGCGGAACCGCCCGGCGTCGACCTCGTCGGGCTCGGCGGCCAGCCGGTAGCCGGCCGGCCCGTGCCGGAGGCGGTCGCGTCCCCCCTCCTCAGCGTGCCCCAGCACTCGGCGCAGCTGCGAGACCTTCGCCCGCAGCACGCGGGCCGGGTTCGCCGGCAGGTGCTCGCCCCACAGCTCGTCGACGAGGCGCTCGGCTGCGGCCGGGCGGCCGTCGCGCACCAGCAGCGCGGCCAGCAGCGCGCGCACCTTGGCCTCGGGCACGCGCACGGGCTCGCCGTCGGCGCGGCGGAGCTCCAGAGCGCCCAGCACCCCGAATCGCATGGCCCCACCGTAGTGCAGCGGGCACGCACGCGGCGGAGGGCGGAGCCGTCCCGGAGCCTTTCCGGAACCCGCGTGCGGAACGGTCGGACTGTGAGCGGCGGCAGGCCGCGGTTCCCGCGCGGTGGCCGGGCCCTGTGCGGCCACCGCCGACCGCCTGCCGCCGAACCCGTGCACCCGAGAGGCTCCACGGCGCCGCCTGGAGTCCGCTGACAGGAGGCCCCTCGATGTCGTCCGACACCGGAACCCCGCATGCCGGCCCCCGGGCCGGTATGCGGGAGTGGATCGGACTGGCGGTGCTGGCACTGCCGACCGTCCTGCTCGCTCTCGACTTCACCGTCCTGCACCTCGCGCTGCCGCACCTGACCGCCGAACTGGGACCCAGCAGCAGTCAGCAGCTGTGGATCCTGGACATCTACGGCTTCATGATCGCCGGATTCCTCATCACGATGGGCACACTGGGAGACCGGATCGGCCGCCGGCGCCTTCTGATGATCGGTGCGGCCTGCTTCGGCGCCGCCTCGGTCCTGGCGGCCTACGCGGTCAGCGCCGAGATGCTGATCGCCACGCGCGCACTGCTGGGCATCGCCGGGGCGACGCTGATGCCCTCGACACTGTCGCTGATCAGCACCATGTTCCACGACCCCAAGCAGCGCGGATTCGCGGTGGCGGTGTGGCTGAGCTGCTTCAGCGCGGGAGGCGCGATCGGCCCGCTCATCGGCGGCGCCCTGCTGGAGTGGTTCTGGTGGGGGGCGGTCTTCCTCATGGGCGTTCCGGTGATGGTGCTCCTGCTGATCACCGCACCGCTCCTGCTGCCGGAGTACCGCACCCCCGATCCGGGGCGCATCGACCTCATCAGCGTCGCGCTGTCGCTGGCCGCGATCCTGCCGATCGTCTACGCGGTCAAGGACGCCGCCGGGAACGGCTGGAGCGCGCCGGCGGTGGGCATCGTGCTGGTCGGCTTCGTGTTCGGCGGGGTGTTCGTGCGGCGGCAGCGGTCGCTGGAGGACCCGCTCATGGACGTCGGCCTGTTCCGGTTCCGGGCGTTCACCGTCGGGCTGGGCAGCCTGCTGCTGGGCACGCTGGCGCTGGGCGCGTTCGTGCTGCTGTTCGCACAGTACTTGCAGATCGTGCAAGAGCTGCCGCCGATCCGGGCCGGGCTGTGGATGGCGCCCTACGCGGTGGCCAACATCGCCGGCGCCATGATCGCGCCGGCGGTTGCCGCCAAGCTGCCCGCCAATCGCACGATCGCGCTGGGCCTGCTGGTGGCCGCGATCGGGTTCGCGATGTTCACCCGGATCGGCGGCGACGGCGGCCTGGTGCTGGGCATCGTGGCCAGTACGCTGATCACCTTCGGGCTCAGCCCTCTCATGGTACTCGTGATCGACCTGGTGATCGCGGCGGCGCCCAAGGAGCGCAGCGGGTCGGCGTCGGCGATGTCGGAGACGTGCTCGGAGCTGGGCATGGCGCTGGGCGTGGCGACCCTGGGCGCGGTCGGCACAGCCGTCTACCGCGCCGTGATCGAGCTGCCGGCGGGCGTGGCGGGCGCAGCCGCCGAGCAGGCTCGCGACGGCCTGCCCGGTGCCGCCGCGGCGGCCGCGGACCTTCCCCCGAACCCGGCCGGGGATCTGCTCGCTTCGGCGCAGAACGCGTTCATGACCGGCCTGTCGGCGGTCGGCTGGGCGAGCGCGGTGATGTGCGTGGCGATCGCGGGACTGACGTGGCTGTTCCTGAAGCCCGGGGGCGAGCAGAACGAGGACAGCGGCAGCAACGGCGAAGGCGACGCGGGGGATTCCCTCGGCGCCTCCGACGCCGGGGCGCACAGCGGGGAAGGGATTCCTACCGAGGGCCGCTGATTCCGCTCGCCGCGTCGCGTCCGGCCGCGGTGCCGTCCCCGGGGCGCCGCGGCCCGGGGACGGCAGCAACCGGACACGAAACGGATCAACCGGACGTGCCGTGCCCGCCGCGCGCATCCTGCACCGCGGCGTCGCCGGTGGCGCGGGCCAACTCTTCGGGGGTGTCGCAGTCCAGCGCCGCACGCGCGAGTGCGCCCTCGGCCGCGACCTCGCACGGATCCAGCGGAGCCAGCAGGCCGCGCAGCGAACGGCCGGTGTAGTCGGCCAGAGCGCTGCGCACCGCCGCAGCGCTCCACACACCCAGCAGCCACTGCACGCGCCCCTGGGCGTCGACGAGCACGGCTCCGCTGCGTCCCCGGGCCGCGCGGCGCAGGACGTCGAGATGACCGGTCTCCAGGAACGGCAGGTCGCCGGCCAGCAGCGCGAAACCCGGCCGCTCCACCCCCGCCAGTCCGGCGCGCAGCGCGGGCACCGGGCCCGAGCCCGGCGGGTCCTCGCGGACGTAGCGGGCGGCCGGGCGCTCGCGGGTCGGGCCCACGACGATCACCCGGTCGGCGGCGCCGGCGGCGTCCGCCACACGCTCGACCAGGCTCCTTCCGCCCACGTCCAGCCCCGGCTTGTCACCGCCGCCCATGCGCCGGGCGGCTCCCCCGGCCAGGATCACCGCGTCGAACGGATCGGGCTCGGTCATCGGGCCCCCTTCACGGTCGCGTGTGCGCCGCCGGCGGCGGCTCCGCTTTCAGCATTCCACCGCGCCCCGCCGGTCCGGCCCGGACGGGTGCGCTCGACGGCCCCGGCCGGGGTTCAGCCCTTCACGCAGATAACCCGGCGCAGGTGCGCCACGACCTCGACCAGGTCGGTCCGGGCCTCGATCACCGCACCCGGGTCCTTGTACGCCGCCGGGATCTCGTCGGCCCCACGGCGGCGCCCGTGCCGCAGTGGACGTCGGGCATGACGGCCCGGCCGCGACGCGCCGGGCCCGCCCGCCCCAGACGTGATGCCACGGGCGGTCGGTAACGCGGCTGGCGGGTGTCCGGCCGTGCCCGTAGATCGAACCGGAGTCGCACGCGGAGCGGCAACCGGTTTTCCCGGCTCCGGAGCCCCGCCCACCGCGGGCGGGGCCGTTTCCGGTCCCTCAGCCGCCGATGGCCGACATCGGGCGGGAGGGCTGCAGGAAGCTGGGGTCGTTGATTCCGTGGCCGGGCAGCTTGGTGGCGACGGCGGCGCGCCAGCGCTCGGCGATCTGCTCGTCGGTGCCGCCGTCGCGCAGCAGCGAACGCAGATCGGACTCCTCGCGGGCGAACAGGCAGTTGCGGATCTCGCCCTCGGCGGTCAGCCGCACCCGGTCGCAGGCTCCGCAGAACGGGCGGGTGACCGACCCGATCACGCCGACGGTCTCCGGGCCGCCGTCGACGTAGAACAGCTCGGCCGGCGCGCTGCCGCGGGTCTGGTCGTCGGCGGGGCGCAGGTCGTATACGGCGCTGAGGCGGTCGAGGATCTCGTCGGCGGTGACCATGGTGTCGCGGCGCCAGCCGTGCTGGGCGTCCAGCGGCATCTGCTCGATGAAGCGCAGCTGGTAGCCGTGCTCCAGGCAGAAGCGCAGCAGCTCGGGCGCTTCGGCGTCGTTGACGTCGCGCATCAGCACGGCGTTGACTTTGACGGGAGTGAGTCCGGCCGCGGCGGCTCCGGCCATGCCTTCCAGCACGTCGTCCAGCCGGCGGCGCCGGGCGAGCTGCTCGAACGTGTCGTGGCGCACGGTGTCCAGAGAGATGTTGACGCGGTCCAGGCCGGCGTCGGCGAGGGCGGGCGCCGTACGGTCCAGGCCGATGCCGTTGGTGGTCAGAGCGGTCTGCGGGCGGGGGTGCAGGGCGGTGGCGGCGCCGACGATGCCGGTCAGTCCGCGGCGCAGCAGCGGCTCGCCGCCGGTGAAGCGGATCTCCTCGATGCCCAGTGTCGTGACGCCGATGCGGATGAGCCGGTTCACTTCGTCGTCGGTGAGGACTTCCTCCTTGGGCAGCCACTCCAGGCCTTCGGGCGGCATGCAGTAGGAACAGCGCAGGTTGCAGCGGTCGGTGAGCGATACCCGCAGGTCCGTGGCGACCCTTCCGTAGGAATCGGCCAGCATGGGGCGTCACCTCTCAGTTTCAGGCGGCCGTCCAGCCTCAGCGATGCGGATGCGTCGGCGGTGACGTCACTCAGGTGGGTTCCCGGATCGGACCCACCTCAAAGATGCCTGCTTTGGCACGTTTGTACACCGCTGGGCTGACATCGGCGATTGTTCCACTCCGCGAACCATCGTCCGTATTGAGATCGTACTGCCGAAGCCGTTGCCCTGTATACAATCCCACGCATCGTGTCGCCGCCGGGAGAGCCCGGTCGGCCCCGTGCGGGTGCGGCCGGCCGCGCCCGGCGTAGCCGCCCGACACCCCGGGAACATCTCGGCCATGGAGGTCACCGAGGTTCTGCTGCCGGGAGTGGGCATCCGCTACGAATTCGCCACCGCGCGCGGCGCGCGTGTGGGTGTGGTCGCCCGCCGCACCGGCGACACCGAACTGCTGGTCTACGGCAGCGGCGATCCCGACACGCCGCGCCACCTGCTGCACCTGAACCGCGACGAGGCCGAGGCCGTCGCCGAGATGCTGGGGGCGCCGCGCGTGGCCGAACGCTTCGCCGACCTCACCCGCGAGGTCCCCGGCCTGGTCTCCGGCCAGATCGAGATCGGCGAGCACTCCCCCTACCGCGACCGCACCCTGGGCGACACCCGCGCGCGCACTCGCACCGGCGCGTCGATCGTGGCGATCGTGCGCGGAGAGGCCGTCATCGCCTCCCCCACGCCCGCCCGATCGCTGCACGCCGGCGACGTCCTGGTCGTGGTGGGCACCGAGGAGGGCATCGCCGGCGTCGAACGCATCGTCGGCGCCGTGTAGGCCGCGCCCGCCATGGACATCTCCGTCCCCCTCTTCCTGGAGCTCGGCGCGGTTCTGGTCGCCCTGAGCCTGGCTTCCAGCGTCGCGCGCCGCTGGGGGCTCTCCCCCGTCCCGCTGTACCTGCTGGCCGGGCTTGCGCTGGGCGAGGGCGGCGTGGCGCCGGTGCCGGCGGCGGGCGCGTTCATCGGCACGGGGGCGGCCATCGGCATGGTGCTGCTGCTGTTGCTTCTGGGGCTGGAGTTCTCACCCGCGGAGTTCTCGCAGAGCCTGCGGCTGCACCTGCCCTCATCGGTCCTGGACGCCGTGCTCAACGCGCTCCCGGGAGCGGCGGCCGGCCTGCTGCTGGGGCTGGACTGGCGCGGGGCCCTCGCGTTGGCGGGCATCACCTGGATCTCCTCCTCGGGCATCGTCGCCCGGCTGATCAACGACCTGGGACGACTGGGCAACCGCGAGACGCCCTCGGTGCTGTCGCTGCTGGTGCTGGAGGACATCGCCATGGCGGTCTACCTGCCGCTGCTGGGGGCGGCGGTCGTGGGCAGCACGCTGGGGCGCACCACATTCACGCTGGCCACGGCGCTACTGGCGGTCGCGGTGGCGCTGTTCGCCTCGCGGCGGCTGCGCGAGCCCATCAACCGCATCCTCGACACCGGCGACTCCGAGCAGTTCCTGCTGCGCATCCTGGGCCTGACCCTGCTGGTGGCGGGCGCGGCCGAAGCCGCCCACGCCTCGGCGGCGGTGGGCGCCTTCCTGGTGGGACTGGCGCTGAGCGGCCAGCTCGCTCAGCGCACGCGGGTGGCGATGGAACCGCTGCGCGACCTGTTCTCGCTGGTGTTCTTCCTGGCAATCGGGTTGACGATCGATCCGCGCAACCTGGTGCCGATCCTGCCGGCCGCGGCCGCGCTGGCCGCCGTGACGGCGCTGACGAAGACGGCGGTGGGTTTCTACGCCGCGGGTCGCGACGGCGTCGCCCGCCGCGGCCGGCTGCGCGCGGGCACGGTGCTCATTCCGCGCGGCGAGTTCTCCGTGGTGATCGCCGGCCTGGCCGCGGGCGCGGCGCCGGGCCTGGTTCCCTTCGCCGCGGCCTACGTGATCATCCTGGCGGTCGCCGGTCCGGTCGTCACCTATGCGGCCGGCCGGATGCCCACCCCCGTGTGGGCGGGCGGCACCCGCAACGGCGCCGAAGCCTGACCGGTCCGGCCGAAGCGCCGGGCGCCGCGGGCGGGCCGGCGGACGGGGCGGTTGCGCACGGGTCAGGTCAGCAGGGGCAAGCCGTGCACCATGGTGGAGATCCGGTTGCGGGGCCCGACCAGGCTGACGGCGGAGTAGTCGAGCTCGGTACCGGGCGTGGCCGCCACGTGCTGGAGATAGACGTCGTAGACGCGGGTCCGCTGCGCGGCGGCGGGCATGTCCACGACGTGGACTCCGTCGGAGGCCGCGGCCCGGGAGCGCAGGGCGGCCAGCCTCGCTCCGGTGGCCGACAGGATCGTGCAACCCGCCCACGGAAGTCCGGGGTGCAGCGACCCGCCGGCGTCCTCGGCGTCGGGCCCGAGCAGTCCCGACACCCCCTGCGCGGTCGCGGCCGCCACACACACGGCCGCGTTCGCCGCGCGGCCGGGCGGCGTCCCTTCCTCCACCACCACGACCCACTTCAGCCGCGCCGAGCGGGTGGGCTCGCCGGTCGCCACTTCGTCGGGGGCGAATCCGATCGCGCCGGTCGGCGTGTCAACCATGAACGGCTCCTTGATGTTCTCGATACGTTGATTCACCGATAACGTAGACGAACAACCGGAATGACGCCACTCCCTTCGTATTTAATACGACTAGAATGGAACGATGGAATCTCTCGACGAACTTGATACGGCGATCCTGCGGGAGCTGCAGCACGACGCACGGCGCACCAACCGCGACGTGGCCGCCGCCGTCGGCGTCTCCCCCACCACGGCGCTGGACCGCACCCGCTCGCTGTACCGGCGCGGCGTCGTCCGCGGCGCCCGGATCGAGGTCGACCTCGCCTCGATCGGCCGCCCGGTCCAGGCCCTGATCGCGATCCGGATCCGCCCCCCGGCCCGGCGCAACATCGATGCGTTCCGCAACTGGGTCAGCCGCTTGCCGGAGACCCTCGGCGTCTTCGTCACCACCGGCACCGACGATTTCCTGGTCCATGTCGCCGTCGCCGACAACGAGGCCCTCTACAGCTTCGTCATCGACCGGCTCACCGAGCGGGGCGAGGTCGCCGACGTGCGCACCTCGGTCGTCTACGAGCACCTGCAGAACGACTCGGTCGCCCCGCCTCCGGCGTCGGGGCGACGCCGCGGGCCCGAGGGCGGCGGCGTGTAGAGTGCAGCGCCGGTGCCCGGACCCGCTCCCGCGCAGGCGCGGGCCCGGGGCGTAGGCTGGCTGCGACACGATCGTCTCGAACGGGCCAGGAGCGGCAGTGGTCGTATCGCGCGCATGGGAGCTGGCCGGCGGAGCCAACGGGTCCGAGCGCCTGCACGCACGAGCGTGGGCACCCGAGGGCGCTGAGCCGACGTGGCTGGCGGTGCTGGTACACGGCTACGGCGAGCACATCGGCCGCTACGAGCACACCGCCGGCGCACTCGCCGCCGCCGGCGCCGCGGTCTACGGGCTCGACCACCGCGGGCACGGCCGGTCCTCGGGCGAGCGGGTGCTCGTCGACGACTTCGACGGCGTGGTCCTGGACCTCCACCGGCTGATCACCCAGGCCCGCAGTGCCTATCGCCGCCTGCCGCTGGTGCTCATCGGCCATTCCATGGGCGGCATGGTCGCCGCGCGCTACGCCCAGCTGCACCCCGACGAATTGGCGGGACTCGTGCTCTCGGGACCGGTGCTGGGCCGCTGGAGCGCCGCGAGCGAACTGCTGTCCGCGCCCGAGATCCCCGACGTGCCGCTGGACGCCTCGGCGCTGTCGCGCGACCCGCAGGTGGCCGCCGACTACGCCGCCGACGAACTGGTCTGGCACGGTCCGTTCAAGCGGGGGATGCTGCAAGCGATCGAGACCGAGCTGGCGCGCATCCGCGACCACGGCCGGCTGGGCGCCACCCCGCTGCTGTGGGTGCACGGCTCCCAGGACAGTCTGGTGCCGATCTCCGACACCCGGGTGGGCATCGAGGAGTTCGCCGGCGAGGACGTGGCGGTGCGGATCCTGCCCGGCGCCCGGCACGAGGTGTTCAACGAGACCGACCGGGACGAGGTGCTGGCGGAGGTCGTGCGCTTCGCCACGCGCTGCGCCGGCGCCTAGAGCGCGTTCGGCGGGTCGGTCCCGCTGCGCGCCGCCCCGCCGACGGCCCGTGCGCCCGGCCCGCCCGCCCTCCGGAGGCTTCCGGGCGCGAGCCCGCCCCGAGTAGGGCGCCGGCGCCTCGGCGCCCTACTCGGGGCGGGGGGCCTTCCGCTCCCGGGCCTGGTGCCGGCGGGCCTTGAGCCGGTTCCCGCAGGTCTTCATCGAGCACCACCGTGCGGTGTTGGCACGGCTGCGGTCCAGCAGGAACAGGCGGCATTCAGGGTTCTCGCACGGCCGCAGACGGCCGGGCATGCGCTCTTTGACGTCCGCCCACGCGAGCACGAGTTCCACGGCCAGCCTGCGCTCCGGCGGCGCCTCCAAGTGCCATTCGACGCCCGACGCGCCGGGTACCGGGACTCGGCGAACGCCGGCGAGCACTCGGCCCAGCCCGGGGTCCGCCGGCGTGCCCGACTCCACCGCCTGCAGCGCGTCCCGGGCCGTGCGCAGCCACCGGCGCTCCGCATCGCCGCCGATCCCCCCGTGCTCTCCGTGCTCCTGCGCCCACCGGTCCACCTCCCGGTCGGCACGCCACAGGTCCCGGCGCCGGCCGTCCGCAACAGGGGTGCTGTTCAGCGCCTGCATCAGGGCTTGCTCGTCCAGCACCTGCCCCACCTTCCCGACTAACTCCATCACGCCGTTTGACAGGTTACCCCCAAGGGAGTCTACTGGACACCGCAGCACAACCATCAAAATACACCGAAGGGGTTAGCAATGGTCGAGATCCGCCACCGATACGCGACGGTGCGGGGACACCGCGTCTTCTACCGCGAGGCAGGCGCCCGCGAGGCGCCCGCGCTCGTACTCCTGCACGGATTCCCCTCCAGCTCACGCATGTTCCGCCACCTCATCCCGGCGCTGGCCGACCGTTTCCACGTCATCGCCCCCGACCACCTCGGCTTCGGCAACTCCGACACCCCGGACGCGGACGCGTTCACCTACACCTTCGACTCCCTGACCGACATCACCGAAGCCCTTCTGTCCCAGCTCGGAATCGCCCGCTACGCCGTATACGTCCAGGACTACGGAGCGCCCATCGGCTGGCGGCTGGCACTGCGCGCCCCGGACGCGATCACCGCCGTGATCACGCAGAGCGGCAACGCCTACGAGGACGGTTTCGTACCGGACTTCTGGAAGCCCGTATGGGCGTACTGGGAGGACCCGGGCCCCCGGACCGAACCCGCCGTCCGTGCCGCCTTGTCGCTGGACGCCATCCGCTGGCAGTACCTGCACGGAGTGGACCGCCCCGAGCTGGTCGACCCCGACACGTGGGCCGCCGACCACCGCGAGGTCAACCGGCCGGGCAACGACCTCGTGCAGCTCGCCCTGTTCCGCGACTACGCGAGCAATCCGCCCCTCTACCCGCAGGTGCACTCCTACTTCCGGGAACACCGGGTTCCGCTCCTCGCGGTCTGGGGCGCCGGCGACGAGATCTTCGGCCCGGACGGAGCACGCGCCTTCGCACGGGACCTGCCGGACGCGGAGATCCACCTGGTCCCCGGAGGCGGACACTTCCTCCTCGAAAGCCACCTGGACACCGTGGCCGGATACATCCGCGGGTTCCTGACCGGCGCCGGATCACCGGAGTGAGGGTCGCGACGAGCTCCCGGGACGGGTGAGCGGGCGCTGCGCAGCCGATCCGGTCCCCCGCCGGCGCACCGACGCGCTCGCGACCGTTGTGCGGACGACGGCCGCGAATCCGAAGAGCGCGCCGCCGCGGGGGGCCGACGCCGCACGCCAGGCCCTCCGACGCCTTTTCACCGCGGACGTTCCCGCTGCTCGATGTAGTTCCGCAGCGCGGTCGACGGGGCACCGCCGGCCGGGCCGGCGGAGGAGGAGCCCGACCGGGTCCGCTCGGCGCGCCGACAGCGGCGGACACGCCCGCAGAACTCCCGGCGCGACCGGCGCGAGGACACCCCCGCCTGTGGAGCGCAGGTAAGACCGGCCCCCGGTCCGGCGCAGCGCGATGAAGCGGGAACCCGCCGAAGCGGCCGACCGGCCGCCGTAGGAATCCCCGGCTGTTAGCCCGGGGAGCGGACGTCAATCGGCGTAGAGCCCGTCGATGGCGTCGGCGTAGGTCTCCTGCACCACCCGGCGCCTGAGCTTGAGCGAGGGGGTCAGCTCCCCGCTTTCGACCGTCCACTCCACCGGCAGCAGCCGCCAGCGCTTGACCTGCTGGACACGGGCGAGCCGGGCGTTGGCGGTGTCGACCGCCCGCTGCACCTCCTGGCGCACCTGCGGGTTCTCGGCCAGCGCGGCCGGGCCGGTGTCGGCGATGCCGCGCGCCCGCGCCCAGCCCGGCACGGTCTCGGCGTCCAGCGTCAGCAGCGCCACCGGGTAGGGGCGCCCGTCACCGCAGGCCATGGCCTGTCCGATCAGCACGTTCTCCTTGAGAAGGTTCTCGACCGGTGCAGGGGCGATGTTCTCGCCGCCGGCGGTGACGATCAGCTCCTTCTTGCGGTCGACGACGTAGAGGAACCCGTCGTCGTCGACCCGTCCGAGGTCGCCGGTGTGCAGCCAGCCTTCGGGGTCGAAGAGCGCCTCGGTGTCGCCGGGCCGGTTGAGGTAGCCGGCCGTGTTGACGGGCCCGCGCACCAGGATCTCGCCGTCGTCGGCGACCGCCGCCTCCATTCCTTCGGAGGGCCGACCGACGCTTCCGAACTTGTAGGCGCCGTCGCGGTTGAGGGCGACCGCACCGCAGTTCTCGGTCATGCCGTAGACGTCGCGCACGAGCACACCCAGTCCGCTGAAGAAGCGCAGCGTGTCCGCGGGCATGGGCGCGGCGGCGGTGGTGAAGCTGGTGCAGCGGTCCAGGCCGACCAGGGACCGGATCGGCGCGAGCACCGCCGCCTCGGCCTCGGCGAAGCGCCGCTCCAGCGCGGCGCTGCGGCTGCGGCCGTACTGACCGGCCTCCAGATAGGCGCGGGCGGTCTCGGCGGCCTCGTCGACGGCGGCGCGCCGCTCCTCGGGCGCGGCCGCCAGCGCAGCCGCCAGGCTCGACTGCAGCTTCTCCCACACGCGCGGGACCCCGAAGAGCGCGTGCGGGCGCACCGTGTTCAGGTAGGCGCCCAGCCGGGCGGGGTCGGGGCAGAAGTGCAGGTGCCCGGCGATACGCAGCGGCAGGTAGACGCTCAGGACGCGTTCGGCGATGTGGGCCAGCGGCAGGTAGGAGATCGAGGATCCGCCCACGGGCAGGTCGTTGGCGCGCAGCGTCGAGGTGGCCTGGAACAGCACCTGGCGGTGGGTCTGGGGCACGCCCTTGGGGGTGCCGGTGGTGCCGGAGGTGTAGAGCAGTGCGGCGGTGTCCTCGGGGCGCAGTGCGCTCATGCGCTCGTGCACGGGCGCGGGGTCGGCGGCGTAGGCATCGCGGCCGCGGCGGCGGAACCCGCTCCACCCCACGAACGCGGTGCCGCCGGGGCCGGGACCGTCCGGAACGGCCTCGTCGTCGAGCAGGACCACGGTGTGCAGACGGCTCGGGGCCTCCAGGGCCGGACGCCACCGCTCCAGCTCCGCGGCGCCCTCCAGCACGGCCACGGAGGCGCCGCAGTCGTCGGCGACGTAGGCGACCTGCTCGGGCGGGAACGTAGCGTAGACGGTCAGGGGCACACCGCCGGCGTGCACGGCGCCCATGTCGGCGACGAGGTGCTCGGGGCGGTTGGGCAGCATCAGGGCGACGACCTCGCCGGGCAGCAGACCGCACTCGGCCAGGCCGGCCGCCGTCTCCAGCGCGGCACGGCGGTACTGGGCCCACGTCAGCGTGATCCCCTCCGCCTCGGCCCCCTCCTCCGTCTCGTCGGCCCCCTCGCAGGCGCCGCGCCGGGAGAGGGCGGGTCGGTCACCGTGCTCCTCGGCCGCCTGGCGCAGCCAGTCCACGAGGGTCAGCCCGGCGATCTCGGCGTCGACGTCCCGCCGCTCGCCCAGGACGTCGACGCCGGTGCCGCCGGCGGTGTGCCGCATCGAACCCCCAGATGTGTTCCGGATCACACTCCGTGGGGCGTATCGGACCACGACGGCGCGGGCGCCGCAAGGCCCCGGCCGCCGGGACGTCCCGGCGCGCCGCTCAGCCGTAGAGTCCCGCGCCGGGGCGGTCCGGGCGGGTGCGGGTCTCGGCCCAGGCGCGGGCCAACCGGTCGACGCCTTCGGCCAGCACCTCGGGCGGGTGGGCATACGACAGCCGTACGCGCCGCTCCAGGGTGCCGTCGACGCCGAACAGCGGCCCGGGCGCCAGATGCGCACCGTTCCGGTCGGCGGCTTCGGCCAGCGCCCCGGCGGCGGCGCGCGGCAGTCCCGCCCACAGCACCAGCCCGCCGGAAGGGCTGGTGAACTCCCAGTCGGGAAGGCGCTCGCGCAGGGCGGTGACCAGGGCGTCGCGGTTGCGGCGCAGTTGGCTGCTGCGTTCGGCGCGGATGCGCAGGGTGTCGGCCAGCAAGTGAGTGACGGTGAGCTGGTCCACCAGCGAACTGGACAGGTCCAGGCGGTGGCGGGCGGCGGTGAGCCGCTCGACCATGGGCGGGGTGGTGCGCACCCAGCCGATGCGCAGCCCGCCCCAGAAGGTCTTGGCCGCCGAGCCGACGGTGAAGACGCGGCCGTCGGCGTCGTGGGCGGCCAGCGGGGCGGGCAGGTCGCCGGAGTCGATCGCCAGCTCCGCCGCACTCTCGTCGACGATGAGGGCGCTGTCGGCGCGGCGGGCTGCGGCGGCCACGGCCGCGCGCTCGTCGTCGTCCATCAGCACCCCGGTGGGGTTCTGGAAATCGGGGATGAGGTAGGCGACGGCGGGTTTGATGCGGCGGAAGGCGTCGAGCACGTGGTCCATGTCCCAGCCGGAGGGGGTGACCCCGACGGTACGCACGCGGGCGTCCAGCCGTCGCGCGGCGTCCAGGGCGTGGGGGTAGGTGGGCGATTCCACCAGCAGGCTGTCGCCGGGCTCGGTGAGCAGGTCCATCAGCAGCGCGACGGCGTGCATGGCGCCGCCGGTGACGAAGATCTGCTCGGGCTCGGTGGGCAGGCCCCGCTCGACGTAGCGCCGGGCGACGGCGTGGCGCAGCTCGGGGAGGCCGCGGGGGCTGTAGCCGATGCCGCCGACGTGTGCGGCCAGCTGGTCCACGGCCAGGCGGGCGGCCGGCTGGATGCCGTCGACCGCGGCCGGTGCCGCCATGCCCAGGTCGATCCGGTCGGGGCGGGGCGTGAGCGCGCCCGAGCCCGCGCCCGAATCCGGCAGCACGGTCCAGCTCCCGGCGCCCTGGCGGCTGTCCAGGAAGCCGTTCTCACGCAGCCAGGAGTAGGCGGCGGTGACGGTGTTGCGGCTGACGCCCAGGGCTGCGGCGAGGTCCCGTTCGGCCGGAAGCCGCGTGAAGGTGGGCACTCGGCCGTCGAGGACGAGGCCGCTGACCGCCCGGCCCAGGGCGAGGTAGTAGGGGCGGCCCTCGGCGCTGCGGCCGACGAGCCGGGCGAGGAGGTGGCCGTTGATCCGGCGCTCATCAACCACGTGGGGTGCCACTTTCCCGAATTGGCTCTGTCGTATCCGGCCTTAATGGGGCCAACATTACCCCAGCGGCCCACCGGCCGCGGGAAGCGATTCAGCTCGGGAAGGCATCCGCGTGTCCGCTGCGCCCCGCACCTCCGCCGGAATCCGGCGCCTGTTCCTGCATCCGCTGCTGCCCCCGCCGCGGGGCCGCCGGCTCGTGCAGCTCTACGCGGGGCTGTGCGGCTTCGGTCTCGGCTGCGCGCTGCTGATCGTCTCGGACCTGGGCGCGATGCCGTGGGACGTGCTGCACCAGGGCCTGGCCCGGCACACCGGCCTGTCGGTGGGCGCGTGCAGCATCGCGACGGCCGGGGCGGTCATGCTGCTGTGGGTGCCGCTGCGCCAACGGGCGGGCGTGGGGACCGTCAGCAACGCCGTGGTGGTGGGGCTGGCGGTGGACGCCTCCGTGTGGCTGCTGCCCGAGGTGGAGGGCCTGGCGGCGCGCTGGGCCGCCCTGGGCGCGGGGACCGTACTGACCGGCCTGGCCACGGGCTGCTACATCGGCGCCGGGCTGGGCCCGGGCCCGCGCGACGGGCTGATGGTGGGCCTGGCGGAACGCACCCGGCTGTCGGTGCGCGCGGCCCGCACCGTTATCGAGGCGTCCGTGGTGGTCGCCGGAACCCTGCTCGGCGGCACGGTGGGAATCGGCACACTGCTGTTCGCGGTATCCATCGGCCCGTTGGCCCAGCTCGTGCTGCCGCTGTCGCGAGTGGCCCCCGCCGCCGCGGACTCCGCGGCCCCGGATGCGGATCCGGCCGACCCACGCCCCCGCCGCGGACCGCCGGAGCCCGGCCGCCGGGACGCGGAAACGGATAGCCCCGAACCCGGGATCGGGACCGGGCCCCACCCGCCCGATTCCCCATGACGGCGATCACGCCGGAATAACGGATTCTCAGTCGCGAACCGCCGGGCCGGGGCCGACCGGACCGCCGGACCGGGCGAACCGGCCGCTCCCGCACCGCCCGGGCGGCCGGTGAAGCGTGCCCGAGCCAGTGCCCCGGCACCCGCCGGGGTGCGTCCGTTCCGGCCTCCACCAGGGAAAGCGCTTCAACCGGTACCGTGACGGCAGTGGGCGGCGCACGCAGCCGTCCGGCCGACCGGCCCGCCGCGGCCCCGCCCCCGCGCGGAAACCTCCGCTGCGGCGCGCGCATGCGCCGCAGCCGAAGGGCCGCGGGGCGGTGCGGAGTTGGATACGGTACGTCCGCGTAGACGTGATCTCGGCAGAGAAGGGGGTGAGCCGCGTGTCCGGCTGGATTGAGGATTACGCGCTGATCGGCGACATGCAGACCGCAGCTCTCGTGGGGCGCGACGGCTCCGTGGACTGGCTCTGCCTCCCCCACTTCGACTCCCCCGCCTGCTTCTCCGCGCTGCTGGGCGACGAGCAGAACGGCAACTGGTGGATGCGCCCCGCCAACGGCGAACCGCGCGCAACGCGTCGGCGCTACCGCGCCGACACCATGATCCTCGAATCCGAGTGGGACACCCCCGAGGGCTCCGTTCGGGTCATCGACTTCATGCCCCCGCGCGGCGGCGCCCCCCACCTCGTCCGCATCGTCGAAGGCCTGGCCGGGACGGTGCGCATGCAGACCGCACTGCGGCTGCGCTTCGACTACGGCAACGTCGTGCCCTGGATCCACCGCAGCGGCACCGAACTGGTGGCCGTCGCCGGCCCCGACGCGGTGTGGATGAGCTCGCCCGTGCCGCTGGAAGGCCACAACTTCCTGCACGACGCCACCTTCACCGTCAGCGCCGGGCAGCGGGTGCCGTTCGTCATGACCTGGCACCCCTCGCCGGTGGAGGAGTCCGACCACCTCGACGCCGAGAAGGCCCTGTCGCGCACCGAGCGGTTCTGGCACCGCTGGGTGGAGCAGTGCACCTACCAGGGCGAGTACCGCGAAGCCGTGGTGCGCTCGCTGATCACCCTCAAGGCGCTGACCTACCGCCCCAGCGGCGGCATCGTGGCCTCGCCCACCACCTCCCTGCCCGAGGACGTCGGCGGCGTGCGCAACTGGGACTACCGCTACTGCTGGCTGCGCGACGCCACCATCACCCTCGAAGCGCTCATCCGCAGCGGCTACACCGACGAGGCACTGGCCTGGCGCGAGTGGCTGGTGCGCGCGGTGGCCGGCGAACCCCAGCACATGCAGATCATGTACGGCGTGCGCGGCGAGCGGCGACTGGCCGAGTGGGAGGCCGACTGGCTCCCGGGATACGAGGAGTCCCGCCCGGTGCGCATCGGCAACGCCGCCGTGGGCCAGTACCAGCTCGACGTCTACGGCGAGGTCATGGACGTGCTGCACCTGGCGCGGCGCAGCGGCCTGCAAGGCGGCGAGCACGTGTGGGGGCTGCAGCGCTCCCTGGTCAACTACCTCGAATGGTGCTGGGACGAGCCCGACGAGGGCCTGTGGGAGGTCCGCGGCCCGCGCCAGCACTTCGTGCACTCCAAGGTGATGGCCTGGGTGGCCGCCGACCGCGCGGTGCGCGCCATCGAGGACTACGGCAAAGAGGGGCCGGTCGAGCGCTGGCGGGCCCTGCGCGACACCATCCACGCCGAGGTCTGCGAATACGGCTACGACTCGGCACGCAACACCTTCACCCAGTTCTACGGCAGCAAGGAGCTCGACGCCGCGCTGCTGCTGATGCCCGAGGTCGGGTTCCTGCCCTACGACGACCCCCGCATCGTCGGCACCATCGAGGCCATCCGCGACGACCTGATGATCGACGGCTTCGTGATGCGCTACCGCACCGACCGCGAGGAGGCCGCCGACTGCCTCCCCGGCGACGAGGGCGCGTTTCTGGCGTGCAGCTTCTGGATGGCCAACGCGCTGCTGTCCATCGGCCGCGAGAAGGAGGCCCGCGACCTGTTCGACCGCCTGCTGGCGCTGCGCAACGACGTCGGGCTGCTGTCGGAGGAATGGGACGCCGCCGAAGGGCGCCAGGTGGGCAACTTCCCGCAGGCCTTCAGCCACGTGCCGCTGGTCACCACCGCCCTGAACCTGTCCCACCAGAACGGGCACCGGCGCGGCTGAGCGCCGCAGGGGAGCTGTCGACCATGGACGATTTCGTACAGACCCTCCTGAGGGGCCAGGGCTGGCCGCAGCTGACGGCGCTTGCGGTGGCACTCGTGCTGTGCACGCTCATCGGCCTGGAACGGGAGCTGCGGCAGAAGAACGCGGGGCTGCGCACCCACACCCTCGTGGGGGTGGGCGCGGCCCTGTTCATGGTGGTGAGCAAATACGCGTTCTTCGACGTCATCGACGATGACGACATCATGCTCGACCCCTCGCGCGTCGCCGCGCAGATCGCCTCGGGCATCGGGTTCGTCGGCGCCGGCGTCATCTTCGTGCGCCAGGACATCGTGCGCGGGCTGACCACCGCGGCGACGATCTGGGTGGCCGCCGCGGTGGGCACCGCCGCCGGCGCCGGCCTGTGGCTGGTCGCCGCCGCCGTGACGGCCGCCCACTACCTGGTGTCGATGGGCTACCCTCCGCTGCTGCGGTTGATCACGCGCCGCCAGCCACCCGTCGTCCCCGTGCGCCTCGCCTACCTGGACAACCGCGGAGCGCTGCGCGCCGTCCTGGCCGACGTCGCCGAACGCGGCTACCGGGTGCTGGAGGTCGACACCCGGCGCCGGGACGCCGACGGCCCCGACGGCGGGATCGTCGACCTGACCCTGCACGTGCGCGGAGGCACCCGGGACACGCGCATGCAGGAACTGGCGACCGCTCTCGCGGAGACGCCCGGCGTGGTGTCGGTACGCATCGGGGAACCGGGCAGCGAAGAGTGAGGCGCCGGACGAGCGGCCGGCGCGAACCGCCCGCTGCCGCGGCGGTGCGGGCTCTGCCGGGCGGGCACGCGGTGTCTCCCGGGCCCGCTAGGGTACTGCCATGCCAGGACGAGCCTTGAACGAGATGATGGACGACGGCTGGGCCGAGGCGCTCGCGCCCACGGCCGACCGGATCGCCCGAATGGGCGACTTCCTGCGCCAGGAGGTCGCCGACGGCCGCACCTACCTCCCCTCCGGCGACAACGTGCTGCGCGCCTTCCAGCAGCCCTTCGCCGACGTGCGGGTGCTCATCGTCGGCCAGGACCCCTACCCCACTCCCGGCCATGCGGTGGGGCTGAGCTTCTCGGTGGCGCCGGACTGCAATCCGCCCGCCAGCCTGCGCAACATCTTCCAGGAGTACAGCGACGACCTCGGGCTGCCGGCGCCCTCCACCGGCGACCTCGCCCCATGGACCAAGCAGGGCGTGCTGCTGCTGAACAGGTCGCTGACCGTGGCTCCCGGAAAACCCGCCGCGCACCGCGGCAAGGGCTGGGAAGAGGTCACCGACCAGGCCATCCGCGCCTTGGCCGAGCGCGGCACCCCGCTGGTGGCGATCCTGTGGGGCCGCGACGCCCGCAACCTGCGCCCGCTCATGCCGGGTGTGGGGTGCGTGGAGTCCCCCCACCCCAGCCCCATGTCGGCCAATAAGGGCTTTTTCGGATCGCGTCCGTTCAGTCGCGCCAACAAGATCCTGGAGGACCAGGGCGCCGACCCGGTGGACTGGCGGTTGCCGTAGCACCCGCTCATGGCCGCTTTCGGCCGCACGCGGCGCTGTACCGGGGTTTCGCAACGGTGCCCGGGCGTACTTGAATCGGCGGCGCCGGCGTGTCGGCACTCGGGCCCGCACGCGGAAGGGCACGGACTGCGGCGGACCGCGACGACAGGGAAGGGCGCCAGCGCAATGGGCAAGCGGCTCGGCTACGCCGACGCGTTGAAGATGCTGGGGCACGACGACTCGGCGGTGCTGGACTTCGCGGAGAAGCTGTCCGAAGGCGGGTTGGGTTCGCTCGGAGTACCCGGGGCGGCGAGTGCGGGCGGTGCGATCGCCGGCATGGGGCGCCGGGCCCTGACCGGAATCCGGGAGAAGATCACCGGGATCAGCCGCATGGACCGCACGGAGCGGGTCGCTGCGGCGCAGAGCGTTCTCGTGGCGGTCTCGGTGTTCGAGGCCCTCGACGAGGTGCTCGCGGACTCGCGCGCCCGGTTGCGGCTGTCCGACCTGGAGATGACCGGAGAGGAGCAGTCGGCCCTATGCGAGCACGCGCTCGACAGGAGTTCCACACACGTTTTCCGCCAGTCCGGCGGCCACGCCTACGCCGGATCCGCTCCCGTCGACACGGCATCGGTATCGCGGCCACTCGTCGAGTTCGTGAAGGGCCTGGCCGTGTGGGACGGACTGGACGCCACGGAACGCGCCTCGGCGGCCCGCGCCATCGACCGGCGCCTGCCCGAGCTCGCCCAGCGCCGGTTCACCGAGTCCTACCGGCAGCTCGCCGCGGAGGTCCCCGAGTTCGGCATCTGGGCGAACACGGCCGAGCACGAGGCGACCCGGAGACACGTCGCGGAGGTCGACACCGGGCTGGCCAGCCTGCACAGCATGGTCGAGGCGATCGACTCCACCGACCGCGCCCTCGACCGGCGCCGCAGCGAGCTGCGCGCCCTCTACGGGGCCGCCCTGGACCGCCGCCTGCTGCGCTCCGCCGACGCGCCCCCCGGTTTGCAGCTCCCGACGCTGGAGTCGGCCTACCTGACACCGCGGGGGCGCTTCATCCTGACCTACTTCGGTGATCAGCCGTCCACCGAAGCGTGGTGGCAGCGGGTCCCGGTGCACGGCGATGTGGAGGCGCTCCTGGTCGAGCGGCTGACGCGCCCGGAAGCCGCGGAGGCGCCGATCGTCATCCTGGGGCATCCCGGCGCGGGAAAATCGGTGCTGACCGAGATGCTGGCCGCCCGACTCTCCACGTCCGACTTCTTCGCGCTCCGCGTGGAGCTGCGGGCCGTTCCGCCCAACGCGCCGCTGCACGTGCAGATCGAGGAAGGGCTGGCGGCCACCCTGAAGACCCGGGTGCAGTGGCGGGAACTGGCCGAATCGGCCGACGGCGCGCTGCCGGTGATCATCCTGGACGGGTTCGACGAACTGCTCCAGGCCGGCGGGGTCAACCGGTCGGACTACCTGGAACAGGTCCAGGAGTTCCAGCGCCATCAGCGGGCGCTGGGGCAGCCGGTCGCCGTCATCGTGACCAGCCGGACCGTCGTCGCCGAACGGACCCGCTTTCCCGAGGAGACCCCGGTCCTGCGCCTGGAACCCTTCGACGACCGCCAGATCGCCCGGATGGTGGAGATCTGGAACCGCTCCAACGAGGCCGCCTACGCCGGCCGCGAGCTGCGGGCACCCGGCGCCGAGTCCCTCGGGGCCTACCGGGAGCTCGCCGAGCAGCCGCTGCTGCTGCTCATGCTGCTGATCTACGACTCCGATTCGAACGCCCTGCAGCGCTCGGACGGGGCGCTTTCGCACAGCGAGCTGTACGAGCAGCTGATGCGGATGTTCGCCGAGCGCGAGGTGCGCAAGCACCGGCCCGACCTGACGGACGCGGACCTGGCCCGCGCCGTCGGGGACGAGCTGCACCGGCTGGAGGCCGTCGCCGTCGCCATGTTCGTGCGGCGGCGGCAGAACGTCACAGCGGCCGAGCTGGACGCCGACCTGGCCGCGCTGATGCCCGAATCCGGGCGGCGCCCCGACGACGCCGACCTGCACGGCACGGTGCGCGACGCCCATCGGGTACTGGGCCGGTTCTTCTTCGTGCACGAGTCCCGGACCCGGGCCGGGGACGGCCCGGCGAGCGTCTTCGAATTCCTGCACGCGACCTTCGGCGAGTACCTGGTGGCACGCGCCGTCACCGACGCCCTGGACGACCTGCTGGAGGCCCGCCGGTTCGCCGCGCGGCGGCCGCGCGCCGCGCCGCCCGTGGACGACGGGCTGCTGTATGCGCTGACCTCGTTCGCCGTGCTCGCGGGCAGCACGGCGACGGTGGAGTTCATCGAGGACCTGCTGCACCGCCGGTTCGCCGGCGGTTCCGACGCGCGCGCCGAGTACCGCGAGCTGCTGCTGGAGCTGTTCGGCGAGGCGCCTTACCCGGCCGACAACCGCTCCTACACCGGCTACCGCCCCCAGCGCCTGCCCATCAGCGAGCGCCAGGCCGCCTACACCGCCAACCTCGTGCTGCTGATCAGCCGTGTGGACCCCGGCGGCGTCGACATCACCGAGCTGTTCGAGCGGGAGCACCCCTGGCAGAACCTCGGGGACTGGCGCTCCCTCGCCGGGCAGTGGCGCGCCCTGGGCAACCAGCAGTGGCACGGCCAGCTGAACGCGATCAGACTGCGCCACCTGGGCTTCGGCGGAGACGCGCCGCGCTCGGTGCTGGCGCCCAACCACGGCGGAGAGGTCAACGTCGGCGAGTGCATCGGATTCGAGATCACCTCCGACACCCGCGACCCGGTGTCGATGACCGACCCCTACACGGTCACGCTGGAGCACGGGACGGTCACCTCGAACATGCTGCGGTCGGCGGCGGTGCGCGTCACCGGCACGACGGCGCGCATGGCGATGCAGCTGCTGCCCTACCTGGCCAACGTCTCCCGCGAGCCGGTCGCGTGGCTGAAGGACGACGAGGAGGGCACGGTCTTCTCGACGGGGCACGACGTGCTGGAGCTGCGGCTCGCACTGCCCGAACTGGGCGGCGACGGCGCGTGGCGGCCGCGGCTGCGGCGCTACGAGCGGCTGCTGGCCACGCGTGTCCTCGGCCGGGTCGAGGCGCCGCTGCTGCGCCAGGCGGCGGAGGACCTGTCCCACGCGGCACGCCTGGACTCCTCCGACGCCGACGCCTACCGCAGGGCTCTGGTGCGGGTCCTGGCCGACTACCTGGGCAGTGTCGACACCGTCGCCCCGGCCGCGTCGACGTCGCCGGAGGCGCTGCGCGCCGTGTTCGACCGGCTGGGCCGGCACGCCGGGGACGGCGCCGGCCCCCTCACGAAGGCCCGCGCGGACATCCTGGCCCTCGCCGCCGAGGCCGCCGAGGCTGCGGAGGCCGCAGAGGACGGCGACGAGGGGGATCCCCCTTCCGCCGCGGCGGACCGGTCCGGTCCGCTCTCCGGCCCCGGAGGCCCGCAGGACGGTCCGGGAAGCGCACAGGACCCCGGACCGATCGGCGGGCGCACCGGAGGGGACGACCGCTTCGGGGCCGCCAACAGCGGCGCCTGGCACTGACCGCGACCGGGCGCCGACGCCCCGCCCCGGCGGGGCCCGGCCCGGCGCTACGCCTGCGCCCGCAGCGCGTACGCCGCCAGCTCCGGGACCACGTCGCTGATCGGGCCGCGCAGCACCGCCTCTGCGCGGTCGTCGTAGGGCGTGGGATCGGCGTTGACGACGACCAGCGGCGCGCCGTGATCCAGCGCGACGTCGCACAGCCCGGCGACCGGGTGCACACCCAGCGACGTGCCCACGGCCAGGAACACGTCGCCGTCGGCGGCGGCCTCGACCGCGGCGTCGAGCACGGCGGGGTCGAGGCGCTGGCCGAAGGAGACCGTGTCGGTCTTCTGGATGCCGCCGCAGGCGCTGCAGCGCGGGTCGGACTCCTCCTCCAACCGCTCCAGCACCTGCGGTGCGGGGGTGGAGGCGCCGCAGGCCGTGCACACCACCCGGTGGATGGTGCCGTGCACCTCCAGGACGCGCTCCCCGGCGGTACCGGCGGCCTGGTGCAGGCCGTCGATGTTCTGGGTGACCAGCGCGCGCAGCCGCCCCGCCGCGTCCAGGTCGGCCAGCGCGCGGTGGGCGGCGTTGGGCCGGGCCTGCCAGGCGGGGTTGTCCCGGCGCAGCTGCCACACGCGGCGGCGGACGTTCACGTCCGCCATGTAGGTGTCGAAGTCGAACAGCGCGGCCGCGCCCGGATCCTTGGTCCACATGCCCTGCGGTCCCCGGAAATCGGGGATTCCGGAGTCGGTGGAGACTCCGGCCCCGGTGAGCACGGTGACGCTGTCGGCGCCGGCGATCAGGGACGCGGCGTCTGCGGGCGGGGAGGCTGCGGTCATGGGCGGTCCTCGGCATCGGGGGCTGCGGCCGCTCGGAGCGCCGGCCGTGTCGCCGGCGGGCGCGGTCGGCGTGCCCGGCGCGGGAGCGGCCCCGGAGCCGCAGTGCGGCCCGGCGGGTCGGTCCCCATTGTGTCAGTGCGGCGGTGGCGTGTTCGCGAGGAGGCGTGTGCCGCGGGGAGATACGGGGAGATCACGTATGCACGACTTCTCGTCCACAAACGCTCCGGACATACCGTCGCATGGGGTACTTCGCGGTAATCTCTGCTCACAGCGGGGACACGCGGGCGCCAGGACGGGTCCCAGGGCGCTCGGCCGAGGAGGACCGGCGACGCGCCGAACCCCGGGAAAGCGGAGGTCACTCGCCACCGATGGGGTTTTCTGGGAGCAGACGGCCGCCGGGCGCACCGGCTCCGGAGTGTCGCGAAAGGCCCAGAAACCGCATAAGAGTGCAAAAGCCTTCTTGCCCATGAAACAGCCGCCCTACATCCTCATCGTCAACGGGACGAAGGTCCGCCGACCCGTCTTCGTCCTGGGCGCGCCGCATTCGGGCGTGCAACTGGTCGCCCGCGCACTGGGCAAGGCCCCCGGCTTCCATGTCGGCGCCGGCCACAAGGCGGTGCAGGACGCCGCCTATGCGCTGGCGCGCCGGCCGTCGATCGCCGAAGAGCGGGCATCGGGGACCTCCGACCTGCTGCGGGCGGCCTACGCCGAGGCCTGGCAGCTCACCCCGCACACCTGCCCGTACTGCCCGGAAGGGCCGGTTCCCGCGCGCGAGGCGTCGGCGCCCTGCCGGCACGCCGGCGACGTCGACCGCTTCGGCGACGCCAGCCCGGATCTCATCTACAGCGCCGCCGCCCTGCAGCGGGCGTTCGAAGACGCCGTGTTCGTCCAGATCATCCGGGACGGACGCGACGTCGCGGCGTCGATGCTCGGCGACGAGCAGGCGCTTTCGTGGTTCCGCCCGGCGCTTTCCACCCTCGACCACGAGATGCCCAACCCCTTCTTCGGAATCGAGGACGAGAAGGACCGGGCGCAGTACCCGCGGCTGTCCACCGCCGCCAAGTGCGCCATGCGCTGGCGCGGCGCGGTGCGGCTGTCGGCGCGCCTGCGCGGGTCGCTAGGCTCCGACCGGCTGATGACGCTGCGTTATGAGGACCTGTTCGGTTCCGAGGCGGCCACCGCCGAGCAGCTGCGCACGTTCACCGGCGCGCGGGTGTCGGCGGTAGAGCTGGTGCGCCGCGACTCCCCCGGAATCGGGGCCTGGCGCAGCCGGCTCAGCGCCGACCAGCGCGAGGACGTCCGCACGGTCGCGGGCGCCGAACTCAAACGCCTGGGCTACGCCGACACCAAGGCCAAGTCGAAGACGCGCTGATCCCGACGACCGGCCCGCACTCGACCGCACGTCCCCGCGCCGCTCGACTCGGCCGGCCGGTCCCTGCGGCTAGGCGGGAGCGCGCCCGATCCACTCCGCGGCCGCCTGCCACGCCGCGTGCCGGGGGGCGATGACCGCGACGTGGTCCGCGCCCGCGATCTCGGCGTACTCGACGGGTGCGCCTGCGGCGCGCGCCGCCTGGACATAGGCGCGGCTGTGCTCGACGGGCACCCGCGGATCGGCATCGCCGTGCACGATCAGCTGCGCCGTACCCGCGGGCACACGGACGGCCGGCGCGGCCTCGGTCCAGGCGCGCTCCCCGGGGTCGGGTCCGAGGAAGTCGGCGACGGCGCCCTCGCCCAGGCCCGCGCGGTGGGCGGCGGCCATATCGGTGACCGGAGCCAGCCCGACGACGGCGGTCAGCGGCGATTCGGGGGCGGCAAGCAGCGCCAGATGGCCGCCGGCGGAGTGGCCCACTGCCACCACGCGGCCGGGATCGCCGGGCTCGGCGCCCTCCGCCAAGCGGGCGCCGAGCATCCCCACGGCCGCGCGCACGTCGTCGAGGGTCTGCGGCCAGCCGCCGCCGTCGCCGCCGGTGCGGCGGTACTCCAGGTTCCACACCAGCCAGCCGGCGTCGGCGAGTTCGGCGGCCAGGGGATCCATCAGGCGCAGGTCGTGGGCGTCGCGCCACCAGCCGCCGTGCAGGAGCACCGCGACGGGGAAGGGGGCGCGCTCGTCGGCGTCGGGCTGGTGGATCCCGACCACCTGGCTGGGGTGGTCCCCGTATGCGAAAACGTGCCTGCTGGCCATCGTGCCTCCCCACTCGCCGCCCGGCGGCCCGCGCACAGCCGGGGAGCCGGGCGCTCCGGCCGACGTTCGACCACGCCTGCCCCGGGCACAGTGTCGCACCGCCCGGTGGCCGCGAGCGACCGGCCGGTGACGCTTCGCCCAACCCGGCCGGAGCAACGGCGGGCCCGGCCGGACGGGCTGGCGCGGACCCCGTCGCGGCTAAGGGTCGCCTGACTTACCATGGGGCCATGGGAGAAATCGGAATCGCCGCCTTGATCGCGCTGATCGCGGTCGTGGGAGTACCTCTCGCCATGCTCGGTGGCGGGATCGTCTACGTGGTGCGGCTGGCACGCCGCGGCACCCGGGCCACACTGGACGGCGCCGTGAAGCGGCGCGAACTGGCCTGACCGGCGGCTGCGGCCGCCGCACACGAACGCGCAGCGGCCGGCCGCCCTGTGGATCCGGGGCGGCCGGCCGCTGCGCGTCGCCGAAAGGGACCAGCGGGTCCCGCGCAACCGCGGGGGCGGCTCAGGACACGTTCATCGTGTCCGGGTCGGGGCCGAAGCGGTGGTTCTCGTTCAGCGCGGAGACCGCCTCGACGTCCCCGGTGGAGAGCTCGAAGTCGAAAACGTCGAAGTTGGCGCGGATCCGCTCGGGGGTCACCGACTTCGGGATGGCGATGGTGCCCAGCTGCAGGTGCCAGCGCAGGATGATCTGCGCGGAGGTCTTGCCGTACGCCTCGGCGAGCTTGGCGACGGCGGGATCCTGCAGCAGCTGCCCCTGACCCAGCGGGCTCCAGGCCTCGGTGGCGATGTCGTGCTCCTGGTCGAAGCTGCGCATCTCCTCCTGGGTCAGCCGCGGGTGCAGCTCGATCTGGTTGACCGTGGGTGCGATGCCGCCCTCGTCGAAGATGCGGCGCAGGTGCGCAGCGTGGAAATTGGACACCCCGATGGCGCGCACGCGGCCCTCGGCGTAGAGCCGCTCCATGGCCTTCCAGCTGTCGACGAACTCGTCGTTGGCGGGCATGGGCCAGTGGATCAGGTACAGGTCGAGGTACTCCAGGCCCAGCCGCTCCACCGACGCCTCGAACGCCCTCAAGGTGGAGTCGTAGCCCTGGTCGCTGTTCCACAGCTTGGACGTGACGAACAGTTCGCCGCGCGGCAGCTCCGACCGGCGCAGGGCCTCGCCCACGCCCTCCTCGTTGCCATAGGCGGCGGCGGTGTCGATGCTGCGGTACCCGGCCTCCAGCGCGGTACCGACCACATCGGCGGTCTCGCTGTTGTCCACCTGCCAGACGCCGAAGCCCAACTGCGGAATCCGCACACCGTTGTTCAGCGTCACGTCGGGAACCGTGGTCATGAATTCTCCCCCATAAAGCTCAGGTGCACGATCTTCCTACCCGCAGCGGCAACCTCCGCCGACTGGGACGCATTCCGGCACCGCGGGCGATGTGCACAGTGCCACGTCGCCGCCTGGGCCGGTGGAGCGGGGCCCCGGTGCCGGGATCGGCGCACGGCACAGGGCCGTCGCAGGAGGCCGCCCGCTCGCCGGACCGCGGCCGGGCGCCCCGGGCCGGCTCCGGCGGACGGACCTTCACCCGCCGAACCGGTAGACCACGCCGAAGACCAACTCGTCGTCGGCGTCCAACTCCGCGGCCATTCCGGGGTAGTCGGCCACGCGGCCCTGGCGGAGGACGTAGGGCTCGCCCGGGCGCAGCTTCTCGATCTCGGCGGCCACAGCGGTCCGGGCGGCGGCCGCGGCCACGTCGCGCTGCCCGTCGCTGTCCGCACCGGCCCCGCCCAGCGCACGGTAGACCACGTCGACGGCGCGCGCCTGGGCCGGAACGAGCCCGGCGATCCCGCCGATCTCCTCCATTCCGGGGTCCAGCCGCTTCTCGCGGATGCTCCGGCTCATCGCATACCAGCTCCTTACGGCAGACCGGGACCGGCGGCCGCCCTCGGGGACCCAGTAACCTCCCGGCGCACGCACGAAACGAAGCCGCACCGGACGGCGGGGCCACGCGCATAGCCTCGGTGGAGACCGGGTGCGGGAACGGCGGCACCGCGCCGACCGCCCGCGAGAGGGGACCGACGAACCGGACGGCGACGCATGGAATCCACAGGTGCTACCGCAGGCGACGGGGGCCAACAGCGCGCAGAGCGGCGTGGCGTCGCCGCCGACGGCGTCCCGGACGCGCCACCGGGCCGCATCCTGGTCAGCGCCTGTCTGCTGGGCAGCCGTGTCCGCTTCGACGGGCGCGCCAAAACCGTCGCCGACACGATCGTCGAGTGCTGGCGCGCCGAAGGCCGCCTCGTCGCCCACTGTCCCGAGGTGGCCGGCGGACTGCCCGTCCCCCGCCCGCCCGCAGAGATCGAACCGGGCGGTGACGCCCGCGCCGTCCTGGACGGGCGCGCCCGCATCCGCACACCCGACGGCGACGATGTCACCCGCCACTTCCTCGCCGGCGCCCGCGCAGCCCTGGACGCCGCAGCCGAGCACGGCGTGCGCGCCGCCCTGCTCAAGGACTCCAGCCCGTCCTGCGGGCTGCACCGCGTCTACGACGGCACGTTCACCGGCGCCACCGCGGCGGGTCCGGGCGTCACCACCCGGCTTTTGAAGGACAACGGCATCGCCGTCTTCGCCGAGACGGACCTGGAGGCCGCCGACGCCCACCTGCGCACCGCACCCGGGCACCCGGGGTAACCCACGTCACACCCCGGGAGAGCCGTCGCCGCCCGCGAAGCTGTCATAACCAGGGCTGCGAATGCTGTAGAGTTTTACTCGTCCGCAGGGCAGCGCAACGGCCCACCGGACACCGGGAAGTGGCGCAGTTTGGTAGCGCACTTGACTGGGGGTCAAGGGGTCGTGGGTTCAAATCCCGCCTTCCCGACAGAAGAACGGGCGTTCACGCAGGTGAGCGCCCGTTCGGTGTTTGCGGGGGTCGGTGGCTCTCCACCGCCCGTGCACATTCAGTGCACACGGCTTCCGGGGGTCACCTGGTTGTTCGCGGCGCGCGCGGCCGCCTTCATCCGGCCCGCATCCATCGCGTCGGCGATCTCGTCCAACCGGTCCGGGAAGAGATGCCCGTAGGTGTCGAGGGTCATCGTGGCCGTCGTGTGCCCGAGCATCTGCTGAACCACCTTCACGTCGGCACCAGCGGCGATGGCCAGTGACGCGGCAGTGTGCCGCAGCTTGTGCGGAGTCAGCCCGACGTCATCAAGGCCGACCGCCGCACGCGCCCGGTTGAACTCCCTGCTGCGCCAGTTGTGGCTGCGCAGCGGCGCGCCCCGTTTGGTGGTGAAGACGTACGCGTCTTCAGCGCGGTCGTGGACCAGCGGCTTCAGCTCGGGAGCGAGCGACGCCGCGATGGGCACGGTGCGGCGTTCGCCGGTCTTGGGAGCATGTTCGATCAACTTCCCCTTGGCTTCCGCGAAGGTGGTGGCGACGCGGATCCGGCGCCGATCCAAATCCACGCGCCCGACCCGCAGGGCCGCCGCCTCACTCCATCGGAGCCCCGTATAGGCGAGGAGGAGGATCAGCGCACGGTTGACGGCGGATGCAGCCGATGTCTGGTCGTACTTGGTGCGCAGCTCCGATGCTGCATTGGCCAGCGCCTCAACCTGGTCATAGCTGAGGTAGACGTGCTCGACTTCGCTCGGCTTAGGAAGCCGCACGCCCTTTGCCGGATTGAAGTTCAGCCGACGCGGGACGCACCAGTCGAGCACCATCGAAAGCACGGCATAGCAGTGGCGCGTCTGGGAAGCGCCGAGGTTGCTGCCGCCCTCGTCCCTCGGCTTCTGAAGCTCAGCGATCCAGACCGCCACGTCCTCGGTGTGGATCGCGTCGAGCGGAAGATCGCCCCAGCGCGGAAGGATGTGCGTGTCCAAGAGCCCGCGGTACTTCCACCAAGTGGAGACCTTGATGTCGGTGCGCACCGGTAGCCACTTCTCCGCCATGACGCCAAGAGTGACCTTGGCGGCGGAGGGATCGCGGTAGGTTCCCGCGCTCAGGCTGGACTGGAGTTCGGTCTGACGCCTCTCGGCGTCCGGTTTCTTCTGGTACGTCCCGCCGCTCTTGGAACGGCCGGCGGGATCGTAATAGCGCACCTGCCAGCGGGCAGGAGGCATGCGCTTCCCGGCTTTGGCCTTGGCCACCGCTTCCCGGTACGTCTTGTCACGCGTGCGGTCGTAGATCCACACCCGAGCCATGGTTTTCTCCCCTCCCCTATCGCCGCCGCTACTGAGCGCGGACCCAGTTGTGCACTTCCGAGGGCACGTAACGCACGTACCGACCAACACGGTGCGAGGGAGGACCGTCGCCCTTATAACGCCACTCATAAAGCGTCTTCGCCGGAACGCCGAGGAAGGCGGCAGCGTCCTTGACGGACCAGAGGCGGTACGTGGCGCCGCGTTGAGGTTGCGTTTCAGGGGCGGTCGTGGGTCGGCTCATGCGGCCCTCTCCGGAGTTGCCGAAAGATCATCGTTGAGTTGATGTTGCCGAACAGCGTCGAGCTGAGCGCGGCGTTTGAGCGCTTCGCCGACCGCCCGCAGTAGCCGGTGTTCGCGCGGCGGCACGTCGGGATCGGTCGGCCGGGCGAGTTCCCACGCGTGATCGCCGGAGGAGACCGAGGAGAGGGCCGGAGCGGCGCCGTCGTCCTGGCCCTCGTCGGGGTCGGCGTCGGGATCCACGCCCAACGCGTCCAGGACCCAGCGCAGCCGGTCGGCCTTGTGGTCGGCGACGGTCTTGCCCGACCATTTCCGAGACACCAGGACGCGGCGTCCGGCGTAGCCGAGGTGTTCGCGCCGGTGTGCTTTGGAGCGGCAGAAGCCCGGGACCATGCCCGCCTTGGCACCGTCCGGTTGCACGCCATAGCGGAGCCAGTTCGCGCAGCGCGGCGAGCAGGGTTCGAACCGCAGCGCTTCCACGAGGCGTTCTACGTGGCGCGCCTGCGCGTCGGTCTCCACGGCGTGGCATTCGGCGATGTCCTTGGTGAGGTACTTCGCCAGGTAGCGCACGCACCGGTCGGCGTCCTCGGTGCCGGCCACCACGCCCTTCGCGTCGACCTGCGGCCCGAACCGGACGACGTGCATCGGTTCGGCGTTCGGATCGGCATCGAGCGCGTCCAGCGCCTCACCCCAGGTCGGCAGCACCTCACCCGTGACCGGATCCACGTAGTTCCCGGTCGCCTCGTCGAAGACCGGCAGAGACTCCCCCGCATAGACCGCCTCGTCGGCCGCAGGCCACCACACCTGGTGATAGGTGGCCGCCGCGATCTGCCGCAGCTCCGCACGCGGAATGGTGCCCCTCGTCGCCATGTGCAGATGCGGCGCCAACCGGCGCTGCGGCTCCACGGTCGCGAAGTACTGGACATCGAACCCGGCCACGCGGCGCAGGTTCTGCACGAAGCGATCCACCAACTTGGAGAAGTGCAGCGCATCCCGAGCCGCCCGCCGGTAGTCATACGTCGAGGGATCCACCGGCGTCCCGTCGGAGCGCACCCGCCCGTAGGTGTCGCAGGTCAGCGTGAGGAACAGCGACGGCCGGAAGGTCCTGCCGGTCGCGGGATCCTCGTAGGTGCGGCCGAGGGTGGTCTTGGCCATCTGCCGCTTGGGCAGGTCCGGCGCGTCCTGGCGCCGCTTGGTCGAGCGCACCCGCCGAGACGTCGCCGACGAGGAGCCCCGCGACACCGACCCGCGCATGCCGGACGCGGTGATCTCGGTGTCCAAATCGGCGATGGCCTGATCCAGTGCGGCCACCTCGTCCGGATTGGCCCCGCCTGCCTCCACCAGCGCGTCACGTTGTGCGGTGACCACGGCGCGGCGCTCCACCCACGCCCGCTGAACATCGGACGGCTCCTCCGGCGTCACGGTCGGTTCCTCGACCAGGTGCCAGCCCTCTTCACACTGCGTGCGTCGGATGGAGCGCTTGCGCTTGGCACACGCCGGGCACCGAGATTCCAATGTGGAGTTGCACGGCACATCCACGATCTCGGTTCGGCCCGTGGTGATGTCGGTGCGGCGCAGCGACACGGGCCGGATACACACACCCTTGTCGGCGGCGATCTGCTCGGCCACCTCACGCGCCAGCGGTTGCGCTTGCCGCTCGGCCCGCGTGCTCTTACCGGTCGGGGTCGGCATCAGTCGCCCACCCCCGCAGCGGCCGGTTCAGCGGCCATGGCGTCGATGTCGGCATCGGAAACGAACGCGGCCCGCACCCGCACCGGAACCGGCGAGCCCTCCAGCTTCACGAACGCCACACCGGGAAGGTCCGGATCGAGCAGGTGGGCGTTGGCGCCCCGATCGCGCGCGCCCTCCCCGAGCACCATGTCCACCTGCGACGCCTCGTCCAGGCGCAGAGCCACCTTGTCGGGAAAGAGGTTGCGCAGGTTCAGCACCTCCTTGCGCGGATCCTGCAGCGCGGCCAGCACGCAGAACCCGACCGACCGGCCCTGACTGGTCAGCGTCGCTATCGCGTTCTCCGCCCGCCGGCGGATGTCGCGCTCAGGGTGGTAGGCGGTCAGGAACGCCACCTCGTCCAGCACCACCACCACGAACGGATCCCGCGTGCTGGGCACGTGCACGCGTTGGCGCCCCGCGTAGCGCTCGGCGCGCTCCTGCATCGCCGCAACCGCCGATTCCAGGAGGTCCACGGCGTCTTCGGCCGCATCGGCGTATCGGGCGAACAGCGGGCGTCCGAAGGAGAGTTCCATCCGCTTGGGATCGATCGCCCACACCTGCACCGTGCCCGCGTGGATGGCCGCAGTCATGGCGCGGATGGCCGACCACAGCACCGAACCCTTGCCCGCGCCGGTCACCCCGACCGTGAGCACGTGCGTGCCGTGCAGCCGCAGATACCACGGTTCGCCGTCCTCGCACCGGCCCACCGGCAGCCCCGACAGATCCGGATCCTCAGGCACCGGTAGCGCCTCGATCGGATCGGCGAGGGTGTCCCGGCGCGGGAACTCCAACACCACATCACGCGGCCCGCGCACCTCCACACGGCAAGAGGGAGCGCCGAAACCGTGCGCCAGCTCCGCCACACGGTTCTCGAAGTCGGCCGGGGCGGTACCGGCAACCAGGCGCACCCGCACCCGGTCGGCCCACGCCGAGCAGGTCACCCCGCGGATCTGCGGAAGGTACTGCCGTTCCAGGTAGGACTCGGCCAGGCCGGAGACGACGAGGACGGGTTGCCAGTGGCGCCGGTAGACCCACAGCCACCGCCAGGCGGCCAGCGCCCGACGCGCAAGGCGAGTCTTGAACGACTTCGGCCACCGGCGCCACCAGACCAACAGAGCCACGTCGGCGAGCGTCCAGGCCGCGGCCAGCCCCAGCCAGCCGACGAGGTACGCCAGCAGCGCAGAGGCGCCCGCAGTTGCGACGGCCACGGGGAAGCGGAGCGGCAGCAGAACGAGGAGCCGCACTAGGCGCCAGAGGAAGCCCGCCACGACGACGATGCCCGGCGTCTCGACTACCGGAGCCGAGAAGCGGATGGTCTGCGCCGGTACCGGCGCGGTCGGTTGCACCTGCGTTGCTCCGGCGCTCTTGCGTCCCAGCATCACCGACCACCCCCGCTCTCGTCGTCGGCGCGGAGTGCGGCCAGTTCGGCGCGAGCCTCGTCGGCCACGGCGCGGGTTTCGGCATCGTCGGTCTGGTCGGCGATGCGGCCGAGGATGCTGGACTTCCACGCCAGCAGCGCCGCATCCGGACGTGGCCCGGAGCCGTTGAAGGCGGCGTTGCGGTGGGCGCGCAGGGCGTCCATAAACTCGGCGATCTCGCGCGGGCTGACCCGCGTTGACGGATCGGACATACTGAAGAGACACCTCTTCCAGAGATTTCGCAGGTCTCGCAGGAGGGTTGAAGGGGCGGCCGAAGGTGTTGGCGCACCAGGCCGCCCCGCTTGCGTTCAGCGGACTTCTCAGCCCGCGTCCTTGCCGCCGGAGCTACCGGCACCGGAGGCGGCACCGGCGGGAGCCTTGCGCGAGCCACCGCCGCCGGGCGTCTTCACCCCACGCGCGCGCAGCGAATAGGCCACGCGCGGGCGGCGGCCGGAGTCGTCGACGTAGGGCATGACGGACATCTGCTCGAACTCGACGGGCCGGAAGGGCAGGCCGGGCACCTCGTCGGGCAGGGTCGGGCAGTGCTCGGCGGCCACCTTCACCTTCACGCTCTTGGCCTTGCCGCGGGCTTCCGGATCGGCGTCGATCACATCCACCGCCCACAGCGGCAGGCCCGTGTTCTTGTCCATCTGCGGACGCTTGGTCTCGAAGTCGGTGATCGCTTCCACTCCGAGCGCGTAGGCGCCGTGCGGGAACACCGTCCCGAACTCCACCGGCAGCGCACCCTGAATCGCCATCATCCACCTCATGAACTATCAGACATACATTGAAACAAGATCTGACCTATCAGGTCATGCTGCGACTGTAGTCGCGCCAACCTGATAGGTCAACTCCGAATCAGCGAAGATTCTGACAGGATCAGTCGAGCGGATACACGTCGCGCAGCTCGTGGCGGTCACCAGGAAGAACGGCGTCGATGAGCTGGAGCGCGCGACCATCAGCGTCGTGGCCCGTGACCACGACGTTCAGCACCGGTGAGCCGGTCTGAATGGACAGCGCCGATGCCTCGTCCGACGACGCGGGACGCGCGATGATGCGCTCAACCGCGTGGTCGATCCGGACTTTCTTCCGCTCCAGCAGGTGACGGCGGATGCTGGATCCCAGGGGGTCCGGGGAGCTGAAGCGGGTACCGGCGGCCAGGTCAAGCGGGAACCAGGCCGAGACCAGCTCGTTGGGGCCGTCCTCCTCCTGAAGGACGTACTGCCGCAGGAACGCCTTGGCCGGCCGCTCCAGCTCCAGCAGGTTCGCCACGTGCTCAGGGGCGACGACGATCCCGGCTTGCAGCAGCTCCGCCGCCTGCGCGTCCTCGGCGCCTTCCAGGAGTTCGAGCCCCGGACGCGCGCGCTCTTCGGCTGCCCTGGGCGTCTTGCCCCGGACGTAGGAGCCGGATCCCGTCTGCGTGAAGATCAGGCCCTCTTCGCGGAGCAGGTCGAGAGCGCTGATCACGGTCGGACGAGAGACGCCGAACTCGCTCGCCAATCGCCCCTCGGAGGGAAGCGAGTCCCCCGGTTGGTAGGTACCGGAGGTGATGCGTTCGCGCAGCGTCCGCGCCACTCGCTCATACTTGCGCTCGCCGCCGTTGGCTGCCATCCGGTACCGTCCCATAGTTCTCAGGTGCTCTATCAACTCAGGTTAACAACTGAATCTGTAGTTGACAGCCCTATAGGCGGTTTTCTCCTGGGCAGTGGTGCTGCCGCAGCACGACGGACAGCTCCCGGCGCAGCGCCTTGGCGTTGGGCGCCATCACACGCAGCTCCCCGTGCCACGCGGCCCACCAGCCCCGAGGCAACTGGCAGAAGTCGCACATGGGGAACTCGCGCCGCAACTCCTGTTCAATCAGGTCCCGTATGCGTCCGATCTCGGCCCCGAGGTCACCCATCAATCCGCGCCCTCTCGGACGGGAGGTAAGCGCGAGCGGCCCGCGCGATCTCCGGCGCCTCGTCGGCGGACGCCCACGCCGAGGAGAGCAGGAAGTCACCGTTCCAGAGGAGTACTCGGCCACGGCTGTCGGCGGTGATCCAGACGGCCTCATCGGCACCGGGCACGCTCACCCGAAGCCCGGTGACACTCTCGATGAGGACGGCGTCCAGACCGTGCCATTCCAAACGGACCCGAAGCCCGTTCAGCACGGCCAGTTCATAGGCGAGGTTGCGATAGGCCATCACGCCGCCCCCTCCTGCGACATGATGGCCCGCTCTCCGGTCCCACCGCAGTGCCAGCACGCTTCACGGGTGCGGCCGTCCTGCGGTTGTCCGATGTCATCGGGCCGGGTCGACCGGCGGAAGCGCACCCAGCGCCAGCCAAGGCCCCGGCAGGAGTGGCACGTTGTCCCCGCTTTCGCGTCCATGGCGGTCACGATTCCGGTTGCGGTCACGTAAACCCATCCACACCGGCTATCCCAACTGGGGATAATGACCGTGGCCGAGCCACGCGAGTGATCGAGAGGCCGCGATGCCGCCCGGACGAGCACTTGATCCGATCGACATCCCCGCATGGGCATGGAGCCGGGAGGACACGCGGAGACTGCTGCAGGAGCGCGACATCGCCGGGTTGCTGCGCTTGGCTCAGCGGTACGGAGGCGCGAGTCAGACTCGCCTTGCCGCGGCGACGGGCATCGCTCAGGGCCGTGTCAGCGAGATCCTGAACGGACGCAAGCAGATCACGGCGCTCGACGTGATCGAGCGCATCGCCGACGGGCTCAACATGCCCGACTCCGCGCGCATGCTGTTCGGCCTGGCTCCACTGGACCTGACGATCCTCACCCAGCACCGCAGCGCCACCGCCGCCGCTGCCCCGCTCGTTCCCCCGCCTAGCGTGGAACCAGATGGGCAGCAGGAGGAGAGCGTGAAGCGTCGCGAATTCGTCGGACTGACCGGGGCGGCCCTGTTCGAGGCGGCCACCGGCCCCGCGATCGGGCTGGAGGACATCGCCAGCGCCCTCACCCGCTATGCGGGAGCGGCGACCGGCCAGCCGACACACCCGCCCGACCTCGCATCACTCACCAAGGCGGTGCACGCGGCCAAGGCCGGGTACCAGGCGTGCCACTACGGCGAAGTCGCCCGACGACTGCCGGCACTGCTGAACCGGCTGGACGCGGCGACACGGCAGTTCGACGGTGACAGTCTCCTCACCGCGCACTCGCTCAGGGCCGAGGCGTACCACGTGGCGGCCAGCGTCCTGCTGAAGTCCGACGAACGCGGGTTGGCCTGGCTTGCGGCCGACCGGAGTATGCAGGCGGCCGAGAACAGCGAGAACCCGGCCACCCTCGGAGCCAGCGCACGAATCGTCACCCGAGCATTGATGACCGACCGCCATTACGGCGCGGCGACCGAACTGGCGACCACGATGGCCGAACGCGTGGACACCACGGCCGAGGAGCCGACGGCGGATTCCGTCTCGGTCTACGGCGCATTGCTGCTAAGCGGAGCCGTCGCGGCGGCCAAACGCGAGAACCGCGGCCAGGCACGCGCCCTTCTGGACGAGGCGGAAGAGGCCGGCCGACGCTTGGGCGGCGATCACAACTACCAGTGGACGGCGTTCGGCCCCACCAACGTGCTCCTCCACCGTGTGAACACCGCCGTCGAGATGGGAGACGCGGGAAGCGCCATCGACCACGCGCGGCGGATCCGCCTGGACAACATCGACGTGACCGAACGCAAGGTCACCTTGTTCGTAGACGCGGCCCGCGCGTACAGCCAGTGGGGCAAGCTCGATCGAGCATTCGAGGCACTGGTCACGGCGGAGAACCTGGCCAGCGAAGAACTCAGCGCCCGCCCCTCCGTTCACACCCTGATCAACGACATCGGCACCCGCGCCACCGGACACCTGCGCGGCAACATCACCGACCTCGCGGAAAGAGTTGGCCTCACCCGATGAGCGACAAGAAGGTCCTCTACATCATCGTCTGCGCCGCCGGCCCCGCCGGAGACGTCGGCGTCCTGATCGACCAGGCCCACGAACGAGGTTGGACCGTTCAACTCATCTCCACGCCGGCCGCTCTCGCGTTCATCGACACCGACGCCTTGGAAAAGCAGACCGGGCGCCCCGTCCGCAGCGCGCACCGAGCACCGGGATCCCCGCGATCTCCGAAGGCCGATGCAATCGTCATCGCCCCAGCCAGCTTCAACACCATCAACAAACTCGCCAACGGCATAGCCGACACCTACGCCCTAGACGTCGTCAACGAGGCCATCGGTCTCGGCATCCCCACCGTTATCCTGCCTTTCGTAAACTCCGCCTACGCCAATCGGGCACCATTCCGGCAAAGCATTGAATCGCTTCAGGCCGAGGGTGTTCCCGTGTTGATGGGCCCTGGAGCGTTTCAACCGCACGAGACAGGGGGTGGAGAAAGGATTCTAAATAGCTTCCCTTGGATTATCGCCTTAGACAGAGTCGAAACTACCTAAGTTCTTTACAGCCCCCTTCACCCAGTCACACGAATTCTGGTTTACCGTGACATCTATAGCCTCCCTAATTATCTCCTCATTCGCCGCGATAATCGCCCTTGCCGCCTTATGGAAAACTCATTTGGCAAGATTTCGCCCAATAGCAACCACAGGAAAGCTGCGACTTAGAATATATGAAATCGAAAATCAAGATAGTACTTGGTTTATACCTCAACTCGATGTTCCGATCATGCTCGTAAATACAGGCGCCAAGATCGGAACAATTAACGACATCCGCATTGTTGCGCGCTACCCAGATATTCCAATTCCGAACGCCCGGGAAATTTTTCCTTGGCATTGCGTGGTGGACTCTGGAGAGTTTGAACTGGAAGCTATACATAGATTTACTTGGCTCAAAAAGGCGCGTCTGCGTGATTCTTCTGGCATAGCTCTTCAGCCAGGAGTTCCCGTGAGCATGCACATCGTCCTAGACACTCGATGGGACGACGCAGTAATACAAAAGATTGAATTCGAGCTCCAAATTTCAAGTGACTCAAAACACAAATGGACTCCAATTGAACGGTGGACTCACCACATCTCCCCTTCAGTCTGGCAGCATCTTATAGACGGAACTTCCTTCTCTGTCGACCCTCATACCAGCCCACGCAAAGAACCGCTAGATCGGTGATGGGGGTTTGGTGGCCTGGTCAGTGGTCGTAGGCGATCAGTGACCGCTTGATCGGGGCATCGATCAGCCAGTTGTGCCAGATCGCGGCGTTGAGCGCGCAGATGCGCTGGCAGGTGCGCGCCCAGAGCCCTTCAGTGGTGCGCGCGGCGTGGCGCTCCAGCCCCAGCTGGTTCTTCAGCGTCCAGATGACCGCCTCGATCCGCTGGCGCAGCCACCCGGGAAACGAGGGGTTCTCGGGCTCGTCCGCGCGGGCCGGGCGGAGGAGCGGATGGCCCAGCCCGGCCGCGGCGCTCTCGATGCCGGCCCCGGCGAAGCCCTTGTCGCACACGATCGGGCCCGGCCCCGGTGCGGGCGGCTGGGCGTGGAGCAGGTGCAGGGCCTGCTTGCGTTCGTCCAGCTCCTTGGGGTGGGCCAGGCTGAAGGCGCAGACCGCCCCGTCGGCGGTGGTGACGAGCATGAGCTTGGCGCCCCAGTAGAAGGCGTGGTGGGAGGCGTCGCGGCCGTATCCGGCGATTTCGCCCAGGCCGGAGCGGTTGACCGTGACCCGGGAGGCGCCGCAGCGCAGCGGGGTGCCGTCCATCAGCCGCAGCTTCTCCTGCCAGGTCGGAACCGCCCGGGCCAGCCACATGGAGGCGGCGAGCAGGGCCGGTGCCGCATCGCGCAGGTGGCGGTTGTACTCGGACTGGCCGGGCAGGCGGGGGAAGAGGTGGCCGATCCGGTCGGGTGCGGCGCGCATCCAGTGGCGTTCGGAGTCGCAGCGCAGCAGGGCTTGGGCGATGGCGACGCAGACGAGTTCGGCGTCGGTGAGCAGCCGGGCGGGGCCGCGTTTTCCCGGTTTCCTGCCCGAGGGCAGGACGTGGTCGTCCAGGTGGACGTAGAGTGCGGTGAGAAGGGCGTCCAGGTTCGTGTTCACAGCTTGAGCATGGGCGCCCTTCGTCATGTCCGCAGGAGTTCCGACAAACTCCCATCAACGATCTAGTTGATCCTCACAATTTACATGACTTCACTCGGGGGAAATCTGATCTGCCGCGCGAACGTTTCACGTCACCGTCGCACCAGATCCTGCCCCCGAATACAGACGGCGACAGTGAGTGAACATCTCATAGTCTTTGCCGAATTGAGCTGTATGGGATCAAGGCGACGGCGCTCCGCGCCGTCGCGCCCGGCTTTCCGTCCGCACGCTCGGGCTGCGGGCTGGCGCCCGGTCCCGAGCGTGCGGACGGCCGCCGGGGGGCGCAGCACCAGGCGCCACCTGAACCACATCCGCCCCATCGGGGTCGCGCCGTCGCCGGAGCACAGCCAGCCAGAGCGCCGACAGGTTCACATGAAGAGCCGCCCTATGGTCACTGGCGTTCTGGGTCCCGAGGCACTCAGTCGCGCGACTCTGTCTGTCTCGGGTGACCGGCGCCAGCGCGACCGAGCACCTCGGACCGGGGCCGTGGTTGCCGAAGACTTGGGTTGCTGAAATCGTGGCGTGCCGTCGTTGTGAGCCCGACGCACGCGGCTGGTGCACGCACACCGCGGGAGGGGCGCGAAGCGCACCCGCACACCTGGGAGGACGACTTACCCGCGGTGCACATTCAGTGCACATGCCGTCGGGAAACAGCGGGAACCAGCGAGTACCGGCTGGCACCCATCCCCGCCTCGTCCCGCGAACTCATGATCGCGCCGCAGGCCTCTTCACCGCACCCGGAAGTCAAGGGGTCGTGGGTTCAAATCCCGCCTTCCCGACACGTTAGTGCAGGTCAGGAGCCCGATCACTGGGGTCAGTGGTCGGGCTTCTGCGCGTTTGACCGTCATTTGACCGTGGGATCGAGCGTCATCCGACGCCTCAGAATGTTCAAACGAGTTACTCAGCGACACTCAGCCGTCGTCGGGATCCACCCCCAGGACGCGCAGCAGGTCGGCGGTCGCGACCCGGTAGCCCTCGCCGAGCCGGATCATCTTGCACGGGAACTCTCCCGCTCGGGCCAGTTGGTAGGCCTTCGTACGACCGATCCCCAACATGCGCGCGGCTGTCATAAGACCGACCGTCGGCGGCAGGCGGCGTGCCTGCTCCAGCGTTATCGGCATAGCGCCTCCTCGTGGTGTCTGTAGCGGTTACTCGCCTTCAAGTCGCGGTCGTTCTCGAAGGAGGCCGGATCGGTGGCTCGCATCTCGGCCCAGGACTCGTTGGAGCGCAACGGGCACCCGATGCAGGCGGATTCGGGGGTGTCGCCGAGGCCGTGGAGGGTGAGGGAGGCGGCGCAGTCGCGGCGCGTCCAGCCGATGTCCAGCAGCGGGAAGACGTTGCGCAGATAGGACGAAACCATTACCGAGATCAGCGCCGGGTTCGCCGTCTCGGCCTCCACCGCCTGGCGCTACGTGGAGGAGACGGTGCGGATCCTATCGGCGCGCTCGCCCACGCTGGCCCGGGCCCTGCGCAGGGCCGCCCGCGAGGGGCTGACCCACGTGGTGCTGGACGGAACGCTCGTCCACACCGACCGGCTGAAGGCCGATCGGCCCCACTTTTCCGGCAAGCATCGGGGGCACGGGATGAACATCCAGTCCATCGCCGGTCCCGACGGGACGGTGCTGTGGACCTCGGGCGCGCTGGCGGGCAAGGCCAACGATCTGACCGCCGCGCGCGTGTGGGGAATCCTGCGCGCGTTGGAGAAGACGGGGGTCCTCACGCCGGCCGACAAGGGCTACCAGGGAGCCGAGGCCGCGATCGTGATCACGCCCTACAAGGGCCGCAACAAGCCCGAGGTGCAGAAACAGGCGAACCGGTCCCATGCGCGCCTGCGCGGACCGGGCGAGCGCGCCAACGCTCAGCTCACGTCATGGTGCATCCTGCGCAAGCTCCGCTGCAGCCCCTCCAAGGCCGGCCGCCTCGTCAAAGCCATCGCCGTCCTGCAGAACCACCACATCGCTCAAGCAACCACGGGTTGAAATGGGCTCCGTGTGGAGGACTTCGAGGAAACCTATACCCGGATGCGCGCCGCCGGGGTCGAGTTCGTCACAGACCCCCGAAGCGAACCCTACGGCCGCGTCGCGGTCTTTCTGGATATCGCCGGAAATCGCTGGGACCTCCTCGGCCCCGAGTAAGAGCCACCGAAAAGGGTGGAAGCTTAGCCTCGACCGAAACTCATCGGAGCGAAAGGATTCCTATGGTGACGGCCTCTCCTCGGCGGCGCGAGGAAGTAACGGCGCTTCTCGCCTGGGCGTCAGGCTGGGCGCACCGCCGCGGCGATGTCGCCGGCCTCCTGCTCGTCGGGTCCTGGGCGAGGGACGCGGCCCGCGACGACTCGGACGTGGACATGATCCTGTTGAGCGACGATCCCACTTTGTACAACGCCGCTTTGCTGACCGCCCAGGAGCCGCTCACCTCACTCATCGCCAACCGCGTATGGGGACCGGTCACCGAATGGCGGTTCCGCAGCAAATCCGGTCTGGAGATCGAGCTCGGCGTCGCTAGCCCGGAATGGGCCCGCACCTCGCCCGTGGACGCGGGCACCCGCCGTGTGGTGTCGGACGGGGTCCGCACCCTGTACGACCCTCGTGGCCTGATAGCCGACCTCATCGCCGAATGCGCGCCGACGGACTCCTGACTCGTCCGCGCCGTCACGCTGGGTGCGGCGCACCGGCCCCGCGCCCAGCCACGTCACGATGTACATCGGGGACGGACACATGGTCAACGCCCCGTCTCCCGGGCAGACCGTGCGCACCCAACCCGTGCACAACGACTTCTACAGCCCGCGATTCATGGGCGCTGTTCGACCATCCACATAGCAAGGCCGTAAGCACTAAGATTGGAGCTGGTCATCTTACCTTTCGTCTAGTCAACATTGGTAGTGACCAGGGAGTGGCCGGTTCCGACCGGCCACTCCTTCTTTTGGGCCGAGCCATGTTCTGCAGCTTGCCCTGTCGGGTTTCTTCGTTTCCGCCTCCCATCCCAGGTCTGCGGATGCCACTGTGACGCCGCCCTGGAGATGGCGTCGTGCTGCGCTGCAGGGTGGCCCCTGATTCGCTGTCTTGGCGTTTCCGTGATTGAGAGCGTCTGTGACGCGTCTCTGTGGACCCATCCGGAACCGCGCCGCGGATCTCCGTGGCCGGTGCGTACGCACGAGGCGCCTCGTCCGTACGCACTACTTCCTCCCTGCGGATGCCCACGCCGTCGAACGTCAGTCGGATGAGGCCTGCCGGCTGGGCGATGCGACGTCATCGCCAGCGGGGAGGGCTCCGGTACGCACGGCCCGCTCCATGCGGCGCCAGTCCGGTTCGGCCTCCTCCCAGATCACGCGGTCCACGAACCGGTGCACGGGCCGGTGGTCGGCCGTGTGAGAGGTGACCACCCGCATCCCCTCCGCGGTGAGCACGTAGGCCCACTCGATGTCGATGGGGCCGCATCCGTTCCGGTCGCGGGGGCAGCGGCACGTCAGGCGCTGGGGCGGCTCGTTGCGCTGGCCGTGGCAATAGCAATCCGGGTAGTGCCCTCGGATCGGCGAGGAGGCGCCGACGAAGCCGCTGAGGTCGAAGTCGGCGCGGGTGAACGGTCCCAAGGCGTCGGCACCGAGATAGAGCAGGCACGACCAGCCGGCCGGGTGGTCGGCGATCAGCGTTTGCGCCATCGCGGTGTGGTCGCGCTCGAAGGTGTGGTGATAGAGCCGGTACAGCCCGCGTCCCAGGCCGGCGGGGAAGCTGTCAGAGGGCGTTTCGTGGGTTGACGCCCGCGGTGTCCTGGTGTGATGACGTGGATGTGTAACGTTACCCCTGCCTGGTCGGCTTGGACGTGCTCCGATAGCCGGGTGACGGAACGCAAGCCCTACCCCAGCGACGTATCCGACCAGCGATGGGCCCTGATCGAACCGGTGATCACGGCCTGGAAAACCACCCACCTTCGGCCGGCGGCCACCAGGGCGCCTACGACATGCGCGAGATCGTCAACGCGATCCTCTACCAGGGCCGAACCGGCTGCCAGTGGGCCTTCCTCCCCCACGACCTCCCGCCCCGCAGCGCCGTCTACTGCTACTCCGCCGTCCGGCGCGAGTGAGGGCAGGGCTTCGTTCAGTCCTGCTCGGAGGGCGGGGCCAGGGTCAGGTACAGGTTGTCTCCCCGGGGGTTGAGGCTAGCTGCCAACCACTGGCCCTCGATCTCGACGACGAACCACCCGGACTTGTCCTGGTGGGGGCGCACGTTCACGTTCGGCTCGTCCATCCGGCCACCCTAGCGAGAGGTGGCCACGTCCCCAACGCCAACGGTGCGTACTCCAGCCAGGCCACCGAACTGGGCCGACATAATGGTCACGGACAGACCATCTGAGGTTCCCCCGCTTCGCCGGAGACGTGATTATCTGGCTCCGGTCGGGCTCCGATCGAGGGTACCGACCTTGCCCTGCCCTTCTCGGGTGCTGTAGGCCTCCTCGTACTCGCCCGGGGGCATGCCGCCGAGTCCTTCCTGGATGCGGAACAGCGCCGACTCAGCCTCGGATCGGGTGGCGAAAACCGGGTCTGTCAAGGTAACGACTCTGTCCCGCTTTCGGTGGTGACGCAGAGTTGATCCACGCCACGCTCTGACGTGCATAGTGTGAACGAACTTGTGCAGATCGTGTTCAACGGCCTGTCTCCCTTGATCATCGACGACGTCAGCAGTGAGGACGCAAGGATCCGAGTCCGAGCCCGCACCCCTGCGACACCGGCGCCCTGCCCCGTGTGCGGGACCGAATCGGCTCGTGTGCACGGCTACGGCGAGCGCACCCTGGCGGATGTGCCGGTTGACGCTCGACGTGTAGTCGTCATCGTGCGGATCCGTCGCCTGGCATGTGCCACCCGCGGCTGTACACGCCAGACCTTCCGCGAACAGCTCCCCGGGCTGCTGGAGCGCCACCAGCGGCGCACACCGCGCATGGCCGCCCAGCTCGGCTCGGTCGTGCGCGAGCTGACGGGCCGAGCGAGCGCGCGCGTGCTGCCCTTCCTGGCCATGGGCGCCTCCACGAACACCGCCCTGCGGGCGCTGCGGCGCCTGGCGCTCCCGGCGAGGCCGGTGCCCCGGGTACTGGGCGTGGACGACTTCGCGCTGCGCACCGAGGGCGTGAACACACGCACGAAGATGATCCACCGGCAGATGTACGGGCGAGCCGGCTTCCCACTGCTCCGCCACCGCATCCTTCTCGGATAGCACCACCCTCAGTCACCACCGAAAGCGGGGCAGAGCCGAAAGCGGGACAGAGCCGTTCTGTTTACAGTCCCGCGCGGCCCGCTTTGAGGCCGGTCGCGATCTCGGTGGTACGGCGCGCCTGGTAGCGGGCGCCCTCCAGGTGCGTCTCGGTGGGCGCGGCCGCCTCCATCCCGCTGACATGGGAGGTGCCGTAGGGGTTGCCGACCTCGAATTGGATCGGCGCGGTGTAGCCGGGCGGGACGATGACGCCGCCCCACCCGGCGAAGACGGTGTACATCGACAGCAGGGTGCTTTCCTGGCCGCCGTGTGCGGAGATGGTCGAGGTGAAGGCGCCGTAGGCCTTGTCGGCGAGCAGTCCCTGCTGCCACTCGGGGCCGGTGCTGTCGACGAACTGCTTGAGCTGGCTGGCCATCATGCCGTACCGCGTGGGGCTTCCCAGTAGGACGGCATCGGCCCACACCAGGTCGTGCACCGTCGCCTCGGCGATGTCGCGCGTCTGCCGCAGGTGCTCGGCCCAGGCGGGATTCTCGGCCACGGCCGATTCGGGGGCGAGCTCGGGTGCCCGGCGCAGGCGGACCTCGGCTCCGGCCTTTTCGGCGCCCTCGGCCGCCGCCACGGCCAAAGCGTGGACGTTACCGGTGGCGCTGTAGTAGACGACGGTGGCCTTCGTGGTTTCCGGCATGGTGCTCTCCTTTGCGAATCGCGGTGTACGGGAGGGGTTCGGGGCTCAGCTCGGACGGTCGTAGCCGCCGGCCACGGCGGCAGGTGTCGGCATCGGGGGGCGGCGAGCGATGAGCAGCACCGCGAATGCGGCGAGGGCGCAGCCGGCCAGGGCCCACACTCCCGCGCGCAGGCCTGCCTCGCCGCTGCCGGCCATGGCCCAGGCCAGCGCGGCGATCGCGGGACCGACGGTGTTACCCAGGGTCCGGGCCAGGTTGGCGACACCTCCGGCCGTGCCCTCTTCTCCCACGGGCGCGGCGCCCAGCAGCGCGGTCATCACCGGCGCCATGAACAGGGCCATGGCCGCACCCACCAGCGCCATCCGCCAGGACAGGCTGTACAGGCCGCTGCCGGCATCGAGACCGAGCATGGTCAGCAGCGCGAGCGCGGTCAGCGCGCTGCCCAGGCGCGCGACGGCCAGCGGGGTGAAGCGGTCGGCCAGGAGCCCGCCCAGCGGAGAGAGCGCGGCCGCCGCGGCGGTGAACAGCATCATCGCCACCCCCAGGACCTCGGGGCTGCGTCCCATGACTTCGGAGACGAAGTAGGGCAGCGACACGATCGTCAGACCGGAGAGCGCGGCCACCAGCACCAGTGCCGCCGCCGCGGCTCCGAAGGCCGGGCGGCGCACCAGCGCCACTACGGGCGCGGCGGCGGGCAGTCGCAGCCAGACGGCGCCTCCGGCCGCCGCGGCGATTCCCAGAGCGAGGGAGATCGGCCAGGCTCCGCCGATCCGCTCCACGGCCAGCAGGCCCAGGCCTACGGCGCCGCCCAGCACGACCGCGTCGGTGAGCGCGGAGGCGGCGGGCGCCGGCAGCCGCGGCCCTGCCGCCCGCCGCGGCGGGATCGCGCGCCAGCCCCACCACAGCAGCGCGGCCAGCAGCGGAAGCTTGAACACGAAGACCGCGCGCCAGCCGAACGCCTCGGCGACCACGCCGCCGACGGGGGCCACGGCGATACTGCCGATCATCATGACCGTCTGGATGAGGCTCATCGCCCGCCCGCGCTGCTCAGCGCGCACGGCGTCGGCGACGACAGGCAGGTATACGGCGAGGTAGAGGGCCGAAGCGACGCCCTGGACGGCGCGCGCGGCCAGCAGCGCCCACAATGTCGGCGCCAGAGCGGCGAGGGCACCGGCCGCACCGACCCCCGCCAGCGACAGCGCGAAGACCGCCCGCAGGTCGGCCTGGTCGACCCAGCGGCCGGCGGGGATCGCCAGCGCCGCCAGCGGCAGCGCGTAGGCGAGCACGACCCAGGCGGTGGTGGTGGCGCCGACCCCGAACTCCGCGCCGACGAGGGGAAGGGCGAAGGCGGCGAGGCTGGATTCGCTGGCCACCAGCAGTGTCGCCAAGCCGAAGGCGAGCACGGCGCTCCAGCGGGTCCGGGCGCGGGGCTGTTTCGGGGCGGGGTCGTCGCTCACGCCTGACAAACTAAACCCATACAAGCAATCATGTAAACTACATAATGCAAATCAATGCGCGTTCCGCGACCGGCGCGCCGATAGACTGGCCCCTTCCGCAACGCCGATGGGAGCGACGATGCTCAGGCAGGACGCCGCAGACGAGCGGCCCCGCCGCGGTCTGGCGGCCAAACATGCGGCCATCACCCACGCCGCGCGCCGCATCTTCGGCCGCGACGGCTACGCCGCCACCAGCATCGATACGGTCGCCGCCGAGGCCGGAGTCTCCAAGCGGACCGTCTACAACCACTTCGCGGGCAAAGAGGACCTGTTCACGTCGGTCGTACAGGAAAGCGCGCGGCTGTGCGCCGAGGCACTGAGCGAGATCATCGAGCGCTGCCTGGACGACGCCGCCGACCTCGAAGCCGACCTCATCGCGCTGGGCCGTGCCTGGGCGGGAGTCCAGGCCGACTACGCCGACCACTTCACCCTGTCCCAGCGGATCAGCGCCGAGGGCGCCCACGTTCCCGCCGCGGTCCGGGACTCCTGGCACGAGACCGGACCGCAGCGGGCGCAGAACGCCCTCGCTCTGCGCATGCGCCTACTGGCCGAACGCGGTCTGTTGAGCACCGACGACGCCGCGCTCAGCGCCAACCACTACATCTGGCTGGTGCTGGGGGAGATCACGGCCCGCTCCCACTACGGCACCCGCCCGCTATCCGACACCGAAGTCACGGCGATGGTCACCGCCGGCGTGCGTGCCTTCCTCTACGGCTACCTCCCGCGCTGAACCGGCGTCGACGCACGGAGCGTCCCCGCTTGAGGAGACGGGAGTCCAGCGGAACACGTGACGCTCCCGCTGCCCCGCCGCCAGAAACCGGAACCGCGGATCACCGGGCCGAGCCCCGCTTGGCGGATCACCCACACACAGATACCGTCTTTCACGTAAGGGTAGAGTCGGGCCAGGAGGTGCGTAGGTCGCCCAACGCACGGGCCTGTCGCTGCGGACCATCCGCTACTGGTAGTACTTCGTTAAGTTCCTGAATTCGCGGGCCGTTCTGGAACGATCGCAGACGTGGATCCGGCCGCCGTCGACGAACTGCGCGAGGACCTCGACGCGTTCTGCGCCGAGGTCTTCGCCTCGATCCCCCGCCGCGACACCCGCGCGTGGGGCCACCGCTACCTGCGCGGACTCATGCTCGACGGTCGCCGCAAACCCATCCAACCCATGGCCGGTCGCCTGCCCGACGGCGGCATGCAGACCCTGCAGCGGTTCGTCGGCCAGTCGCCCTGGGACCCCGCCCCCGTCCAGCGCGGTATCGCCACCAAGGTCAGCCGGGCCATCAGCCCCGCCGCCCGGATCGTCGACGACACCACCGTGCCCAAGGCCGGCTCCCAGTCGGCGGGCGCGGCCCACCAGTGGTGCGGCGCGCTGGGCAGCAGGCCGTGTGCCAGGACTTCACCAGCCTGCACGCGGTCACCGACGCTGCCTCGGTCCCGCTCGCTGTCCTGGCGACTGTTCCTGCCCGAGTCCTGGGCCGATGCGGCCGACGAGCGCCGCGCGAAGACGGGTGTGCCCGAGCATGCGGGTCACCGCGAGAAGTGGCGCCTGGCCCTGGACATGATCGACCAGGCCCGGTCGTGGGGGCTGTGGTCCCGCCGGTGGTGGGCGGTGACGCGGGCTATGGCAACAACCACGGCTTCCGCGCCGGGCTGGCCCGGCGCGGCCTGGACTACGTGGTGGCGGTGCGCGGTGACCTCAGCGCCCATGCCGGCGATGCGGTGCCCCAGGCGCCGGAACGCACCGGAGGCCGGGGGCCGGCGCCGCTGCCGCGCTACCGCGCCCCGGCCCGGTCGCTGAAGGACCTGGCCATCGCCCAGGGCCGGTCTGATGCTGCGGCGCTGCACCTGGCGCCGGGGCTCGCGCGGGTCGAAGCGGGGCCCGTTCCTGGTCATGGCGGTGCGTCCGGCCGGGGTGGCCGCACGCAGTGCGGCGCTGGAGCGCACGGGCGGGCGCACCGGCTGGGACGGGCTTCTGCCCGCCGAGACGCTCATCGCCGAATGGCCGCCCCACGAGCCCGAACCCACCGGGTACTGGCTGTCCAACCTGTCGGCCCACACGCCGCTGCGGCACCTGGCAGCGCATCGCCGACCGGCTGCGCATCGGCGCCGGCTCCGGCCAGCGGGGCGACGCTCCGATGTTCGCGCCGCTGATGGGCGATTCGCGGCTGCCCCGCAGCCGGGGCCGGCCGCGCACGCGCCCGGACCGGGTGCTGGGCGACACGGCCTACTCCTCGGCGGCCATCCGGTCCCACCTGCGCCGGCGCGCCATCACCGCGACGATCGCCCAGCCCGCCGACCAGCGCCAACGCCGCAGAAGCAAAGGCGCGGCGGGCGGCGATCCTACCGGGGCCGCACCACCGTGGAGCGGGCGATCAACCTGGTCAAGCAGAACCGGGCCGTGGCGACCAGGTACGACACGCGGGCCGCGGTCTATGACGGCACGATCCAACTCGCCGCGATCCGGATCCGGCTGCGCGACCTCACCCGTTCAACAAACACGCCCTACGCCCCGTCTCCCGGGCAGACCCGTGCACACCCGCCCCGTGCAGGACGACTGCTACAGCCCGCGGTTCATGGGCGCCGTCCGCCCATCCGAATAGGGCCGATTCCGGCCATCACACAGGAAGATCCGCATCCCCACGATCCGCTTACGGTGTATACGGCTGTCGGGGGTCTACCGCACGCCGAAACGGGGCAGGCCCCACAGCGCTACTCCCCGCACCCCACCGATCGCTAGGAGCCCTCCGTGAGCGAATCCACCGGACTCGACGTACCGCCGGGGGTGGATCCCACCACGGCCAGCTCGGCGCGGATCTACGACTACATGCTGGGCGGCAAGAACAACTACGCCGTCGACCGCCGGACCGGCGAGCAGATCCTGCAGGCTGTGCCCGAGACCCGCATGCTCGCCCACGCCAACCGCGCCTTCATGGGCCGGGCCGTGGACGCCATTGGCGAACTCGGCGTGGACCAGTTCCTGGACATCGGCGCCGGGCTGCCGGCCCAGAGCCCCGTCCACGAGGTCGCCCGACGCCGCCACCCCGACGCCCGCGTGGTCTACGTGGACCACGACCCCGTGGTGCGCGTGCACGCCGAGGCGCTGCTGGCCGAGAGGCCCGACATCACCGGGGTCGTCGAGGCCGACATGCGCGAACCGGAGACGATCTTCGCCCACCCCGAACTGACCGGACGTCTGGACCTCGGGCGCCCGGTCGGGCTCCTGCTGGTGTCGATGCTGCACTTCCTCACCGACGCCCAGCAGCCCTACTCCCTCATGCGGCGCTACCTGGATCATCTGCCGGCCGGCTCCTGTGTGGCGATCAGCCACATCGAGCACGACACCCATCCCGAGCGCGCCCGGTACCTCCAGCGGGTCTACGCGTCCACGAGCTCGCCCGGCCAGTCCCGTTCCCTCTCCGAAATCCGGCGCTTGTTCTCCGGCACCACGCTGCTGGAGCCCGGCCTGGTGCATCTGGGCGACTGGCGCCCACGCAGCGACGAGCCGTACTACAGCTCGGAGCAGGTGTGGATGGTCGGCGCTCTCGGCCACTTGGAGGGCACGGATACCGCTGCCCGAGCGTGACCCGCGAGCCCGGGCGCCCAGGCGCCGCTCATGCTCGATCACCGTCCCGACCTCCCGGGACGGCAGCAGGCGCTTTCGTCCAGTCACCATTGGCAGTGACCCAGGAGGGACAGAGAGCTCGGGGCCAAAGCACTGCCCGCTGTGCTGGAGCAGGTATCCGGGACCGGCGTAGACACGGTGAATGGCGAGTAAGCGGTGGTCGAAGACACCTTCTGCGAGGTTGCAGACACCCCAGCCGGCGGGGATCCATCCCCACGGCACTCGGCAGGTCCATACCCGGGGGCGGTTCTTCGTGAAACGGGAATAGAGGATGGCCAGCCCCACCGGCACGGTCCCGGGGAGCACGGGACTGCGCGGCCTGTCGCGTCCGGAGCCGGGTTTCCTCGCTATCCTCTCTCCACAGAAACTGACGGCTTCGTGCTCCCGAGTGAATCCGCCTGCCGACAGGTTCTGCCCGATCACGCCCGTCGGCTCCCGGCTGTTGTCGCCGAGCAACCACTGACCTCTCGGCTCGCGGGCATGCGTCCCGGCGATCCTCCGTCCGTGAAACCGGTCGTCACGTCCCGGTTGGTGCGGAACCCGCACCGGGCGCCGATTCAACGGCTGTCCCCATGTCGACCATGACCGCCGAGAACGCCGACGGCGTTCGCGGACGTGTGCAGGGGATCGCCCCAATCGCGGTGGGCGATACCGCGTGTGCCTTCGGCCCTGCTTGCGGGACCGACATCGCGCCGGACCTTGGCCATCAGGCGTGGCGCATTCACGACACGGTGCTGGACGGACCCGGCTCGCTTGAAGGTGGCGCGACGCCAACGGCGCGGCAGACGGGCCGTCGGTGACACCGATACCGACGACTCGCCGTCGCGAAGGTCGAGCGCCGTGGCGGTACGCACCTCCAGGCGCTCGTGGGCAGGGGCGCAGCTGCAGTCCCCCGCGCCGGCGCCTCTGCGTACACGGAAGCCCTTCGGCCTTGGCGAACATCCGAGGCCAGTACGCCGACGACTGGTTCCACCGCCTTACGTGCATGCGGGCACCGAACAGCGCTTCGCCCGCCTTCGGGGCTTCGCATGACGGAACCGCCCCGCCTCGACGCCCTTCCCGCCGACTCCGCAGGGCCACGACGGCCGGCGGATCGCGTTAGCGGAGCCCCACTTCGCCACCCGCAAGGACAAATGTATTCTTCGGAGCCCTTTTTCGTGTTTGTCATATTTTGACCGAATCAACGAAAAGCCTGACACAGCAGTCCTTTCGCACCTCTACGCAGAAGCGTGTGATGACGCAGACACGGAGAGCAATCAATTTCCTCGTTGTAAACATGCTGTGACCAGGTGTTTTCTTGCACAACCCCCCTTGACTCCCCAGTTCTCGGTTCTTAGCGTAGTGACTCTAATAGGAGGTTATTAGAGAGTAATAACCCTTGGAGCGCTGCTGTCGTCCGATCAGCACACGGAAGGACCGGCCGCATGGAATCGAGATTCATCTCCGCACATGGCATCGGGATGCGCTTCGGCGGAACCAGCACCGCACAGCCCGTCCTGGAGGCCCTCGACCTGACCGTCGCCCCCGGAGCCTTCGTCACCCTGCTCGGACCGTCGGGCTGCGGCAAGAGCACACTGCTGAAGATCCTGGGCGGCCTCCTGGAACCCACCGACGGAGAGATTTCGATCGGGGGCCGACCGCCCTCGGAAGCAGTCGACCGGCGCCAGATCGGCCTCGTTCCGCAGCGGCCGGCCCTGCTGCCGTGGAAGACCGCTCTGCAGAACACATGTGTACTGCGCGACGTCGCCACCGGAAAGGGCCGCAGCGCCGAGTCCCTCCGGGCGGCCGAGAACGCGCTCGCCTTGGTCGGCCTACAGGACGCGGCCGACAAGCTGCCTCATCAACTCTCAGGCGGTATGGCCCAGCGGGTCTCTATCGCCCGCGCGCTGGCCATGGACCCCGAGATCCTGCTGATGGACGAGCCCTTCGGTGCCCTCGATGCCATCACCCGCGACGAGATGAACGAGAAGCTCGCCGAAATCTGGGCCCAGACGGGAAAGACCATCGTCTTCGTTACCCACGCGATCGGCGAAGCGGTCTTCCTTTCCGACACGGTGCACGTCATGGGCGCCGATCCCGGGCGGCTCGTGAAGACGCTCGATATCGCCCTCCCCCGCCCGCGCGACCGCGACGTGTTCGACGACCCGGTGTTCACCGACTACACCTCCCGGCTGCGCGACCTGCTCGAACCGAAAGCGACGGTGTGACCATGGCGACCGCAGCACCCAGCGTTCCCGCCCGCGGCCGTAGCCGACCGGGCCCGACCGCCCCCGGTCGGCTACGGCAGTGGTACTCCCGTACCTGGCCCAGCGCCCTCCTGCTCCTGGCCGTGCTCGCGGTGTGGGAACTGGCGGTAGCCCTTTTCGGGGTCTCGGAGTTCGTCGTCGCCCCGCCGAGCGCCTTCGCCGCCGAGACCTGGAACTCCCGCGAGTTGCTGCTCGCAGCCGCCTGGATCACCACCCAGGAGATCCTCTACGGATTCCTGATCAGCATCGCAGTAGGTGTAGGCCTGGCCGTGGTGATCGCGCGGTTCAGCTGGGTCGACCGGGCCGTCTACCCGCTCGTGGTCCTGTTCCAAGTGGTCCCCAAGGTGGCGCTGGCCCCGATCTTCATCCTCTGGTTCGGCTACGGCATGACACCCAAACTGCTGCTGGTCGTGGTGATCGCATTCTTCCCGATCACACTCAACATGCTCGTAGGGCTGCGCAGCATCGACCCGGACCTGCTGCTGCTGATGAAGTCGGTCGGCGCCACCCGCAACCAGATCCTCGCCCGGATCCAGATCCCCACCTCACTGCCCTATCTCTTCGCGGGGATGCGGATCGCCATCACGTTGGCGGTGATCGGCGCCGTCGTCGCCGAGTTCGCCGGAGCCTCCGACGGCCTCGGCTACCTCATCCAGTTCGCCTCGACCCAGCTCGACACGCCGCTCATGTTCTCCGCCCTGATCCTCGTATCGCTGCTGGGACTGGTCCTGTACTACGGGATGTCGCTCGCCGAGTTCACCCTGGCGCGCCGGTTCCCCCACATCACGGCCGAATCCCACTAGGCCCGGCGCGGTCGTCGCCGCGTATCCGGCCCCCCGCACCGACATCCCCGAGCGCTCCCTGCGCATGCCCTTTTGGAGTACGCCATGCCATACACCGCCTACCACCGCTCACCGATCCGATCCGTGCTGCGCGCGAGCACCGCCATGGCCGCCTCGGCGCTACTGCTGGCCGCCGCGGCCTGCGGGGCCGACGGCGCCGAAGACCAGGGCTCCACAACGGTCACCGTGCAGCTCGACTACCAACTGCGCGGCAATCACGGCATGTTCCACGTCGCCCAAGAGGAGGGCTACTTCGAGGACGCCGGGATCGAGGTCGAGGAGATCACCACCGGCTCCGGCTCGCCCGACGCCCTGCGCACCGTCGGCAAGGGCCAGGCCGACTTCGGCTTCGCCGACCTGCCCTCCCTGGTCACAGCACGTTCCCAAGGTGTTCCCGTGCAAGCCCTCGCCGCGGTCAACCAGGTCTCGCCGCTGGGCATGTGCACGCTCGAGGACAACGTGCAGCTGAGCTCGGTCACGGACCTGCGCGGCCTGAAGATCGGGGTGCACCCCGCCGGATCGACCTACATCTTCTACGAGGCCATGATGGCCGCCAACGACCTCGGCCGGGACCAGGTCGAGGAGGTCACCGTGACCCCGCCCTACGAGAACTATTTGCTCGAAGGGCAGGTTGACGCCGTCATCTGCTACGTCGACGCCGAAGTTCCCCTTCTGCGCCAGCATGCCGGCGGCGAAGGCTCGCTCAGTGTCCTGCTCGGTGCCGACGCCGGCTACGACGCCTACGGATCCGGCCTGACCACCAATGACGACATGATCGAACAGAACCCCGAAACGGTGCAGGCGTTCACCGACGCCTACCTCAAGGCCTTCGAGTACGTCGCCGACCACCCGGATGAAACCGCGGAGATCCTGGCGGCTTCCGCACCGGAGCAATCAGACAACGCCGCTCTCTTCCAGAAACAGCTGCAGGCCGACATCGATCAGACCTTCACCAGCCCCGCTACCGAGGAGAACGGTCTGGGAGCGATGGAACAGCAGCGGTGGCAGGCGACCGTCGACATCCTCGCCGAACAGGACGCCCTGAAGGGACAGGCTCCGCCGGTGGAGGAGGTTTACGACCCCTCGTTCCAGGAGTCCTACCACTCCGGGAGCTGACCGGATCGCAACGCGCCGCACGCTGAACGCCGACACGAAGAGGCGAAGAACCTGATGACACACACCACCGGCGGCCGCGGCCGCCACGCCGAGATCGCGGGCGCGGGGTTCGCAGGGCTGACCGCGGCAGCGGCCCTGGCCCGTCTCGGCTGGACGGTACGCGTCCACGAGAAGGGCGAACATCTCCGCGAGCAGGGCGCCGGCATCGTGCTCTGGCACAACAGCATCCGCGTCCTGGAGGCGATCGGGGCCTACGAGGAGGCCGCGGCGGACTCCATGACTCCCCCGTACTACGAAACGCGGATGCACGGCCAGACCGTGTCCAAGGAGGACTTCGGTGGCCTGCCCTGGCGGACCATGAGCCGCCCGCACCTGCACCGCTGCCTGCTGGAGGCGGCGCGGCAGGCCGGGGCGGAGATCCGCAGCGGCTCGGAAGCGGTGGCCGCCGACCCCGCCGGGACCCTCACTCTGGCTTCCGGGGAGACCCGGGAGGCCGACCTGGTCGTCGGCGCCGACGGAGTGCGCTCCCGAGTGCGCGACTCGATCGGTTTCGAGCAGGACCGGTGGAAGTCCACCGACGGGATCATCCGCTTTCTCGTACCGCGGCACAAGACCGAATTGGGGCCCGGCGAGTGGGACAACGTGATCGATTTCTGGAATCTGGAGCCGCGCTACCTGCGCGTCCTCTATGTGCCCTGCAACGAGCGCGAACTCTACATCGCACTGGGAGCTCCCCGGTCCGATGAGCAGGGCAGCCGCACCCCCATCGACCTCGACCTGTGGACCTCGGTCTTTCCGGACCTGGCTCCGGTGCTGCGCTCGGCTGCCGTCGCCGAGGACGCCCGTTACTACGGCTACCAGACCACGCAGCTGCACAGCTGGACCAGCGGGCGGGTCGCGCTGGTCGGGGACTCGGCCCACGCCATGTGCCCGGCGCTGGCCCAGGGCGCAGGGACCGCGATGGCCAACGCCTACACCCTCGCCCAGGCTGCGACCGCCGCAGACCCCGGCTCCGCGGCGGTCACCGGCGCCCTGGCCGAGTGGGAGCGGCGGGAACGGCCCATCACCGACCGCTGCCAGCGCCGCTCCGCCGATTACGCCGCCACACGCCGGATGTCACAGGGCCATCAGTTCGGCCCCGAAAACCTGGAAACCGCTGTTTACGACCCCACCGATCCCCGACGCCACACCGCCGGGGCGCACTAGCCGGACCGTTCCGGCACTTCGCCTGCGGCCCGCCGACCGCAGCGACAGCCATCGTGAGAGGAGCACCGGCCATGACCGGCGCAGCTGAAGTCGAAAAGCACTACCGGGTTCGCCGCTGGGTGGGCACCGTCGAGGAGATCGTGCACGAGAACGGGCCCCGGCCCGACGAACCCCTGGTCAAGGCGGCCTGCGGCGTCGTGATCGGCAATCCTTTCGCCGGCTCCTATGCCACGGACCTTTCGGCGCTGACCGCTCCCAGCGCCGCCCTGGGCACGGAGCTGGGTCGGCGGGCCGCCGCGCTGCTGGGCGACCGCGAGGTGCAGAGCTACGGCAAGGGCGGCATCGCCGGAGTCAACGGCGAGCAGGAGCACGTTGTGGCCTGCGTGACCACCGTCTTCGGCGATGCCCTGCGGGCGGCGGTGGGCGGAGGCACCGCCTGGATCTCATCGGCTACCAAGACCGCTGCGCCGGGTACTCCCATCGACATCCCGCTGGCGTTCAAGGACGAGATCTACGTGCGCTCCCACTACGACGCGATCACGCTGAGCGCGCCCGACGCTCCACGCCCCGACGAACTGCTGATCTGCGTCGCCGTGGCCACCCGCGGGCGCGTTCACCACCGCGTCGGCGGCCTCGACGCCGAAGAGGCTCGGGCGGCGTCCTCCTCCTGAGCACGGTTCGAAACCACAGTTCCATTCGCACCACCCCGCACGGAAGGTCCGCCATGTCCCACAGCGACGCCCTGTACAGCCAGGACGAGTCGATCGGCAACGTGCTGTGCGAACTCGCCCGTGCCCACCGGATCCTCGAGTTGGAGGGGCACGGCGACATGTCCATGGGCCACCTCTCCTACCGCGATCCCCACGGCCGCGGACTCTGGCTCAAACAGGGCAATCTCGGCTTGGAGGAGGTCGAGGGCCACCACTTCGTCCTGATCGACTTCGACGGCAACGTGCTGGAGGGCCAAGGGCTGCGGCACCTGGAGTGGCCGCTGCACGCCGAGATCATGCGCGCCAGGCCCGACGTGGCCGTGGTCGGGCACTCCCACGCCTTCTACGCCACCGTGTTCGGCGCAACGGACGGCGAAATCGGCCCCTACGTCAACCACGCGGTGTGGTTCGCCGACCACGGCGTGCCCCGATTCAGCGAGACCAGCCACATCGTCACCACGCCGGAGCTGGGCAGGGCCGTGGCCGCCGCCCTCGGCCCGGCCGAGGCCGTCCTGCTGGCCAACCATGGGATCGCCTTCGTCGGCAAGGACGTCGGCGACGCCACCCTCGCCGGGATCTTTTTGGAGTGGGCGGCCAAGGCGCAACTGGCGCTGCGCTCGTCCGGACTGGCACACACGCCTCCCGACGCTGCGGAGACCGTCGACAAGCACCGGCGGATCTACCCCCAGCGAGCCCGCAACAACTACTGGATGTACTTCAACCGAAAGCTCGACGCGCACGAGACCCGGCGCTGAAAGCGTCCGCGGCGCCCCGCGCCGACACGACTCGCATAGGAGGAACCGCCATGAACGTCCCCGGCATCTGCGCCGTAATCGGCTCGGGCACCATGGGCCCCGGCATCGCCGCGCTGCTGGCACGCCACGGAGCCGACGTCCGCCTCAACGACATCAGCCGGGAGGCCCTCGACCGCGCCGAATCCGCATGCACGGCCGCCGCCGGCGCACTCGACCAACTCGGCACGCCCGTCACCGAGGGCGGATCGGTCTCCTTCGAGCTGGACGCGGCGGCGGCCCTCGACAGCGCCGAACTGGTCATCGAGGCCGTACCCGAAGAGATCGGACTCAAGCGCCGCGTTCTAGAACAGATCGAGGCCGCTGTGGGCACCGACGTCGTGATCGCGACCAACACCTCCGGCATCCCGATCTCGGACATGGCCGCCGCCATGGAACACCCGCAGCGCCTGATCGGCATGCACTGGTCCAACCCGCCGCACCTGATCCCGATGATCGAGGTGATCCGCGGCGAGCGGACCGACTCCGCAGTCGAGACGGCGACCGTGGCGATCGTCGAGGCGCTCGGCTATAAGGCGGTGATGGAAAAGGAGGTCCCCGGATTCGTGGAGAACCGGGTGCTCTACGCGATCATGCGCGAGTGCCTGTCCCTGCTCGAACAGGGCGTGGCCACCCAGGAAGACATCGACACCTGCGTGAAGTGGGGTATCGGCTACAAGCTGGCCGTGATCGGCCCCATGCGTCTGCTGGACATGGCCGGCCTCGACATCTACTCGTCGGTGTCGGGCTACCTCAATCCCGACCTGTCCGATGAGAAGGGGATCTCCCCCATGGTGACGAAGCTTACGGAGCAGAACCGCCTCGGGATGAAGACGGGGGACGGGATGTACCCCTACGCCGAGGGAGAGGTCGCCGCCAAGCGCACCGACATCCTGCGCGGCCTTGTCACCGTGCGCAAGGCGCTCTCCGAGATCACGCCGGTCTGAGGCGGACCGATGACCGAACCCCTGTCGTTCACCCGATCCGCGCCCGCCGAGCTGTGCTATCGCGAGCAAGGCTCGGGGCCGAACGTGGTACTGCTGCACGGCACTACCGCCAGCCTGGGCGTATGGGATCCGGTGGTGGAGCTGCTGGGCAGCGGTGTCCGCACGATCGCACTCGACCAACGCGGGCACGGCCGCAGCGCCAAGCCCGCCGACGGTTACACCGCCGACCGCTTCTGCGCAGACGTAGGCGCCCTCCTCGACGAACTCGGCTGCGACAGGGCGGTGCTCTGCGGCCACTCGCTGGGCGCCCGCAACGCGGTGGCGCTCGCCGCCGAGCGGCCCGAGCGCGTGGCGGGTGTGGTCGCGGTCGACTACACGCCCTACGTCGAGCCCGCCGTGCTCGACGACCTCGAATCGCGCGTACGCGGGGGCGACCGGCTCTTCGATTCCGCGACCGAAGTCGAGGAATACCTGCGCAACCGCTACCCGCGCACACCCCGCGAGGCCCTGCGACGCAGAATCGCCTACGGCTATACCCGCGTCGACGGCGGCCTGCGCGCACTGGCCGACCCCGACGCGATGCACCAGACGGTCCAAGGTCTGCGTACCGACTTCGCCGAGGCGATGCGCGACGTGGCCGTCCCCGTCACCCTCCTGCGCGGCGAAGCGAGCCGGATCGTCTCCGAGCGCGCCTTCGCCGCAACCAGGCGATTACGTCCCGACCTGCGGGCGCTGGAGGTGGCCGAGGCCGACCACTACGTTCCCGAGCAGCATCCGCGGACCGTCGCCGACGAGATCACCCGCCTGCTGGAGGAAGCGGAGCGAGGCACCGCGCCGCTCTCGCTATCCGACACCGACCACCGAATAGGAGACGAACCATGCCTTTGAACATCCGCGACCTCTCGATCGCCGCCGATCAGTTCGAACAGGGTGAGCGGATCCCCGACGTCCACGTCGGAAACGGCGGCGATACCGCACCCGACCTGGAGATCTCCGGAGTCCCGGACGGGACCGTGGAGCTCGCCGTCGTCTGCCACGATCCCGACGCGCCGCTCCCGCGCGGGTTCACGCACTGGACGGTTTACGGGATCGCGCCTTCCACCGCCCGTATCGGCGGGAACGGCGGAGGCTCCGACCGCCGCGAAGGCCCCAACACACTCGGGGAGAACGCCTACACCGGTCCCAACCCTCCCCCCGGCCACGGCACGCACCACTACTACTTCTGGGTCTACGCGCTCGACACCCGAGTCGACGGCGCACCCTCGCGCGAGGCGTTCCTCGCCGACTACGCCGGAAACATCATCGAGCAGAACCGGATCGTCGGCATCTACTCGGCCTGAGGCCGGGTGGAGGTGCGCCCGCCCCGTGCGGGCGCACCTCCACCCGCATCGGAGCTTCCCGGTCCCCGGCCTCTGGCACTCTGTGAATGCCCGCCAGCGCGGCCCGGACGCCGCACGACCAAACAGGAATGAAGAGAGGAGGGGGACGCAGTGACAGAGGTGCGAGGCCGCACCCCCGGCGTGGACAGCGCGCGCCGGGTCCTGAAGGCACTGCTCCAGTTCTCCGAGCAGTCTCCCGAGCTCACCGTAGACGACGTCGCCCAGGGCGTCGGCATCTCCACACCCTCCGCCTACCGGTTCCTGTCCCTGCTGCGCGAGCTGGACCTCGTCGAAGACAACGACGCGGGCGGCTACGTCCTCACCCCGCGCATCCTCGCCCTCGCCGAGACCGCCGAACGCAGCATGCGCATGTCCCACGTCCTGCGCCCCATGGTGGAACGCCTTTCCTCGGTCACCGGGGAGACCGCTCTGGTCATCCGTCGCGCCGGCGACTTCGCCACCTGCACGGAGATATCCCAAGCCGACCGGTCCATCCGGCTGTCGTTCCGACCCGGCCAGACCATGAGTCTGCACCATGGCGCGGGTCCCAAGGCGCTGCTCGCCGGTATGGGCCGGGAGTGGGCCGAGCGCTACTTCGACCGGCTGGACAACCGGCCTCCTCCCGCCGAACGCGATGCGGTGCTGGCCGAGCTGCCGCTCATCACGGCGCAGGGCTGGTCGCAAAGCGTTTCGGAGGTGGACGAGGACGTCTGGGCGGTAGCGGCACCCATCACGGTGTCGAACCGGATGGTGGCGGTGATCAGCGTCGCCGGCCCCCAGTACCGAATCGACGAGGAACGCGCCGCCCGCATCCGCGAGGAAGTCGTCAACGACGCCGCCGAGGTCTCACGCAAGTTGAGCACCTGGCGTGATTGAGCCCGCAGAGGCGCCGACCGCCCGCCGCCCTTACCCCTGGCCTGGAGCACGCACCGGGCCCTGGCGAGCGGGGGGGTTCCGAACATGCGGCACCGCCCGCTTCACGGCTACGGCACAACACCGAAGGCAGGATGGTATGAGTACACCGGTTCCGTTCTGGGTCGCGGGCACCCCACGCCACAGCACCGAGTCCACACCCATCACCCACCCTTACGACAACGCCCCCGTCGCCCGCGCCTCCATCGCCACCGACGCCGACGCGGCCGAAGCGACCGCGGCCGCACACGCCGCCGCCGAACCCTTCGCCCGCGCCAGTGCAGCACAACGCTCCCGCTCCCTGGACCATGTCGCCCGCCGCCTCACCGAACGCACCGACGAAATCGCCGAGCTCATCACCGCCGAAAACGGAAAGCCCCTGCGCTGGGCACGGGCGGAGACCGGCCGTGCCGCCTCGGTATTCCACTGGGCGGCCGAGGAAGCTCGCCGCTTCGGCGGAGAGTGGCAACGCCTCGACACCGACCCCCAGTCACCCGGCGGAGTCGCTTTGGTCGCCCGGCACCCGCGGGGACCCGTCCTGGGCATCACCCCCTTCAATTTCCCCCTCAACCTCGTGGCGCACAAGGTCGCACCGGCACTGGCTGTGGGCGCCCCCATCATCGTCAAACCCGCCCCGGCCACGCCCTTGAGCGCGCTGCTTCTAGGAGAACTGCTGGCCGAAACCGCCCTTCCCTCCGGTTCCTGGTCGATCCTGCCTCTGCCCAACGACCGCATGCCCAGACTCGTCGCCGATACGCGCCTTCCGGTGGTGTCCTTCACCGGATCAGGACCCGTCGGCCGATCCATCCGCGAGGCCGTTCCGCACAAGCACGTCACCCTGGAGCTGGGCGGCAACGCCGCAGCGGTCGTTTGCGACGACTGGTCCACCCCCGCAGACCTCGCCTGGGCCGCCGACCGCATCGCGGTATTCGCCACCTACCAAGCCGGCCAGTCCTGCATCGCGGTGCAACGCGTCTTCGCCGACAGCACGATCGCCGCCGAACTCACCGAGCGGGTGGTGCAGCGTGTCGCGACGCTGGCGACGGGAGACCCGCGCGATGAGCACACCCAGGTCGGGCCGCTCATCGACGAGGAGGCCGCCCGCCGCGTGGAGCAGTGGGTCGCCGAGGCCGCCGACGCAGGCGCGCGCATCCGTACCGGCGGTCACCGCACCGGCGCCGAATATGCGCCCACCGTGCTCACCGGTGTGCCGTCCACGGCCAGACTGGCCTGCGAGGAGGTCTTCGGCCCGGTCCTCACGATCGACGAGGTCGACGGGCTCGACGAGGCGTTCGACCGGGTCAACGACTCCCGGTTCGGGTTGCAGACCGGGGTGTTCACCCACCGCAGCGACTCCGCCTTCGCCGCGCTCGCCCGGCTGCACGTGGGCGGCGTCGTCATCGGCGACGTGCCCAGCGTCCGCGCCGAACACGTGCCCTACGGCGGCGTGAAGGAATCGGGCGTGGGCCGCGAAGGGGTAATGGCCGCCATGACCGACCTCACCGAACCACGTGTCCTGGCCTTCCCCGGCGTATCCCTGTAGGGACGGCGGAATGCTCAGCTCACGATCATGAGGCCCATAGCAAGGCAGCACGTACCTCATAATCCGGTCATCGGCGAGATCGCCCGAGCGCACGCCGAAACCCCGGCCCAGGTGATGCTGCGCTGGCACCTCCAGCAGAACCGGCAGGTCATCCCCAAGTCTGTCACGCCCTCGCGCATCGCCGAGAACTTCGACGTCGTCGACGTCGCACTCACCGCCGACCGGCTCACCGCCATCGACCGGCTCGACACCGGCGTGCGCGGCGGGCCCGCACCCGAAGACGTCACCCGCCAGAACTTCGGAGTCGACATCCCGCAAGCCTGACCCCGCCCGACCCGCCCCACGAAGACCGGGCGGGCCGGAACCCGGGCAGAACCGGTACCGTGCCGCACCGCGCGGTCCGGCGCCGGCATCACTCCGCCGGCGCCGCCTTGGGCCGGCCCAGCTGCGCGCCTCCGGCCGCGAGGTCGGCGACGGCGCCCACGGTGGCGAACTCGACACCGTAGGCCGCGATGCGGTCCAGCCACTCCTCCAAGCGCAGCAGCCGGTGGCCGCGGCCGATCACCTGGGGGTGGCAGGTGACCGTGAGCACGCCCTGCTCGGTCTCGCGCAGCATGTAGCGCAGGTCCGCCTCCCAGTCGGCGAACATCCGCTCGGCGTCGCCCAGTCCGGGCAGGGTGCGCGCGGGCGAGCTGAGGAACTCCAGGTGCGGCAGATCGTCGAGGGTCCAGCTGACCGGAACCTCCACCAGCGGGGTCTCCTCTCCCCACCGCGCGCTGTCGGCGTCCACCCGGTCGCCGATGCGGCACCGGTAGGGGGCGTAGTCGTGGCCCATCAAACTGCTGTCGTAGCGCAGCCCGCGCTCGTTGAGCAGCGCCACGGAGTTCTCCGACAGGTCCCAGGCCGGCGCGCGGAACCCCGCGGGCTCGACGCCCGCCGCTTCCCGCAGCGCCTCGACCGAGCGGTCCAGAACCGCCCGTTCGGCGCCCTCGTCCAGGGCGGCGACGTTCTCGTGGGCGTAGCCGTGCAGGGCGATCTCGTGTCCGCGGTCGCGGATCCGGCGGCACAGGTCGGGGTAGGTGCGGGCGGTGTGGCCGGGCACGAACCAGGTCGCCGGCAGACCGCGCCGCGACAGCAGGTCCAGCAGGCGGGGCACGGCCACCGCGCCGAACTCCCCGCGCGAGCGCGGTGTCGCCGACAGCTGGCCGCGGTCGACCCACACCGACAGCGCGTCGAAGTCGAACGTGAGGCAGACGTATCCGTGCGGCATCGCGCGGCTCCTTTCAGGCCGGCGGGAGCGCGGCGTTGCCGGCTCCCACTCCACCGTCGACGGCGACGGTCGTACCGGTGATCCACTCGGCGCCCGCCGAGCACAGGTACGCCACGGCCGAGGCGACGTCGTCGGGCACGCCGGGCCGCGGCCAGGGCCGCCCGGCCTCGACGGTCCGCACGTACTCGGCGCTGAGCGGGTTGAGGTCGCTGCCGACCTCGACGAAGCCCGGGGAGACGGCGTTGGCGCGGATGCGGTGCTCGGCGAACTCCAGGGCCAGCGCCCTGGTGAGCATGGTCAGCCCGGCTTTGGAGGTGCAGTAGTGCGCCGCTCCCCGCCGCGCCCGGTCTCCGGCGCCGGAGGTGATGTTGACGATGTCTCCCGGCCGGCCTTCGGCGACCAGCGCGCGGGCGAACTCGGTGGACAGGGCGAAGGGGCCGTCGAGGTTGGTCGCGAGCACATCCCGCCACTCGGCGTCGCTCATCTCCAGAAGCGGCCGACTGGGATACATTCCCGCCGCGTTTACCAGCACGTCCAGCCCGTCGGCGTGCTCCCAGGCGGTGCGCACGCAGGAGCGGGCCGATTCGGGGTCGGCGACGTCGGCCGCGACGGTGCTGACACGCTCGGGAGCCGCGAGCTCCTCGGCCGTGCGGGCGCATCGCGCCTCGTCGCGGTCGCTGAGCACGACCCGCGCGCCCTCGGCGAGGAACCGGCGGGCGATCGCCCTTCCGATGCCGCCCGACGCCCCGGTGACCAGCACTGTGCGACTCACGCTTCCTCCTGGATCTCGTGGCGGTTCATGCCCCGGCGCAGGGCCAGGTACTGCGGTAGCGACAACGGCGGCGGCGACGCGTGCAGCACCCGGCGGGCCTCGCGGGCGCCGTCGGCGAGCAGGTCGACGACGGCGCCCGCGAGGTAGAGCGCGGGCTCGACGGCGGCGGCGCGGTGGTCGACGATCCGGTAGCCGGTGCTGTGGTGGTCGCCCTCGGCGCCGCCGCTGTAGGGGTGGGAGACGGGCATGACGTGGGCGAGGTCGCCCATGTCGGTGCAGGCTCCCAGGTGGCGGCCGCGTGCGGTCGCCTCCGCGCCCATGAGGGGGTGGGCGTTGCGCGCGACGACGTCGTCCAGCCCCGGTGCGGACGTCAGCGGGAGGTAGGCGAGCAGGGTGTCGGTCTCCACCCGGGCGCCCAGCGCGAGCGCTCCGGCGCGTGCCGCGCGGGTGAGTGCCTCGGCGGCCCGCTCCAATCCCTCGACGGTGCGGGCGCGGACCATGGTGTGCAGCACGGCCGATGCGGGCACCGAGCCGAGTGCGCCCGCGTCGCCGGTGATCCGGTAGTTCAGCCGCACGTCGTCGCCGTCGGGGAACGTCTCGCGCTGAGCGTCGACGGCGTGGGCGGCCACGGTGGCGGCCTTGAGGGCGTTGACGCCCAGCCACGGACTGGAGCCTGCGTGGGCGGAGCGGCCGGTGAAGCGGGCGCGCACCACGCAGGAACCGTTGAGGGTGTCGCCCACGGAGAAGCGCGGGCCGCCGCCGCGCCCGGTGTGGGCGAGCAGGGCCATATCGACGTCGTCGAAGGCGCCCAGGCGCAGCAGTTCGGCCTTGCCGACGGGGAACTCGACGCGGTCGGAGCCGCCGGCGGGTGCGCCGGCGGCGTCCATGATCCCGTCGACGTCGCCCAACTCTTCGGCGGGGGCCGCGATCAGCGCGGCGGAACCGTCGAGTTCGGCCATGACCTCGCCCAGTCCGATCGCGGCTCCGGCGACCGCCGCGAGCTGGGCGTGGTGGCCGCAGGCGTGCGCCGCACCGGTGGCGGGGTCGGCCAGCGGGTGCTCGGGCAGGGTGAGCGCATCGAGTTCGCCGACCAGCGCCACGCGCGGGCCCGCACCGCCGCCGGGCAGTACCGCCTTGACCCCGGTGCGGGCCAGCCCGGTACGCGGCTGCAGACCCGCTTCGGTCAGCCAGGCGGCGAAGCGCTCCGCGGTGGCGTGCTCGGCATAGCCCGGTTCGGGGCGGCGCATCAGCTCGTCGCTCAGGGCGGCGATCTCCTCGGCGCGGCGTTCGACGGCAGCGTGCGCGGCCGCCTTCAGGCGCGGGGCGGTACCGCTCATGGGCGCCCGCATCGGCGGGCGGGCGCGCCGCCGAACGCCGCGTGCTCAGCTCGGATGATCACGGCAGCCAGTATGGGGGCGGCGGGTGCCGCGTGGCCTCATGCCGGGCTCCGAACTTCCGGCGTGCTCCTTGTCCGCAGGTCCAAACCGGCGCGGCGCAGGCACACGGCTGCGACCAGCCGATCGTCGGGGTCGTCCAGGTCGATCCCGCAGATGGGATGCATCCGGCGCATCCGGTAGCGCAGCGTGTTGGGGTGTACGTGCAGTGCCCGCGAGGCGGCGATGATGTCGCCGAAGGCGTCGAAGTAGGCCGCCAGGCTCGCGGCGTAGGAGGTGTGGTGCCGGCTGTCGTAGTCGAGCAGCCGGGGCACCGGCCCCTCGGAGAAGCGCGGGTCGGCGGCCGCCGCGTCGGCGAGCACCAGTGCGCCGGCGGCGGAGCGCACGTCGTCGAACACCGCCACGCAGGTGTGCGCGGCGCCCCGGTTGCGCAGCACCCGCAGCACGAGGTCGGCTTCGGCGAGGGAGTCGGGCGCTCTGCCGGTTTCGGGTACGACTCCGCCCAGCGCGCCCAGCACCGCGCAGCCGGCCGCAGCCGCGGCGCGGTCGAGGACCTCGCGGGCGGCGCGGGCGAGCTCGGCGCAGCCGCGCCCCGCCACCCCGCACAGCAGCACGTCCACGCGCCCGCGCGAGGGCACCGGCACTGCGGCGCAGTCCAGGGCGGGCAGATGCACGCACAGCAGGTCGGCGAACGCGCGCGCGTCGTGGGTCCGTTCGCCGGCGAAGACGCAGCTGAGGACGGCGCAGGGACCGTCCGCGCCGATGTCGAGCCACTCCAGGGCCTCGTTCTCGGTGGTGGTTCCGGCCAGAAGGCGGCGGGCGACGGACTCGGCGGCGCGGCGGCGGGTCTGGGTGCGCACGCCCAGCCGGGACAGGTACTGGCCGGCCGAGGCTGCGGCGCGGCGCAGCACCAGCGCCGCGTCGTCGGGAAGCGGGGTGTCGCGCTCGGCCACCCAGATCGACCCGAGGATCTCGTCGCCCGAGCGCACCGCCACCGCGATGCGCCGGTTGACGCCCTCTTCGGGCACGGCCGGGATGTCGACGACGTCGTCGCCGCGCCACAGGCGGCGGTAGACGCCCTGATCGCGCAGCCGCGCCCGGTACCAGGTGGGGCCGCGCTGGTCGAGGGCGGCCTGGCGGCGCATCGCGTCGTCGGACTCCACGAGCCGGGAGGAGGCCAGTACCTCCTGCTGCGGGTTGAAGATCATGACCGAGCCGCCGACCGACTCGCACAGGGCGTTGGCGAAGACCGCGAGCTCGCGGGCGGGCGGCCCCGACGAATCGGCGTCCAACTCGGCTCCGGTGGTGGTGAGCAGACCGCGCAGCTGTCCGGAGAACTGCGCCCAGCCGATGCCCGGCTCCAAGCCCAGCAACGCGACCCCGGCGCGCCGGGCCGGCGCGCTCAGGCGCTCGCGCAGCTCGGCCGTGCCCCGTACGACCACCGCCGCGACGCCGCACCGGGCGGCCTCCTCCAGCACCGCTTCGGCGCCCGATTCGTCGAGGCCCACAGCGAGCAGCAGGTCGCCGGGCCCGGCGGAGAACGTGTCGGCGGCGTCGTGGATCACGACGTCGTGGCAGCACACGTCCGCGTCAGGCGCGTCGGCCCACACCGACAGCACGCTCACGCCGATGGCGTCCAGGACGGTGCTCAGCGGCGGCCCCTGCATATGCCCACCCCCTTGTCGCCGACGACAAGTCCCGACCCGTTCTTCATATCAGCGCATCATTACAGCGCGATGATCACTCGCCGACACTGGCGGCCAGGTTTCGGCGAAGGAGGCAAGGTCCATGGTGGAGGGGTTCACCGCAGCACTGCGCGCACTGGTCGAGGCGGAGTCGCCGTCAGCGGACCTGCTCGCGGTCGAGGAGTGCGGGGATCGCCTGGCCGCTGTCGGCGAGTCGATCACCGGCGCGGCACCGGAGCGCATCCCCCTGGAGGGCGGCCCTTCGGCGCTGATGTGGCGCCGGGGCGAGGAGGACGCGCCCGGACGGGTCCTGCTGCTGGGCCACCGCGACACCGTGTGGCCGCGGGGCACGGCCGCGCAGCGCCCGATGGCCGCCGAAGGCGGTCGGATCCGCGGCCCCGGCGTCTTCGACATGAAGGCGGGACTGCTCGTGGGCCTGTACGCCCTGGCGCGGCTGGATCCGCGGGTGCCGGTCACACTGCTGGTCACCGGCGACGAGGAGATCGGCTCAGCGTCCAGCCGCGAGCTGATCGAGGCCCAGGCGCGCGAATGCCAGGCGGTGCTCGTGCTCGAAGGGGCGGCCGAGGGGGGCGCGCTCAAACGCGCCCGCAAGGGATGGTCGATCTACACCCTGCGCTGCCGGGGCCGCTCGGCCCACGCCGGGTTGGAGCCGCACAAGGGCGCCAACGCCCTGGTGCGCATGGCCGAGCTCGTCGCCGAGGCGGCGCGCATCGAGGCCCCCGACCGGGGGCTGACCGTCACACCGACGCTGGCGCAGGCCGGCCAGACCGTCAACACCGTCCCGGACTGCGCCGAGCTCCACCTGGACGTGCGCGCCGCCCGCTCCGCCGACCAGCACAGCGTCGACGGCACCATCCGCGCCCTGGCCGCAGCTCCGGGCGAGGTCGCGGTGGAGGTCGAGGGCGGGCGCAACCGGCCGCCGATGGAGGAGGACGCGGCGGCCGCGTTGCTGGAGAGGGCCGCTCGCCACGCCCGCGAGCTGGGCGAGCGGCCGTTGGAGTCGGCAGCCGTGGGCGGCATCTCCGACGCCAACCTCTGCGCCGCCATGGGGGTGCCCACCCTCGACGGCCTGGGCGCTGTGGGCGGGGGACCCCACGCCGAACACGAGTGGGTGGACATCGACGCCACCCTGCACCGGATTCCGCTGATCTCGGCGCTGGTGGACGGCCTTGCCGAACACCCGCTTCCGGACCGCTGAAGGGACGTGAGAGTCAAATGCCCGACACCGAACCCCCCGTTCGCGACGCCGGATTCGAGGAGGACCCCCGCTACCGCACGGCCAAGCGGGAACTCGCCATCGCGCTGGCCTACTGGGTCGCGTTCACCACGGCCGTCACCGCGACGGCCTGGCTCCTGGGCGGCCACAAGACCGCCGACGAGTTGACCTTCGTACTGGGCTTCCCCGCCTGGTTCTTCTGGTCCGTACCGGTGACTTGCCTGGTCTTCTCCGGCATCGCCTACGTGCTCGTCCGCCGCTTCTTCACCGACATCCCCCTTTCCGCCGACGGCGACGCCGGCGGGCCCGAAGAAAGGTAGTCGCCATGCGCTGGGGCATTCTCATCCCGATCCTGCTTTACGCCGTCGTGCTCCTGGCGATCGCCTGGTGGAGCTTCCGGCGGCGCCAGGCGGTCGCCGAAGGACGCAAGACCGAGCACTACTACATGGGCGGCCGCTCGCTGGGCTGGATGCTGCTGATGTTCACGCTCCTGGCCAGCGGCGCCAGTGCGGGCACGTTCATCGGCGGTCCCGGGCTCGTCTACGGCGAGGGCTACGGCTGGATCCTGGTGTCGGTCTTCCAGGTGCCCACGGCTTTCATCGCGCTGGCGGTGCTCGGCAAGAAGTGGGCCATCGTGGGGCGCAAGCTGGGCGCGCTGTCGATCGTGGAAATGCTGCGCCACCGCTACGAGAACCCGGTCGTGGTCGTCCTCAGCTCGCTGGGCATCGTGGTCTTCCTGTCCGCGTACATGGTGCCCCAGTTCGTCGGCGGCTCCCGGTTGCTGGAGGCGGCCACCGGCGCCGACTACCGGGTGGTGCTCATCTGCCTGGCGGCGCTCGTCGCGGTCTACACGACCTTCGGCGGCTTCCTCGCCGACGCCATGAGCGACGTGCTGCAGGGCGTCATCATGCTCGTGGGCGCCGTAGTGGTGTGGGTGGCGCTGCTCAGCGCCGCCGGCGGCATGGGCGCCGTCAACGACCAGGTGATGAGCACAGCGCCGGAGCTGTTCACGCTGCCCGGTCCGGGCGGGTTCACGCCGCAGATGATCGCCTCCTACTCGCTGCAGCTGGGCCTGATGTTCGGCGTCCTTCCGCACCTGGCGGTGCGGGCGATGAGCTACCGCGATTCCCGCTCGGTGCACACCGCGATGAAGGTCGGCCCGCTGGTGATGACCGTCATCACGCTGGGTTTTCTGACCATGGGCATGATGGCGCGCTACTACCACCCCGACATGGAGGTCGGCGACCTGGCGCTGCCGACGACCATCGTCGAGGTGCTGCCCGCGGGCGTCGCCGGCGTGCTCTTCGCTGCGCCGCTCGCCGCGGTGATGTCCACGGTCGACGCGATGATCCTGGTCGTCGCCGGCACCATCATCCGCGACCTCTACACCGCCTACGTCAATCCGCGCGTCAGCGACGGCCGCACTTCGGCGATCACCTCGGCGACCACGCTGGGTCTGACGGCACTGGTCCTCGTGCTGGCCCTGAATCCGCCCGACTACCTGGAACTGCTGGTCATTTACGCCATCGGCGGCCTGGAGACGGCGTTCTTCTTCCCGCTGGTGCTGGGGCTGTACTGGAAGCGCGCCAACGCGCTGGGCGCCGGGCTGGGGATGGCCGGCGGGATGGCCTGGTACACGGTCGTCAACAACTGGGCGCCGGAGCTGGCCCTGGGAATGTTCCCGATCGCGACGTCCTCGGCCGTCGCCTTGGCACTGTTCCTGCTGGGCAGCTACCTGGGGCCGCCGCCGCGACGCGAGGTCCTGGTGAAGTTCTGGGGCACTCAGGCCGAGATCGACAGACTGGGCGACGCCGCACGTCCCGCCCGCTGAACCGCCGCCTTCGGCACCTCGCCGAGGCCGGTCCGGACGGCCTCCTCACCCGGTGCCCGGGGGCGTGGCGTTCCCTCTCGCGCCCCCGGGCACCGGGCCGCGGCTCCCCCGCCGGAAGAAGCGGCGGGGGAGCCGCCGCCTCGGCCGGCGGGAGCCTGATCCGGAATGTGCCGCTGCACGAGGTCGCGCAGCCAGACGTCGACCGGCGACATCGCCACCGCTTGGACGGAGGCGAGCCGCGGCCCGCGCTCAGTCCGCGCCGGACGGACCGCCGCCGCGCCGGTCGAGCTGCTCACGCAGAGCCTCCCAGTCGCTCCTGCGCGCCATGACTCGATATACCGGCAGCGACGTGGTCGTTCGCCGCCCCACCGTCATCGTCAGCCGTGTGCCGCCGGCATCGAGGCGCGCCTGCGGACGGATCCCGGTCCGGGCCAGTCGGCCCCGCATCATGGGCACTATCAGTTCCGTCGGAGTCAGGATGAAATAGGGCATGCGGACGTAAAGGATCCCGAAGAACAGGGCGATCACACCGGGGACGAGCGCGGACATCCCCTCATTACCGCCGACGGTCGCCCAGAGCCAGATGCCGAGACCGCAAGTGCCGATGCCCAGCGCCAGGAACATGCCGCAAAGCCACCAGGCGATCCGTACCGTGACCGTCACGCTCTTCTCACCGCTTCCACGGGCGACCGGCTCCGCCGATCAGGGACCTTCAGGCAAAGCCTGATTCTAAGGGAGGCCGGAACCCCGTCGCCACCCGGCCCCGACCGCTTCCGGTCATGGTGGCGACGCGCCATCGCCCCACCTGGGACCGTCCCCCGGGTGTGCGGGGAGCACGGCCGTATGCGCAGCCTTCTCAACCGGCGCGAGGGACCATCCCCGCGTGCACGGGGAGCACGGCCGCCACCGGCGCGTGCGTGCTGGTGCTGCTGGGACCATCCCCGCGTGCACGGGGAGCACGCCAGCCCTTCGCCGGCGAGCACGTTGGCGGCGGGACCATCCCCGCGTGCACGGGGAGCACTCCCCGCCGTCCTGCCTGCTGGCGGTGTAGTCGGGACCATCCCCGCGTGCACGGGGAGCACACTGAATGACCTGCGCCTTCGCCAACCCTATAGGCCGTTTTCCTTCACTTCCCCAGAAACCGACAAAAGCCCCACGCTGCTGCAGCTCGCTCCGCCCCGGCCCCGTTCCGGTCGCTGCAGCGCGAATGGAGGCGCCGCCGCCCGGTCGAAGCTCCCCTCCTGTCCCCATCGCTTGATCGAGCCGCCCCAACGGTCTCCGTGATCGCGGGGGACGCGATCCCGCCGCCGGTGGGGCCGGAGTCGTTGTAGCAGTGGGTGCACTCCAGCGGGCATTTGCGCGTGAGGTCCAGCCAGAGTGTGTCCAGAGGGGGTGTGGTCGCCGGTTCGGGAAGAGCGGTGGTCATTCCTCGTTCCTCTCGCTGTGATGACCGGGCCGCGACGCGGGGATGGCAGCGGCGCGGTCCCGGCGGCCGGACGGCCCTCGTCGCGCCCGGCCGGTGCGCTCGGTCTCTCGGTCGGCGCGTACTCCTTTCGTCATGGCCCGGGAGCGGACGTGTCGGCGGTGGGGGCTAATTCGGGTGCTGCGTGTCGTGCCAGTGCTGCCAGGCGGTTTCCTGCTCCTCCAGCCACGTCCACAGTTCGGCGGGGCGTATCCATCCCGCGTGCCGGTCGCACACGCCGTGAGCGGTGGCGTCGGCGGGGGCGGGCCAGCGGCGGGTGGCGGTCCAGTACCACCCGCCGGGGGTGGGTTCGCACGTGATGTGCCAGGTGGCGCCGAAGCGGTGGTTGAGGTATCCGTGCGGGTCGTGGCCGCCGGGGCCGAGTTGGGCGTCGGGGATAGCGATCATCGCGCGTGCTCCCGTGCCGTGCGGGCGCTTGCGCTGTCGGGCGTGCCGGTCGGTGTCGGGGTGAGGCTGAGCGTGAAGGAGATCCCGTTGCCTCCCGGCAGTGGTTGCCAGGTGTCGGCGAAGGCCTCGACCAGTGCCAGGCCGCGCCCGTGATCGTCGGTGATAGAGGTTCGTGCGCGCTCGGGCCGGGTGGTGGCGCCCGCGTCCTGGACGACGAGGGTCAGGGTGTGCCGGTCGGCGTGGACGTGGACGGTGAAGGTGGATCCGGGGGCGCCGCTGGGCGTGTGGGCGAGCGCGTTGGTGGCGGTTTCCGACAGCAGGAGCACGGATGTGGCGGTGGTCGCGTCGGGGATGCGTCCGGGGGTGCGGGTGAGGGTGTCCTCCAGCCAGCGGCGGGCGGTGCCGACCTGGTCCGGGGTGCCGGGGAAGGTGCGGGCGACCAGGATTCCGGGGGGCGTGAGTGTCATCGGTGCACTCCCGCCGTGGTGGGGGCCGGGTGGGCCAGGTCGGGGCGGGTGGCCAGCAGTCGCCGGACCGCGCTGCACAGCTCGGCCGTGCCGTCGTCGGAGACGGGCAGCACAGGGGGCTCGGGGGCGGGCTGCATCGCCAGGTACGGACGTGCACCGCGCGGACGGCGAGCGCGGCGTCGGCGCCAGGGCGCTGGGGAGACGGACCGTTGGTGGGGTCGCCATCCGGGCGCGGCCTCGTTCTCGGCTTTCGCGGCTTCCCGGACGGTCCAGCACGCCGGGACCGCTGCTGCAAAGTTCGTCATGCTGTCCAGCCTGAAGACAGGAAGGTAGATCCCATAGATCTCACAAAGATCGTGGGATTTGCCGTACGAACATGGGATCGCGCCGGTAGCGTTTGAGGCATGCCCCCTACTTTGTTCTCCGCTGCCCTCACCAAGTTTCGCGAACTGGCAGGGTTAACACAGCTCCAGCTGGCCGGCCGGAGCGGCACCGCGCATTCCAGCGTCAACCGCTGGGAAAACGGCGGTTCGCTGCCCAAGCGGGATAATGCGGAAAGCCTTGATGCTGCCCTAGACGCCAACGGGGAGTTGCTTGCCGCGTGGCGTCGTTCGACTACTGGAACGGGGCTACCGGAGTGGGCTCGCACGCTGGACGCGATCGAGCGCGGAGCGCGTCACCTCTCCATTGCCGCACCGTCCTTGGTACCTGGCTACTTGCAGTGTGAGGAGTACGCGCGGTTCGTTTTCGCCTCCGGTCAGCCGTTCGCGGAATCTGATGAGCTAGACCGGCTTACCAACCTGAGATGCCAGCGGCTCAGGGATCTTCCCCAGCTCAGCATCACCGCTGTGTTCCCACTGTCCGCTGTGGCGGGCGTCCCTACCGCAATCGCTCAACAGCAGGCCCGGTACCTGGTGGAATGGGCTGATACCGATAGGGTTGCGGTCCATGTGGTACCGAGCGGTTCGACGATGCCCGTTCCCACGTCGCCGCTCATGCTCTTCCGCCTTCGTAGCGGGGAACAGGTCGTCACTAGTGACTACGCGGACGGTAGTGTGACCTTGGATCCCGACACGCACGAGCGCATGGGCACGCTGTTCACGACGGCTTTGGCTGCCTCCCTACCGGGCGATCTATCAGTTGCAGCATTGAAGGACATCTACTCATGAGTGACTGGCACACCTCTAGCTACTCCCCCAACGGTTCCAACTGCGTAGAGGTCCGGGAGACGCCTGAAACCGTGGACGTCCGGGACACTCAGAACCGCGCGGTCGGGCATCTCACCTTCGATGCGGCGGAGTGGACGGCGTTCCTGGACGAGGTTCGTTCCGGTCGGCTGTAGACCTCCCTCCTGGCTCGACCTGACCCCTTCGGCTTCGGCTGAGGGGGTTTCGTCATGCCAGGGGGTGTGTGCGGCGTCGGGTGCGGGTCCGCGCAGGTCCCGGGAAAGTCGTCGTTGACCCTGGGTGCGGCTGATCGAAGGATCGGGGGTGTCGGTTCGCCGGTTGTGGGGCGAGGGTTGGCGTGGATCTGTCGGCGGGTATGCGGGCGGTGCTGGACCGGGTGGAAGCGGCGGACTATCCGGCCTGGCGGCGACAAGTCGAGCGGGCGGGCCACTGTGGGGCGCCGGTGCGGGTGCGGAGCTCGGCTGCGGCGGTGGATCGGGCTACGGGTCAGGTGCGGGCGGAGTACTCCTCGGCCGATCAGCCGGACGGGACGCTTCTGGTGGCGTGCGGGGATCGGCGGGCGCGGGATGTAGACGCTGTCGCTGGGACCATCCCCGCGTGCACGGGGAGCACACTGAACGACCTGCGCCTTCGCCAACCCTATAGATCGGTGATGGGGGTTTGCCGAGGGGCTGCGGACCGAGGAGGCACCCTCCGGGAACCACAAGCATCGCCGCCACCACAGAGGTTGCGGCAATGGGGCGCAGCTCGCCCCGCGAGCGAGCCGGCTTGCCGCCGAGCGCACGCCGCACACGGCAACGGGACCCGCCGCCGCCCACTGGAGACGCTTCGCGTCGCGTGCGTGTCCGGGGCCGCCGAGCGCACGCCGCACACGGCAGCGGGACCCACCACCGCCCAGGGCTGGTTCACAGTCGTTCGGTGAGTGCGATGAGGCAGGTCACGGCATCATGACGGTTGCGGCGATCGACCGACACACGACACCGGAACACGCGCTGCTGTGCGGGTCCCGCTCGCTGCGCGCGATCGGCCGGTGGGCCGCCGACACGCCCCGGCACACCCGCACCCGCCTGGGCCGCCGCATCGCCGGTCCTGAACCGGCCGTGCGCATCGCGCCCGGCACCTCCACGATCCGGCGGGTCCGGCAAAGCCCCCACGGGCCACGGGCCACGGGCCGACCGACCTCGCCGCGTCGCGCGGCCCGGCCGCGCTGCCGCTCTCCGCGCCGGGACGCCCGACCGCCCCCGATGCGATCCGGCGGGTCACCTACGCGTACCTCATCCGCCCGCTCGATCTCATCGGGATCGCCTGACCGGCGAGAACCCGCACGATCACCGACGTTGCATCACCCCTGGGCGGCGGCGGGTCCCGCTGCCGTGTGCGGCGTGCGCTCGGCGGCAAGCCGGCTCGCTCGCGGGGCGAGCTGCGCCCCATTGCCGCAACCTTTGTGGTGGCGGTGATGTTTGTGGTTCCCGAGGGGTGCCTCCACAGTCCGCACCCCGGCGGCGGGAGCCGTGTGCGGTGGCAGGGTGGCGGCACGGCACCGTCACGGGAGAGGCTCGTACGTAAAGCCGACCAGTCCGACGACACGTAGGAAACACCCCGTATGGCCGCACGAAAGAAGAGCAAGCGCACGTCCCGTCCGGGCAAAGGCGCCCAGGACATCCATCTGGGCCCGACCCGCGATCCCGGGCCGACCGGCAGCGTCGGCTGCTCCATCGTCCTGATCGCCCTGGTGGTGATCGGCGTCGCCGTCGTGCTACTCGAAACGCTGGGCTGAGGCGGGGACCGGCCCCGGGCTCCTCGGCTCCGGGCCTCCCCCGCCGGCTGCGCGGGCCGACCGGCGGTGGCCGGTGTCGGCCAGCGGATCCCCGGCATCGGGCCACATACGGAGAGGCACTCCGGGCACGGAACCGGGAGTCGGGCCGCATCGGCGGCAGCCGCACCTACCGCACGCGGCGGCCGTCGAACGGCCCGGTGCCCTGGTTCCGGGTGCGGGGAGTCGTCCGTGGCAGTGTCCGTTCCGCTCGCGATCGGGTCCGCCTTCACGCTGATCGCGCTGTGCTATGCCCTCACCGCGGCGCGGATCCACCGGGCACGCCGCGCCGCCCCGTCCGATCCCCCGCCCGGTATGGCCGGGCTCGACCACTATGAGGTCGCGCTGCTGGCAAGCGGCCGCCGGCGCGTGGGCGAGCTCGCGCTGGCCCAGGCGTATCTGGACGGGCTCGTCCATGTGGAGCGCGACGCCGGGATGGTGCTGGACGCTCTGCTGCGGCCCGCCCCGGAGGCCGCGGCCACCCGGATCGACCGCCACCCGGTCGTGTCCCGGGCGCTGCGCGAATGCCTGCGCCGGTCCCGCGGCCCCACCGGGTTCGCACCGGACGCGCTGGTGGCGGTGGCCGCTGCCAGGTCCGTCTGGGTCACGCAGGCGCTGGCGCGGCTGCGCGCGCACGGCCTCCTGCTGCCCGAGCGGATCGGCCGGGCCCAGGCCCTGCGGCGGTTCGCCGCGGCCGTGCAGATCGCACCGCTGGTGCCGATGGGGCTTGTCGCCACGCTGGTCGCCGGGATACTGCTGTTCTCGCTGGCCGTGCGCTTCCCCGGTGCCCCGCTGTTGGCACTGGCGGGTATCGCCGGGTTCTTCGGCACCGGCGTCGGCCTCTACCTGCTGTTCTTCCGGGTCGGCCCGCCGGCGGCCATGGCGGTGGTCACCGCGATCGCGGCCCTCGCCGCGGCGGCGGGGCTGATCCCGTGGGAGGCCGGCGCGTGGGTGCTCAGCGGGTGCGGCACGTGGTTCGCGGTCTACGGGATCTTCGCCGCCACGAACCGCTACTGCGGGTCGCGCACGATCGCCGGCGACGCCGCGCTGGCCGCTGCGCGGGCCGAACTGCGTTCGGGGGCGGGGACCGCGGAGGAACGGGCGCATGCCGCCGTGGCGCTGTACGGGCTCGCCCACGTGGCCAAGCACGCACGCGGGGACACCGCGGCCGGCTCGGGGGCGGCCGGGGGCGCGATCGAGCGGGTGGGCGCGTTCGCCCGGAGGTGCGGCCGGGTGCGTGACCGCGCGGCCGGTCCGTCGGGCGACGGCGGGCCCGGCGGCTGTGTCGCCGCCGACGGCGGGCCCGGCGGGTTCGGCGGAGGCGACGGCGTCGGCGGGGCTGGCATGGGCGGCGGCTCGGGCGGAGACGGTGGTGGCGGCGCCGACGGAGGAGGCGGCGGGGGTGGCGGCGACTGAAAGACGGTCGGGTGTCCGTCCGCGCACGGCGAGTAATTCCGGGATCGCCGAACGGGTGCCGGGTGCCCCGGAAAACGAGAACGATCTCGGGGTTTTCACCGTTCTCCGGCACTGCGCCGGTAATGACCCCGCGCCCGGCGGGACCGGGTCCGGGCGTGGACCTCTGGCACCGGGGCCGGGCGCGGGCCGCCGGGGCGGTGCGGGGCGGGGCGGTGTGCGGCGGTGCACATCGCGGGCGCGCACCGAATGTCGGCCCCTGCTGTCAGGATCGTTTCCCATGGACGACTCCGACCGGCCGATGCCGCTTCTGAACGCCGACGAACGCACCAACCTGGAGGGATGGCTCGACTTCTACCGCACGACCCTGGACATCAAATGCCGCGGCCTCACCGAAGCGCAGCTGCGCGAGGCCTCCGCCGCGCCGTCGCCGCTGACGCTGCTGGGCCTCGTCCAGCACATGGCCGAGGTCGAGCGGAACTGGTTCAGCGGCGTGCTGCTGAGCGAAGAGGCGTCTCCCCTGTTCGCCTCGTCGGATGATCCCGAGGGCCGCACGAAGGGCTTCGACCTCTCCGACGGTGTCGGATTCGCGGCGGTCCGCGGCATCTGGCACGACGAGATCACCCGGGCACGCGAGAACTGCGCCGCGCGGTCGCTGGAGGACACGGTTCCGTCCATGGGGGCCGAGGTGAGCCTGCGGTGGATCTACACCCACATGATCGGCGAGTACGCCCGGCACGACGGCCACGCCGACCTCATCCGCGAGCGCATCGACGGCGCCACCGGCGTCTGACGGCGGCCGGGGCGGCCCGGGTTCCGTAGCGGGCCCGGCCGCTCACTCGGCTCCGCTCCCGCGGGCGAAGGCCGCGTCGAACTCCGCGCCGCCGATCGCCCTGCGGGATGCGGCCGAGATCCGGTCCACGTCGCCGCGCTCCGCGCCGGGCAGCGGCGCATCGGCCGAGGCCCGGGCCGCGGTCGCCTCGCCCAGCAGGTGGGCCGCGCGGCGGTGGTCGCCGGCGAGGGCCGCCGCGCCGGCTGTGCCCTCCAGGGCGAGTGCCACCGCCCGGGGGTTTCCGGTCTCGCGGGCCACCGCCAGCCCTTCGGCGTGCAGCGCGGCGGCGGCGCCGGCGTCGCCGCGCTGCTCGGCCACGAATCCCAGCTCGGCCAGCACCAGCGCGGTCCCCGGTTGGTAGCCGGTGCGGCGGTTCCAGGCCAGCAGCCGGCGCAGGTGGGCCTCCGCGGTGTCGAGTCGGCCCCGGCGCCGGGCGCCGAGTGCGAGCCCGGTGGCGGCGAACGCCTCCCCCGATCCGTCGCCCTGCTCGGCGGCCAGCAGCCGCGCCTGCTCATGCAGCTCGTCCGCGTCGTCGACGTCGCCGGCGAGCAGGGCCAGCCGGCCGAGTGCGGCGGTCTGCACGGATACCAGGGGCCAGAGTTTCAGTTCCTCGGCCAGCCCGAGTACGCTGCGATGCGCCCGCTCGGCCGCGTCGTAGTCGCCGGCGATCTCGGCGAGGAGGCCGCGGGTACGGGTGGCCTGGACCTGGCCCCAGCGGTCCCCGACCTCCTGGAACAGCGACTCCGCGGCCTCGCTGTCGCGCCGGGCCGCCGCCAGGCAGCCCCGGGCCAGGGCGGTCTCGGCGCGGGTACTCCTGGCCGCGGCGATGCCCCACCGGTTCCCGCGGGCGCGGAAGGTGCTCAGTGCCTGTTCGACCAGTTTCTCGCTGCCCGCCAGGTCGCCGGAGCCTTGCCGGGCGAAGGCCAGCAGCCACTGGGCGTGCGCGCGCCCGTCGGGGTCGTCGAGGCGGTCGTAGGCCTCCAGCGCGTCGCGGGCCCGTTCGTCGGCATCGGCGCCGCCGAGGGTCGTAAAGCCGAGCGCCGCCAGCCAGGACAGCGCTGCCGCCCGGTCCGGCCCCGCCGGCGCACCGGGCAGCTCCAGTGCCGCCCGCAGCGATTCGCAGGCCTGGCCGTAGCGTCCGCGGAGGATCAGATACCAGGCCAGCGCGTTGACCAGGCGCAGCGCAACGGATGCGGCGCCGAGACGCACGGCGGTGTCCAGGGCCGCACGCATGTTGGCGGACTCGGTGTCCATGCGCTCCAGCCACGCGTGCTGGCCGCTGCCCCGAAGCCGGGGCCGGGCCTGCTCGGCGAGGCGGGTGTAGTAGTGGGCGTGCCGGTGCCGCACGGCGTCGGTCTCGCCGGCCTCGTCGGCGCGCTCCAGGCAGTAGGCGGCGACGGACTCCAAAAGCCGGTAGCGAGGCGAGGGGCGGGCTGCGGTCCCGTGCTCCGCGCCGCCTCCCGCCCGGGTTCCGGGTGCGGTCTCGGCGACCACCAGGGAGCGGTCCACCAGCCGGGAAAGCAGGTCGAGGACGTCGGCGGCGGCCACCTCGCCGCCGGAGCAGACGTCTTCGGCCGCCTCCAGGGTGCAACCGTCGGCGTGCACGGCCAATCGGCGCAGCACGGCGCGTTCGGGCTCGGGTAGCGGCTCCCAGCTCCAGTCGATCATCGCCCGCAGTGTCCGCTGCCGGGCCGGGGCGTCGCGGTTTCCGGCGGTGAGGATCCGGA